>CAZPPZ010000249.1:0-4711 GCA_964588545.1 uncultured Myxococcales bacterium | reverse complement strand
CACCCGAACGATGGTGCCCCCGAGATCGCCCCGGGCGCCAACTATGCGCTCGCCGCAGCCCGGGCATGGCCCCGACACAGCGACCTCGACGCCGCCGCCATAGCCGAGGAATCCATGCGTCTGGCCGGTGAAATCTGCGTTTACACCAACGACTCGATCACTACCGAAACACTGTCATGAGTGCTTATCCCATGACCCCGCGCGAGATCGTCTCCGAGCTCGACCGCTACATCGTCGGCCAGGCCGCGGCCAAGCGGGCCGTGGCAATCGCGCTTCGCAACCGTTGGCGCCGTCTTCAAGTAGACGAGGACCTGCGCGAAGAGATCTCGCCGAAGAACATCATCATGATCGGCCCTACCGGCGTCGGCAAAACCGAAATATCGCGGCGCCTGGCGCGTCTGGCCCAAGCACCGTTTGTCAAGGTCGAGGCCTCGCGTTTCACCGAGGTCGGCTATGTCGGCCGCGATGTCGAATCGATCATTCGTGACCTCGCCGAACTTGCCATCGACATGGTTCGTGAGGAAGAAACCGCAAAGGTGCAGGTTGCCGCTCGCGAGCGCGCCGAAGAACGGGTTCTCGAGGCGCTGCTGCCGGGCGAGCCCTTGGCGACGCGGCCGGGTGGACCCCAGGGTTCACCTGAAAACGACGAGACCCGCGAGAAACTCCGTCGGCTGCTGCGGGCGGGAGAGCTCGATGAACGCAGCGTCGAACTCGAGCCTAGCGCTCGTCAGCCGTCTGCAATGCTCGAGGTCATCACTCCGCAAAACCTCGAGGAGTCGGGTTTCGACCTGCGCGAGACCCTCGGCAACATGTTTGGCAACCTGCGCTCAGACCAGCGCACTCAGAAGCTGACGGTGGCTCAGGCTCTGGAAGCGCTCACCAAAGAAGAAGCCCAGGCACTGATCGATCAGGCCAGTGTAACCGCTGAGGCGATCCGCCGGGTCGAGGAAAACGGCATCGTCTTCCTCGACGAGATCGACAAGATCTGTGGTCGCGATGGCGCCGCGCACGCGGGGCCTGACGTCTCACGCGAAGGCGTGCAGCGTGATCTACTGCCGATCGTCGAGGGCTCTACCGTCAAGACCCGCCACGGCATGGTGCGCACCGACCACATCCTCTTCATCGCCTCGGGCGCGTTCAACCTATCCAAGCCGGCTGACCTAATCCCCGAGTTTCAAGGCCGCTTCCCCGTGCGCGTTGAACTAGAAGCACTGGGCCGAGACGATTTCATCCGTATACTGACCGAGCCGCGCAACTCGCTGGTTCGCCAGTATACCGCGCTGCTCGACACCGAAATGGTGCATCTGGAGTTCGACCAGTCGGCGATCGAAGAGATTGCCGATATCGCCGAAAAGGCCAATTCCCAGGCCGAGAACGTCGGCGCCCGCCGCCTTCACACCATCATGGAGCGTCTGCTCGATGACGTGTCCTTCACCGCGCCCGAGCGTGGCGGTTCGGCTGTGAGCATCGACGCTAGCTACGTCAGAGAAAAGCTTGGTGCGATCCTGGAAGACCAGGACCTATCCCGCTATATACTCTGATCCACCCCGAACCCTGGGGGGGACACGAGATGGAAGAACTCATCGCCAAAGCAGAGGTACTGCTCGAGGCGCTGCCCTACATGCAGCGCTTCGCCGGCCGTACGATAGTTATCAAGTACGGTGGCAGCGCCATGCTCGAAGAGGAGCTGCGCAGCAGCTTCGCCCGAGACATCGTCCTGCTCAATTCGCTTGGTCTCCACCCCATCATCGTCCACGGTGGCGGGCCGCAGATCGGCAAGGAGCTGGAACGAAGCGGCATCAAGACCAAGTTCGTGCGCGGCCTACGGGTCACCGACGACGCGGCCATGGATGTAGTCGAGATGGTGCTCGCGGGGCGTATCAACAAAGACATCGTCGCCAACATCGAACACCACGGCGGCACCGCCAAAGGTATAAGCGGCAAAGACGACAGTCTCATTTGTGCCGAGAAGATGCTTCTCGAAGTAAACGGCGACGACGGCCAACCAGAGACCGTCGATCTCGGCCGTGTCGGACGAGTCAAGAGGGTAAACCCCGAGGTCGTCATTAAGCTGCGCGACAACCAGTTCATTCCGGTGATAGCCCCGATCGGAGTCGACGAAGAGGGACTAGGCTACAACATCAACGCTGATCTCGTCGCCTCGGAAATAGCTCAGGCGCTGGCAGCCGAGAAACTCATCCTGCTGACCGACGTCGCCGGGATCTTCGACGCCGCCGGAAAGCCCCAAGCGTTTCTCGAGACCGCGGCCGCGCACCGGCAGATCAACACTGGCGGTATCGAAGGCGGCATGGTCCCCAAGGTCGAGTGCTCGATTGCTGCCCTGGCCGGTGGTGTCGGCCAGGTGCACATAATCGACGGCCGCGTAAGCCACGCGGTACTGTTAGAGATTTTCACGCGGGAGGGAGTCGGGACCGAAATCGTCCGCGAGCTCGCCGACCTTCAGAGACGGCAATGAGCGAGAAACTCGACATCATCAAGACAACCGACCGTTTCACCACGGGCAACTACGCGCGCATGCCGGTGGCATTCGTGCGTGGCCAAGGATGCCGACTGTGGGACGATCGCGGCAAGAGCTACCTCGACATGTTCTCGGGACTTGCGGTCAGCGCGCTGGGGCACGGTCACCCCGGGCTGGCCTCGGCGATCGCCGACCAAGCCGCAACGCTGATGCACACCTCCAACATCTATTACCACGAACCTGGCGCGCGTTTGGCCGAGCAGTTGGTAGCGAGTAGCTTTGCTGAGCGGGTTTTCTTCTGTAACAGCGGCAGCGAGGCCACCGAGGCAGCAATCAAAATGGCGCGCCGGGCCAACCCCGATCGCCACGAGATCATCTCAGCTTTCAAGTCCTTCCACGGCCGTACCCTCGGGGCGCTGGCGGCTACCGGCCAGGCCGACCTGCGCGAGGGCTTCGGCCCCATGCCCGGCGGCTTCGTACATGTGCCCTACGGCGACACGGCAGCAGCACGCGAAGCCACCGGCGAGCACACTGCGGCGATACTGGTCGAGCCGATCATCGGCGAAGGCGGAGTCCTCGTTCCGCCGCCCGGCTACTTGGCAGGGCTACGCGAAATCTGCGACAGCTGCGGCATTGCGCTGATCTTCGACGAGGTGCAGACCGGCGTAGGACGCACCGGAACGCTCTACGCCTACCAAGACCTGGACGTGGTCCCCGACATACTGGCCTCGGCCAAAGGGCTGGCCGGCGGCTTGCCGATAGGCGCGGTGCTGGCCAGCGAAGCCGCCGCGCGCGGCTTCGTGCCAGGCAGTCACGGATCTACGTTCGGCGCCAATCCGGTGGCCTGCCGAGCGGCCCTGGTGGTGCTCGATGCGCTGGAGAACGAGGGCGTACTCGAGAACTGTAGAGCTTCGGGACAACATCTCGGCGGGCGGCTGACGGCTCTGGCCGACGGGCGCGACGATGTATCAGAGGCGCGCGGCCGCGGTCTGATGTGGGGTCTGGAGCTGAAGCGGCCGGCCCGGCCGCTAGTAGAAGCCGCGCTCGAGCACGGACTGATTCTCAACGCTACCGCAGGTAATGTAGTACGCTTCCTGCCCCCGTTGATCATCACTAGCGATGAAATAGACGAAGGCCTCGAGGTTATGACAGAAGTCTTGGACGGCTAATTATGAAGAGAGACCTACTCACCATCGGCGACCTAGAGACCGAAGAGATACTCCATCTCTTCGATGTTGCAGCTCGACTGAAAAACGACCTCGACAAAGGCTGCGAGCATGCCTGGCTACGCGGCAAGACTCTGGCGATGATCTTCGAGAAGCCCAGTCTGAGAACCCGAGTCACCTTTGAAACCGGCATGCACCAGCTCGGCGGCGTGGCGCTGTACCTCGGCCCCAGTGATATCCAGTTGGGCCGGCGCGAGTCGGTAGCCGATATTGGTAAGAACCTCAGCCTGTGGGTGGATCTGATCATGGCGCGTACCTACGCGCATACTTCGGTAGTCGAGCTGGCATCGAGCGCCAAGGTGCCGGTAATCAACGGGCTTAGCGACCTCTACCATCCTTGCCAGGTGCTGGCCGATTGCTTCACGCTGAGCGAGCTGCGCGGCGGCAGCCTCGAAGGCCTATCGGTGGCGTTCGTCGGAGACGGCAACAACATGGCGCACTCGTGGATGCTCGCGGCTGCCAAACTCGGGCTGCGCTTCACCCTGGTTTGCCCGCCGGGCTATGAAGCCGACGCCGAGGTTTTGGCCGCAGCCCGGGCGATGGGCAGTGGCGAGATCATTGTAAGCAATGATCTGATGGCAGCGACCAAAGACGCCGACGTACTCTACACCGACGTTTGGGCTAGTATGGGGCAGGAAGACGAGGCCGAGCAGCGAGAAAAGGTCTTCGCGGCGTATCAGCTCGACCAGAAGGTCGTCGACAACGCTAGCGCTGACGTCATCGTGATGCACTGCCTGCCGGCGCATCGCGGCCAGGAGATCACCGCCGAGGTCATCGACGGACCCCATGCCGTGGTGCTACGCGAGGCCGAGAACCGGCTGCACCTACAAAAGGCGCTGCTCGCGTGGTTGCTCGGAACCGTCTAGACGAGGCGTGGAGAAAAACCTAGTGAGCAACGACAAGCCCAAGAAAATAGTCCTCGCCTACAGCGGCGGCCTTGACACCTCGGTGATCCTCCAGTGGCTGCTCGAGACTTATGACTGCGGAGTAGTCGACTTCTGAACAC
>CAZPPZ010000248.1:0-4730 GCA_964588545.1 uncultured Myxococcales bacterium | reverse complement strand
GGCCGGCACCCCGACACACTCACATTGCACCACCTCGCGCCGGTCCCGCGTTCTCCGCTCGTGCCACCCGCGCCCCGCGGCGCCGTAATCCGCCGCCAGCCGCTTCGTCGAGGGGGCGGAGCGCCCGTAGATCGTGATCCGGCAGCCGCACTCGGCGAGACCATGGACGACGGCCCTGGCAACGCCGCCCGAACCCAGCACGTCTACCGGTAACCCCGACAGAGCGCCGCGCGAGCCACCCAGGGCGTCGATCAGCGAACCCAGGGCCGCGTGGGCGTCCGTGTTGTACCCCCGTGCCCCCTCCCCGGAGAAACAGAGCGTGTTGACCGCACCGATCGAGCGGGCCATCGGGTCCGCACCGTAGCCGACCCATTCCCAAGCGGCGTGTTTGTGCGGACGCGGCGCGCTCACACACACACTTCGTGCTACGCATCGCACGCGCGGAAGTAGCAAGAATCGGCTCAGCTGTGCGCATTATCGCCTCATCCAGCAGTGGCGCTCGCACGGCCTTTGCGATTGCCACTGCTGGCTTCAAGCCAGCCCCGGCGCCGACGGCGGCCGAGCTGCGAAGCTATTGATTTCCCTTGACCCTTGGCCGCGGCTCGGCCCCGACGCGGCTATTCAGGCTTGACCCTTGGCCTTTAGGAATGATGCACTGCGCCAACGAAACATCAAAAATGCCTAAAGGATCAACCACCTAGAAGAAGCCGCTGCTGAGGCAAAACGCATAGTCTCTTCCTTGACAATTCGTCGAGCGAAAGCGTATTGTCCGCGCAACGGGGCACCTGCAAGCGCAGGCGACCTTTTTTCTGGTTCCGCAAAGCAGCCCGGATGTGCACGGTCCCGGCCGCTAAATCAGGCAGGAACCGATGACCACAGCAGGAGGAGACAACCGACATGAAGGTAACTTCGTTCGCGAAAGCGACGGCTTTTGTCAGTGCCGCAGCGCTCATGGCGTCGGCAGGACTGGCCCAAGCTCAAGTAACAAAAAATGATGCAAAATGCCGTTCGGCGATTATGAAGGTAGCCACCAAGTACGTAGCTACAGTCAGCAAAACCATCGACGGCTGCCAAAAAGGCCAGCTCAAGGCCCCAACCGGCGCCGACTGTAACGACCTGGCCGTGGCCGATGCCAAGGGCAAGGTCGGCAAGGCTGCGGCAAAGCTTACCGGCGCGGTAGGCGGAGCAAAGAGCAAGTGTGGCATCAAGGATCCCAACACGCTGGCGCTGGCGCAGTTTGCAAGCTGCCCCTCGCCGGGCAACGCGGTTGACGACGGCGGTGCCACCCCGGGCATCGACGACTTCACCGAGCTCGGCCTGTGCGAGCTGGAGATCAACAAGGAGCACACCCTGCTGGCACGTCGCCACATGCTCTCGCCTGATTTCACGGCAATCGCGCTCAGCCCGCGTGCCAAAGAGATTGGCAAGTGCGTTGGCACCATCGGCAAGGGCGTAACCAAGCTGATTGCCACCGTTGGCAAGACCCGCGGCAAGTGCCAGGCGACTTCTGACAAGGGCGGCGGCAGCTACTCTTATGGTTGCAGCACCGATGACACCAAGGGCAAGATCGCCAAAGCGGCGGCCAAGCTCGCAGCCGGTATCGACAAGGCCTGCGGCGGCACCAAGGTTAACCTTAGCAGCGAGGAGCTGCTGCTGCTCGGTGGCTGCGACGACACCATCGCCGGCCTGAAGTCCTGCTTGGTTTCTTCGGCAACCAAGGCCGGCAGCGGTCTGACCGCCACCGCCTTTGAGTTCGCTGGCGTCTGCCCGTCGATCGTTAAGGTCAACGCCAATGCCGGCTTCTCCGGCGGCACACGCGTCAGCCAGAGCCGTCTCGACGTCGGCTTCACCGGCTTCGGCATCAACGCTGACATCACCGAAGGCTTCACCGGCGCGGTGAGCCTGGCCTGTGCCAGCGGTGACTGCGCTGCCTGTGCAATCGATAACGCCTGCGCGTCGAACAACTGCCGTTGCTCGAACGACGTGAGCATAGAGTGCAGCAACCCGCTGGCAACCGATCCGGCCTGCGGCGGCAACCTCTGTGAAGTGCATTTCGGTGCTCCTCTGCCGCTGTCGGCAGCCGGTACCCCGACCTGCGTGCTCACCAAGATCGATGCCCCGCTAAGCGGTACGGCTGACGCCGGCACCGGCCAGTCAAACACCGTGGTCTCGAGTAAGGCGGTTGTCTATCTAGGCATCAGCCAGGCTCGGCCTTGCCCGACCTGCGACGCCGGCGTCTGTAACGGCGGCGCGCGCAACGGCCTGGCCTGCACGGTAGATGGCAGCCACGAGACTTTCGGCAACGTCAGCTACTCGTGCCCACCGGATCTAGCCCAGAACGTTACCGGTACGGGTCTAGACATCGCCTTGACCTTCACCGACGCGGCCACCTCGTTGGCGGCTTCAACCGCCTGCGACTTCCCGCTGGGCGCATTGTCTTGTACCTGCGCCCAGTGCTCGGGTGACACCACCGTGGCCTGCGCCAACGATGCTGAGTGTGCGGCTATTGGCGCCGGCACCTGCACCGCCAGCACCGGCGCCTCACGGGCACCGAGTGGCTGCGCTCCCGATCCCACCGCTTGCGGGGACATCGGTGGCGGCCAAGGCGAGTGCCCGGCAGGACCTGACGACTCGTTCTGCAGCGGCATCGTCAAGACCAATGGCGACGGCTTCATCCCCTGCTCTAGTGACCTAGAGTGTGAGCCGTTGTTTGCGGGATCCGCTACCTGCGATTCGGTCGTCCGCCGTGCTTGCTTCCTCGATCCGATCACCACCGCTGGTAGTGCGGGCATCGAGTCGGCAGTACTGGGTGGATCGTTCTGTGTCCCGCCGACGGCTAACGCCGGCGTCAACGGCGCAGCTGGTACCACCGGCCCGGCCCGTGTCGTCATCGACTGGAACTTCACCGGTCTTTGCTCCGACGGCGTCACCGAGTGGGAGTTTGGTGGTTCGAACTGCCCGTAAACTGTTAACCGCTACGCTCGCCAGAGCGCAGCTCTAGCAAAGCCCCCGTGCCCCGCGGCACGGGGGCTTTTTTTCTGGTTGGACCTGACCCGGTACTCGGGGTAGCCTGCCGCGGATTTTATCGCTGTTTTACCAACGCAAAGGGGTTTGGGCATGACCGTAAAGGCTGACGCATGGGTAGTGCATGCTGGAGAAAAAGGCGCCAAGCCGCTGGCCACCGAGCTGGTCCGCGAAACTTTCGAGTTCGCTGGGCCTGGCCCCGACGAGGCGCTATGTACGCCGCTGTTCGGCTGCATGGAGGGTAACATGGGGCATGCGCTGGAGCGCCGCCCTATCGACATCTGCCTGGCCCGGGGTGAAGACAGGGTCGTCATCGGCAACGCCGGTGTGGTGCGGGTCGAGAGCTGTGGCGATGCGGTCACTACGGTTGCCGAGGGTGATCACGCCATCTTGTTTTGTAACGGAGATCCAGACGACTACGGCTACCCCGAGAAGATTTTTGCCTACGACACCCCGGCTTCGATCGGAATGTTGGCTAAGGCCACCAAACTCCATCAACGCCAACTCATCCCCATCCCCGCCGACAGCGCCTATTCGCTGCAGCAGTGGGCCGCGTTCTCGCTGCGCTACGTCACCGCATGGTCAAACTGGGAGCTGGCTTACGGAACCCTGCGTCTGCTCCTCGACCAAGACGAACTGCCGACACCACGGGTGTGGGGCTGGGGAGGCGGGGTGTGTCTGGGCGAGCTTGCTCTGGCCAAACACCATGGCTGCGATGTTAGCCAGATAGCCTCCACCGACCAACGCCTAGCCACGATCGAGAGCCAGGGAATCCGGCCGGTAGATCGCCGTGAGTTTCGCGACCTCTACTACGACAAGAAACGCTTCCGCAAAGACCAAGACTACACCGCCAAGTATGTCGCAGCAGAGAAGACTTTCATGGCCAAGGTCGCCGAGATCACCGACGGCAAGCTCGTAAATATTTTCCTCGATTTTGTCGGCGTACCCGTTTTCCGCGCCACACTCAAAGCGCTGGCCCGCCAGGGAGTCATCGCCACTGCTGGATGGAAGGAAGGAATGATGATCGAGTTGGTGCGCGCCAGCGAGTGCATCGCCCGCCACCAACACATAAACACCCACTACGCCCGCTACAAACAGGGTGTAGCCGCGGTAGCTTTCGCCGAGAAGCACGGCTGGCTACCACCTTTGGACGGACAGGTTTTCAACTTTGAGGAAATCCCGCTGATGTTTGAACGCTACAAGCAGGGCGAGCTGGGCTGGTTCCCGGTCTTTTCCATAGCCGAATAAGAAAAGCGCAAGAGAGGACCACAGCACATGAGTATTGATAGAGTCGCAATCATGGGGGGCGGTCAGATGGGCGCCGGAATAGCCGAGGCCTGCGCCTCGCGAGGCCTAGCCGTCACTCTCATCAAGGCAACGCCGGGGCCGTCCGACAAAGCTCGCGGCGGCATAGAGAAGAATCTCGCGCGCTTGGTCAGCAAAGAGAAAATCTCCGAGGATGACGCCAGCCAGGTAATCTCACGGATCTCTTTCACCGACGATCTCGGCGCAGCAGCTGACGCCGACCTCTTCGTCGAATCGATCGTCGAAGATGTAGAGATCAAGAAAGCCAAGTTCGCCGAGGTCGACAGGGTCATCAAGGCCGAGGCGATACTGGCGAGCAACACCTCGACGCTGGGAATCGGCGCGATGGCCACCGCGACCAGCCGCGCAGGCCGCTTCGCCGGCCTGCACTTCTTCAACCC
>CAZPPZ010000247.1:0-4786 GCA_964588545.1 uncultured Myxococcales bacterium | reverse complement strand
GGGCGCTGCTGGAGTGTCGACTTCCCCAACGCCAAGAAGAACTCGGTAAAGACCTTCAAGGCCAAGGTGAAATAGATACGCGCGACTATAGAAGACCGAGCTGACGTCGGGCCTCATAGACGACGATACTGACGGCGTTGGCCAGATTGAGGCTACGCACTCCCGGCTCCTCGATGGGAATGGTATAGACATCGGCGCCGATGGAGGTAACGATCGCCCGCTCAAGCCCTTTGGTCTCTTTGCCGAACACCAGTCTATCGTCAGCGCGAAACTCGCACTCGGCGTAGCAGCGCTGAGCTCGGGCCGAAAAGGCCAGTAGCCGGCCGCCGGAGCGCGCGCCGAGATAATCTGCCCAGCTATCGTGAATGTGCAGATCTACCAGCGGCCAATAGTCGAGCCCGGCACGTTTGAGGTAGCGGTCCTCTAGCGAGAACCCCAGCGGGCCGACTAGATCTAGAGGCGTTCGGGTAGCCGCAGCCAAACGCGCGATGCTACCAGTGTTCTGCGGGATCTCCGGCTCTACCAAGACGATACGCATTCAGCCCTCTGGGCTGGCCACGTGGTAACTGCGTCCGCGGCAGCACAGCAAAGGGCCATCGGGACCATCTTCAAAAAACTCGCCCAAACGGTAGTAGGCCGGCCGCAGAAAGCGCGCGCGGATGAGCCCGCGATCGCCGCGCTCAACACTGCAGTACAGAACGTTGTCACTACTGGCCACCAGCGTGGAACAGTCAAGCTCGCTGCTGATACCATCGTTGGTGGTCACCACGAAACCGTCTCGGGCATCACCGTCGACACCGGCCACAACCAGCGCGGTGTCTTGCACCACCACCGGCTGGCAGTCGATACCCAGATCGACGACCCAGCCGCCCTGTCCATCGCTGCGCACATGCCGCGAGAACAGTCTGGCGATCTTCGAATTGGCGATGACTTCCTCGTCGGCGTACCAGTTACCGTCGGCACGAAATGAAATTTCGTAGCCACCTATTGCCCAAAACCCCGCTCTAGGCATCCCGCGTATCCTTACCACCACCCCTGGTAGAGCGTTTTTCACGGGTATCGATCATCAGCGTGACCGGCCCATCCGCTTGGATGTCTATCTTCATGTGCGCACCAAAGCGGCCCGCGGCTACTTCGATACCGTAGCCACGGGCACAGGCAGCGACCCTCTCAAGCAAAGGCCGTGCCTGGTCGGGTCGCGCAGCGGCCACAAACGAGGGGCGCCGCCCACGCCGAGTGTCTCCAAGCAGGGTAAACTGTGAGACTACCAACAGCGCACCACCGCTATCGCGCAGCGATAGGTTCATCTTCCCCTCAGCATCCGCGAACACGCGCAGACCGACTATGCGATCGGCGAGCAGATCAGCATCTGCATCTTCGTCATCGCAGCCCACGCCGACAAACACGCACAGCCCTGCGCCGATGGCTCCAACCGTCTCGCCATCAACGCTTACGGCTGCGCGGCTCACCCGTTGCAACAAAGCCTTCACAGTAACAAAACTGCCGCTGCTCGTCCGCCCGCGCAAGCGCCGCAGAAGCGGAAGATTAGAAATGAATGATTAGGCTACGCTCTGCCAGTGCCGCCAGCCGCGCAAGAACCCGCAATGCCCGGCCACGAACACCTTCGACCCCACCCCCGAAGGGATGAGGTCGAAACCGTGGTTGGCTGCCTATGTTCGGCTCTGGGAACATCGTGGGCACCTGGCAGATGAACTGCGGTCAATAAGCAACCGACAGTCCCGGAAGTGAAATCGGACGAGCAGAGGTATCGGTAGCGTCGAGAACGCTGACGACAAAGTCATCAGCAACGAAACCACCATCCCCTTGGTAAAAGCTACAGGCGATCAGTGGCAACGGCCCGGTGATGGGGTCTACCGACACCAGCGCTACGTGAAGCAGACCAGCCTCCGAATCGTTGTTGTAACTGGCAAAGGTCTCATTGTCGCCCAGCGTTGCGCAGTAAACACCGTCGGCGTCGCCGACGAAGGTCGAGCCGGTCGCCGAGTAGTCGATGTCGAACTGCAGGGCGCCCACACTGACAGCATCGTCGAGTGAAATCACCACCGGCAACCAGCACTCCAGCGCTCCACCTAGGCCAACACTGTTGGTCAGCACCAGGCGGGCATCTGTAGCCGTGACACGCGCATCCCCATCAACGTCGCAACGCGACTGAGAGCAGTTCACCGACAGGCCAATGGCGCCATCAAGCACCGCCTTGGCGTCGGTGGCAGTTACCACACCGTTGCCATCAGCATCGCCGCACACTTCGGGCAAAGAACAGTCGCGACGACAAGAGCCCGGATCAGCGTCATTGTTGGCGGCACCGTCGTCACAGCTCTCGCGGCCGACGAAGACGTAGCCGTCGCCACACGAAGCCGCACTGCAATCGTTGAGACAGCCATCGCTGTTGCTTTGGTTGCCATCATCACAGCTCTCGCTACTGTCGACAACACCGTCACCACACGAGGGCAGCCGGCAGTCGCGACGACACGCGTCAGCACCGACATCCGAGTTGGCGTTTCCAGCGTCGCAGTCTTCAACGCCGGCGTTTACGTGTCCGTCGCCACACGAGGCTGCGACACAGCTATTCAGACACGAATCGTTGTTGCTACGGTTACCATCATCACAAGACTCGCTGCCCGCCAAGACATAGCCATCGCCACAGCTGGCAAGACGGCAGTCACTCAAGCACCCATCGCTGTTGCTGTCGTTGCCATCGTCGCAAGCCTCGCCGGCTTCGACCCTGCCGTTACCACACAGTGAAGCGCATCCGCCGTTAGCGGCCGCCGGCTCGATGCTGACCACCGCCATCGCCGGCAGCGGATAAATCGGCTCTACAGTGGGAGTGGTCGCGTCGAGAACTCGCGCACGAAAATCCCCAAGGGAAGGCGCGCTATCGGCCGCATCAAAGGTGCACGAGACGAAATCACCGCTGTTCACCCCCGGGATCGAAACGAAACCACCGCTGATCTTCGACAACGCCTCGATGTCGTTGAAGGCTACGAAGCCGCTCGCAGCTTCGCCTACCAGAGAACAGTCGACGCCCTCGCCCGAGCCTACAAACTCACCAGCGGCGCCCGCATAGTCGATCGATAGCTGCAGCGAGCCTACGGTGTAGTCGCTATCAAGAGCAAAGAGGACGTCGTAGTAGCCGGGTCCACAGTCACGGCCGAGGCTGCCGTTACCCGGAGCGCTGCTCGGGACGGCCCCCGCAAGCGTATCGGTGCCGACACTGCCGCCATCACCGCAGTATACTGCAAGTTCTACGATTGGCGTCGCGGCCAGCAACGAACCGTCAGGAGCGACGGCGTCGCTAACGCTTACTCGGAAGTCGCTGGGCTGAGGCGTAGAAAGCGCATCGAGATAACAGCTCGCGACTTCTACGTCGCCGGAAAACCCTTCTACCTGTACCAGAGCAGCGATCAGCCGATTCTCGTCACTGATGTTGTTGAACGCCGCTACTGCACCTGGAACCGCCGTCATACACGAGGCCTGGTCACCAAGACCGCTGATGGCAGCTGGTGCGCCCGCATAGTCGATCTCGACCACCATACCGCTTACCGGAGTATCGCTGTGGGCGATAATCGCCAGTTCACACCCGTTGCCGGGGAGCGGGGCCGAAGGCGGGGTCAAACCACCGCCGCTGGTCGGTGAGCCCGCAGCGCTGGCCCCCGAACAGTCGATGGCGGTTACGCCGATTGGAGAATCAGGGACCACGGTCACCAGGTCCGGCGAAGTAGCGTCGACCGTATCGACGACGAAATCGCTGACGACGGGCTCGGAGCCGGCGAAGAAGCAGGTGAAGAGTTCGCGACCACCAAAACCATCGACTCTAACCAAGGCCGCCTTTAGCAGCTGCCAGTTCTCGATGTTGTTGAAGGTCGCCAGCGCGCCGTCAACCGCGCTGTAGCACTCGACTGAATCCGCGTTGCCGAGGAATCCACCGTTGCTGCCCGAGTAGTCGATATCAACCAGTACGCCACTTACCTGGGCCTGCCCGGTAAATCCGAAAGTTACCGCACACTCACTCTGAGCAGAGCTCGCCAGGGCCGGCCACACTAGGTACCAACCTGCGACTATCAATGTGAGCTTTATGAATCTGCCAATCATGTCCACCACCTCTACGCCTACGCGGATCAGGAATCTCGCCGATACTTTTGCAAGCCACGCGCCACTCCTGAGATCAGCCGATAGTGAACAATTCCGAACCAAACTTGCGCTATGTCATGTCATAGCTCGTAACATCATTTACGCGTAGTGTTTGATTTGAGCTGATGATGACGGGTCGAGCGTCAAAACAGCGACAAGCGAAACGACAAAACTACGTCGCTTGTCCGCTCATTCGCCGCGTCAGGCTATAAAACGTTGAGGGCGGCACAGGGACAATTCACGGTCTGGCTGCCGCCAACCGTAAGCTTCAGACACAACAGAGAATCGCTGGCGGTGGGGCCAGCGGCCGCGAGATTGCCGCTGGGCCTACAGATACACTCGGGGCTGCAGCCCTGCAGACCAACCGCCGCCCGCAGGATGAACAAACAGTCGCTGGGCCACGGGAGACCGCCCCGCCCGCGAGCGACAGCTCAAGCGCGTGCCGCATGCGCGAGCGCCGAGGGTGTCTGGCACCCGACAATCGCCGGAGCCTCGTGGATGAGCTCGTCGTTCTGCAGGGCCTCCACCATGAACAGGGCGAAGTCCACCCGCCGGGTCCTGTTGCTCTCCAGCACCGGATCGACCACGTGCCTGCTCCACACGGGCAGCCCCTCGCTTTCGCCCTCCTCGAGATCGC
>CAZPPZ010000246.1:0-4802 GCA_964588545.1 uncultured Myxococcales bacterium | reverse complement strand
CACCCTGCGCTTCCAAATGACGAGGGTCTGTCGCTTGTGGCGGTTCAAACCGCCGCCGGAAGCCGCGCCCCAGCCAGTAGCGCCACCAGGCTGTAGAGGTAGGCCGTGCCGGTACCGAGCGCCACCAGCGTGAACATGTTTAGGTGGCGGGTCTTGAGCGACAGCCAGCCGCGTACAAAGAAAGGCTGGGCGCACCAGGCGATCACCGGTGTGGCCAGTGCCAGCTGCAGCCACACACGCAGTTGCATCGTCGCCAGCTTGGATAGTGGGTCGCCAGGCAGCATCTCGCCCATGGCCAGCGCGAACACCGGCAGGGTAAACAGTAGCGCCACGCACAGGCGCCGACGCATGTCATCATACTCTGAGGTATCGGCCTGATCGGATACTCCTGCGCCCGCGAGTTCCAGTGCCATACCACAAAGCGGGCAGGGTACCGGCTCACTCTCGTGGACCTCGGGGTGCATCGGGCAGGTGTAGTAGCTGGCGTCTTTGTCTGCTTGTGCCATGAAAACTCCGTTCCTAGACCGAGAAGCGCGAGATCACATCGAGCAGTTCGTCGATCTTGGCGTGTTGTTCGGCGCGGCGTCCGCTCTTCATCGCATGAACCACGCAGTGTTCTACGTGCTCACGCAGTACTTGTTCTTCAACGCGCTTGACGGCGGCACGCACCGCGCGCAGTTGCGTCAGAATGTCTACGCAGTAGCGTTGCTCTTCGACCATGCCGGCGACGCCGCGTACCTGTCCTTCGATGCGTCGTAGCCGGCCTAGCTGTTCGGTGTGGCTCGCGTGCTTCATCGCTGGTACCATACCCCCGTAGGGTATTTTGAGTCAAACGACGGACCCGCGCGGCGACCCCTCTCGCCTTAGCGGTAACTCCGGATAATAGTTGCAGCCGATGAGTAGCTGGAAACCCGAAGTCGACGAGATCCGTCGTCGCGAACAGTTGGCGCGGCGTATGGGTGGCGAAGAAGCTGTGGCCCGCCAGCACGCTGCCGGCAAGCTCAGCGTGCGCGAGCGCATCGAGCGGCTTCTCGATGCCGACAGTTTCCATGAGACCGGGGCCTTGGCCGGGCGCGGCAGCTACGAGGACGGTGAGCTCAAGGAGTTCCGGCCGTCTAATTTTGTTTTCGGTAGTGGCCGTATCGAGGGCCGTAAAGTGATTGTCGGTGGCGATGACTTTAGCGTGCGCGGCGGTGCCCAGGACGGCGCGATTGGCAACAAGATGGGCTACTGCGAGACCATGGCGCGTGAGCTGCAGCTGCCGCTTATCCGTTTGGTCGACGGAACCGGCGGTGGCGGCAGCGTCAAGACCCTCGAGAAAATCGGCGCCACCTACGTTCCGGCGATTCCCGGCCTCGAGACCAGTGTTGAGCTGCTCACGCGCGTGCCGGTAATCGGTGCCGCCATGGGTTCGGTGGCGGGTCTGGGTGCGATGCGGGTCGCCGCCAGCCATTTCCGGGTAATGGTGCGCGGTAGCAGTCAGGTGTTCGTTGCTGGTCCGCCGGTGGTCGAGCGCGGCATGAGCGAGCATGTCAGCAAGGAGGAGCTCGGCGGCGCGCACATCCAAGGCGAACTGTCGGGGCTGATCGACAACGTAGTCGACAGCGAAGACGCAGCCTTTGCCGATATGCGCGCCTTCCTTGGTTACCTGCCGGCTAACGTCTACCAGCAACCGCCGGTGTATGCCTGCGACGACGACCCTGAGCGCCGCGCCGAGGAGCTGCTCGAGATCATGCCGCGCGAGCGCCGCCGTGCCTACGAGGTTAGGCGTATCATCGAGCTGGTCTTCGATGCCTCGAGCTTTTTCGAGATTGGCCGCTTGCAGGGGCGAGCGTTGGTTACCGGGTTTGCTCTGCTCGCCGGTCACTCGGTGGGTGTACTTGCCAACGATCCGCGCTGCGGTGGTGGTGGTCTTGATGGCCCGGCCTCCGACAAGATGCTGCGTTTTGTCGATCTGTGCGACACCTTTCATCTGCCGGTGGTCAACCTGGTCGACCTTCCGGGTTTTCTCATCGGTACCGTCGCCGAACGCACGGGCACGATCTTGCGCGGTACGCGCGCTTTGTTTTCAGTCTATCAGGCCCAGGTGCCGTGGTGTTCGATTCTGCTGCGTCGGGTCTTCGGTGTCGCCGGTGCCGGCCACGGCAACGCCGACCGGCTCAATCTGCGCTACGCCTGGCCCTCGGGAGATTGGGGCTCGCTGCCCATCGAGGGTGGGGTGATGGCAGCCTACCGCCGCGAAATCGAAGCTGCCGACGATCCCGAGGCACGCCGCCGCGAGATCGAAGAGATGCTCGATGAGGTACGCTCGCCGTTGCGCACCGCCGAGCGCTTCGGTGTAGAGGAGATCATCGATCCTCGCGATACCCGCCCGCTACTGACCGAGTGGGTCGTCGATGCCTATCGTATAGAGGCCACACGTCTGGGGCCGCGGCTGCGCGGCATGCGTCCGTGACCGGGCTCACTCTCGCGCTGCTCACCGTCGCGACCTTCGTCACTGCGGCGTTCTCGGCGGTGGTTGGGCTTGGCGGCGGCGTGACACTGCTGGCGGTGATGGCGACGCTGATGCCGCCGGCGCTGGTGGTGCCGTTGCACGGCGTCGTCCAGCTGGTCTCCAACTCCACCCGCGCGGCGCTGTTCGCGGCTGACGTCCACCGCCAAATCTTTGGCTACTACATGCTTCCCGCGATCATCGGCGTGTTCTTGGGCGCGCACTTCTACGTTGGCGGCGCGAGCGCGTGGTTTCGGCCGGCAGTGGGCTTGTTCGTGCTTGCCTATCTAGCCTCGCTGCTGCGCAAGCCACGGGTCAGGGGAATACCGATTCCTGCTTTTGCTCTGGTCGGGTTTTCGGTGGGGACTTTGGCCTCGCTCATCGGCGCGACCGGACCGCTCAACGCAGCGTTCTTCGTGCGCGACGATCTATCCAAGCAGCAGGTAATCGGCACCCAAGCCTCGGTGCAGATAGCCACTCACGCGGCCAAGCTCCCGGTTTTTCTCGCGCTTGGTTTCGACTACAGCGCACACCTCGCCACTTTGGCACCGCTGGTCCTAGCTGCGGTGGCCGGTACCATGGTCGGCAAGCATCTGCTCTCAGGACTGTCGCAGCGGGGCTTTCGCCGCGCCTTTGTTACGGTGTTGGCTCTGGTGGCGATCCGTCTGATCGTGTTTCAATAGTAGGTCATGCCGCGGCTTGCCCCACTATTCGACGACGCGGGCAGTTGTTGGATTGTGTCGAGTGGTGCTCTCCCCTTACCCCAGGCCGAACGTACCCGGGCCATTGCTGGTCAGCTACAGCGCCTTGTCGGGCGGCGTACTTACCCGTACGCGATTACGCAGGCAAGCATCGCAATCAGGGCGCACAGTGGGCTGTAGAACAACGAGTCTCGACGCGCGAAGGTTGTGCCTTTGATTCGCTTGAAGAAACCGACGTATCGGAAGTCGCCGACCGCCCGGGCCGCAAACACTGCGGCCAACGCCCACACGGCGAAGCGTGGAAGCGAAGGAGGAAGGTCTATCGACACCAGGTTTGCGCGGATTGCGGTCACGGCCGCCGCCGCCATGAGTCCCACGCCCACCGCGATACAGGACGCTGTACCCGGGACGAAGAGCGGTTCCGCGTCGACTGTGGGCACGGCAGCGTGAAATCCTAGACGGCCGCCGAAAGCCCAGTAGAGATGAAGGAGCGAGAGGGCGAGAAAACAGCTGATGAGCAGCAAAGAGGAGATGGTCACGAGACTCACGCCGCGCCACCTATAACGGATGGGCGATAAGCAGGCGTTGAATCGCGTCGCCAAGATCGCTGAGTCTCGAGAGCCTGCTGCCAGACACTACATCAGCCACTTGAACCACGCGGAGTTCGCGCCGGGCAGCTAGGCCGCGTCCTCGCTTGCCGAGCACTGTTGAATCGAGGCGAGCCGGGCTGAGCGTCGGCCGCCACCACGGGCTACCAGGGTAGCGAGGTCGGCGCTGGTGTCTATATCGAGCGCGAAGCCGCCGAGCTCGAGTATCAAGGGGGTGATGCCGGCTTGGTTACAGGCCCGGCGGTGGGCCGCCAGGCTCAGGCCCTCAAAGTGCGGAGCGATGACGCTCGGCGGACTCATCAGCAGCCCGTTGGTCCCCGTGCCGGCGGCCGAGGGTACCAGCACTACCGGGTACTGCCGCGCGTCGGTGGCGAAAACACGGTCGATCTCAGCACTATCGAGCAGCGGAACGTCACCCGGGATGGTCAGCAGGCGCTCGACTCCCTCAGCCTCTAGCTGGCCGGCGGCTCCACGCACCGCGGCGTTTAGGCCAGCGGGCTCGCTTTCATGCATTAGGTCGGCGCCGTGGCTGCGGGCGGTTTCGAGCAGATCAGCGTCGGCGCTGACCACCACCACCCGCTCGAGCGAAGCTGCCGCCGTCAGTGCCTCGAGCATGTCCTCGAGCATGGCAAGCGCCAGCTGCTCGCGGTCGTCGCCGCTGAGGGTCATAGCCAGGCGTTTTTTCGCTCCAGCCAGCGATCGCACCGGTACCAGGGCTGCATTCATTCCGCGGAAAGTACGGGAGCGATCCAGCCGTGTAAAGTAAGCGGGCCTCTGGTGGGCCTTGTGGCGGGCCTTTGCCGGCCCTCGGGCCTTGTTGTATAAACCGCCGCGGCAGTCTCATGCGGGGCATTGCCGGAAGCCTCCGAGGGAGGCGCCCGAGCGCCGTTCCCGGCCTGTCGTGAGGGCCTCGCCGCACGCGCCATCCGCACCCTCTCCAAGCGACTCACGCCCGACGGCGTGCTAACGTGGCAAGTGCCGGAAGGAAAGTGGTGTATCGTA
>CAZPPZ010000245.1:0-4809 GCA_964588545.1 uncultured Myxococcales bacterium | reverse complement strand
GAACGCCAGCGCATCTTCGCACAACGCGTCGGGATCGGTCTCGCCCCAGGCGCGCTTGCGAAACGCGTTGCAACCGTACAGGCCCCGGGCGTACCAGGCGCACGCCTTGCGCAGCTCGTGGATCAACCCCGGGCCCTGCTTGCACCGTCGAATCAACTCGACGTGGCGACAGAAGGTCGCGATACGTTCCTCCATGCTCGGCGCCCCGGGGTCCGGATGGCCCTGCTCGACCGCGCAGATCGACCGGAACAGCCACGGATTGCCGAGCGCGCCGCGCCCGACCATGACCGCGTCGCAGCCGGTGTGCTCGCGCATGCGCAGGTAGCCGGCGAGGTCGAGACGCGAGCTTTCTCTTAGAAAGACCAGGGGGTCTGCGGCGCCGCTGGGCTGGCGGTCGAGAGCTGCCAGTCTGACTTCGCTCAGTAGATTTATGTCGCTGTTGGCCGGGGTATCGCCCACCGTGGCCAAGGCCTCTGCCCGCGACAGCGAGAAGTAGCGCAGCAGCTCGGCCACGCTGTCGACGCCGTGCAGGTGCAGCTCGCGAGCCAGTGCCGGGCTCTCCAGGCGCTGGGCGAAACGAGCGGGGTCGAGGGTCAAGGCCTGCGAGGACCCGAATAAGAGAAAGTCGCCGGCGTGCTCGCCGGCGGGAAATACCAGAGAGAAACCGTGGGGGAAGACTCCGAAGAAAGCCTTGAGTATGGATCGCAGCGTGGTGGCGTCCATGTGGAAGAGATTCACCCACTGGCCGAAGATGCCGCCCGGCTCGAGCCGCGAGGCGACGATTTGGAAAAACTCGCGGGTAAACAGGCTGCCGTTGCCAGCCAGCCAGGGGTGCGATGGCTGTGAGACGATCAAGTCGTAGCTTTCATTTTCGACCAGCAGGGTGTTGCGAGCGTCGTTGATGAGTAGCTCTACGCGCGGATCACGCAGTGCCGGGACGTTGTCATGGAGCACGCTGCGCACTGCATCGACGATGGCGCTTTCGAGCTCGACTACCCGCACCGACCCCACCTCTCGCGCCTTGGTCAGAGCCAAGGTGGTGTTGCCGCCACCAAAACCGACGACGAAAGTCTTGGTGGGATCGGCATGAAGCAGCACAGGTACCGCCCCGAGTAGGGTCTCTACCAGCGAGCCGTGGCTTGGGTCGATCAAGTCGAGATGGGATTCGCTCAGGCCGTTGCTCTGTAGCGCGGCGCGGTTGCCGCCCACGGTAAGCACGCTGACCACCGCCGCCTTACCCTCGCGCAGGTACAGAAACTTCGCCTGCTCGGCTGCCGTGCCACTGCTGGCCGTGGTGACGGCACGGATCAGCCCGCTGTAATCAAGCGCCGGGCCAGCTAGTCCGGCCCCGGCCACGAGCAGCACCGCGACGAGCGTGGCCAAGCCTGCGGCCACGCTGCCCAGGCGGCTGACCAGCGCCAAGGGCACTAGGGCTACCAGCAGTGCGGTCGTGCTAAGTAGCGCGTCGGTACCGTAGCTGGGGATGAGCCAGAACCCGGCGGCAGTCGAGCCGATAATTCCCGCGACGGTATTAACCGCATAGGCCTTGCCGACCAGTTCGCGCATGGCCACGACGTTGCCGCAGTACAGTTCCAGGCTGATCGGAAACAAGGCTCCAAACGCCAGTGTTGGCGGTGCAAGTACCGCGGCAATAAATGCGTAGGTCAACATGCGTCCGGCGAGCAGGCCGCTGCCGCTGTGCCCGGCCATCGCGTAGACCGCCGGTGCGGCCGACAGCGCAGCGCGGCTGGCAAACAAGGCCAGCGCGAGCAGCAACAATCCCAGCACCAACCAGCTCGCACGCGCCCGGCGGCGCGACAGAATCGACTTTGCGGCATAAGAGCCGGCGGTGATGCCGGCGAGAAAAATCGCGAGAATCGCTGCGAATCCGTAGAGCGTGGCACCGGTGAGAATCGACAGGTACTTAGTCCAGCCCACCTCGACAGCGATCGAAACCAGACCGGTGACGAACAACACCAGCAGCGCGCGCCCGCGCAGTGGTGCCTCGCCGCACTCGAGCACCGTGACCGCTTCGGCCGTGGCTTCGACTGCTTCGAGATGGACGCGACGGTTGATGGCGATGCCGATGAGCACGATGGCGAAGTTTATGGCCGCGGCAACTTCCACCGCGCCATCCAGACCGAGGTAGGGCACCAGCACGAAGCCCGAGGCGAGAGCTCCGATTACCGCGCCGAGGGTGTTGAAACTGTAGATGTGGCTGAGACGGTTACCCAGATCGTGTTGACGCCGCACGATCATTGCCGCCATCACCGGAAAGGTGGCGCCCATGCAGATCGTCGACGGTGCCAGCATCAGCACCGTCACCGTGAACTTGACGGCCAGCGAGGTCCCGGCAACCGGCAGCAGCGCCAGCAACAGGTCGAGGTTGAGCAGCGCCGGCAGCAGCAGGATTCCCGACAGCCCGATTATGGCCTCGAGTGCCAGGTATACGCGCAGATCGCGCAGATCGCGGGTCAGACGCTCGGCCAGCAGGCTGCCGGCGGCTATGCCGAAGAAGAACGCCGCCAGCACCGTCGACACCGAAGCCGCGGTCGAGCCCATACTAAACGAGAGCAGGCGCACCCAGACCACCTGGTAGATCAGCGCGGCGCTGCCCGAGAGCACCAAGAAAAAGGTTGCGATGGTAATAAGGGGCACGATCCTATTCCCGCTCAGCAGCCGTCAGTCATTGTTTCTGGTCAACAACAGCAGGCAAAACAGGTTGAGAGCGATGATCAGGCCCCAGGATATTGCCATAAAGGCGATGCCCGCGCCGTTCATGGCTGCTCCTGTGGAGGCAGGCTCCGCCATCCGCTCGAGGCATGGCGGACCAGGGCGCACACCGCCAGGGCCATAGCGACGATGAGCAGCCGGGCTGCGATGATGTAGGGACGCGCCTGCTCATCTACACCGACCATGGCGAGCTTGTCGGGCAGGTCGCTCAGGCCCCACCAGAGCAGGATGGTGATTAGAAACAGCGGCGTGAGGTAGCGAATGATGGGCTTGAAAAAGGCCGGTGGACGCAACGCGGCACCGCGCAGCAGTTCCTTCCAGCCGCGCTCGATGCCAAATACCCAACCAAAGATCACTACTTCGAAAAGTGCGAAAACCACCAGGGCCAAGCTGCCGACCCAGAAGTCGAGCTCGTCGAGAAAGCCGTAGCGCTGAAAGAAGATTACCGGCTGGGTGAGCACGAACATGGCCGCGCCAAGTATCGCCACGGCGCGCGGCCGGGCGATGTTCCAGTTCTCTTGGAGCAGCGCGATCATCGGCTGGCCCATCGCCACAGCCGAGGTCAGGCCGGCAAAAAACAGCAGTAGAAACCATATGGCTCCCACCAAAGTGCCGGCGGGCAGCTGCTGCATGATCGCCGGCATGGCCTGGAAGCCCAGGTCGAAGGCCCCGCTGTTGGCGATTTCCTTGGTTCCAGCCACCCCGAAAAAGGCCACTGCCGCGGTAAGCGCGATGGTCCCGCCGAGCACGACCTCAGCGAACTCGTTGACGCCCATGGTCGCCATGCCGGTGACGACGATGTCGTCATCCTCGTGGAGATAGCTGACGTAGGTGTGGATGATTCCCCAGCCTATCGAAAGGGTGAAAAAGATCTGGCCGGCAGCTGCGATCCACACCTGCGGGTTGCCGAGAGTAGAGAAGTCGGGGTTCCACACGAAGCCCAGCCCGTTTAGTACGTTCCAGTCGGTGTGGGCGGGGTCGGGAGTGCCGAGCATGAGCACGCGCACGACCAGTATGGCTCCGAGCAAGAAGAGCAGCGGAATGGCGGTCTTGGCCAGCCGCTCGATGCCCTTGGCGACGCCACCGAGCAGCACCATCAAGGTACAGCCTAGCGTGGCCAGGTAGGCGAGGTAGGCGGTGGCTACCGAGCCGAAGTGTTGATTGGCCGTAACCCCCTGAAAAGCGTGGAGGAAAGCACCCATTTCAGCGCGGGTGCTTAGTCCGGCATAGCTGCCTAGCAGCGAGAAGACGCTAAAGGCCAGACACCAGGAGGTTATGTAGCTGTAGTACAGGACCACCGTAAAGGGGATAAACAGTCCGAAGGCGCCAATGTACTTGGCGGCGGGGTGGTCCCACAGCAGCGCGATCATGCCTGCGGCGTGGCCGTGGCCGTACTTGCCGCCGAGCCGGCCGATCGCACACTCGATCCACATCAGCGGCAGACCGATGACCAGCAGCGCGACGAAATAGGGGATCATAAAGGCGCCGCCGCCGTTTTGCGCGGCTTGGACGGGAAAGCGCAGGAAGTTCCCCAGGCCGATCGCGTTGCCGGCCAGTGCGAGGATGAGACCGGTCTTGGTGGCCCAGCGTTGACGCGTGCTCATGAAAAAACTGTAGCGAAATGGCGGCTCGGCACCGCTCCGGATAGTATGCGATGGTAGCGCGTGGCGCAGCCCGAGCGCAAACCGCCGAAGGCCTGCTACGCAGGCCGCCAAGGGTCTGCTGCGCAGAGCCTCGGGCAGGGGAACGAGCAGAGCGTGGCAAAACAGATCAGCGGCTACGGTGGAGGCTCTAGGGTCGGTGCCGATGTTGCCATGGGGAAGTTCGCTGAGCCGGCCGTAGCTGTGGCTGCACTTGGGCTCTATGCCCGAACTCTAAGCTATGGCTTTGTTTTTGATGACCTTTCACTAATCGGCCCACAGGGACCGCTGGCCCTTGGCGGCGCGCTGCTGCCCTACCGCCCGCTTCGCTACCTCAGCTACTGGCTCGACCACTGTATCGGTGCTGGGGCCCCCCGGGGCTACCCCGCCCCCAACGTAGTGCTGCACGCCGCCGCCGCTGTGCTGGTGGTGGGGG
>CAZPPZ010000244.1:0-4905 GCA_964588545.1 uncultured Myxococcales bacterium | reverse complement strand
GCGGCAGCCGCGCCTATCGCACACGCTGAAGCGACGCCGCTTGTGTAAAACAGTAAGCTCCCACAAAAAGTTCGACCGATTCTATCATTTTGCAACCAGGGAATGCGTAGCGCAGAGGACTGGTACGAGACACTGAAAGCTCGTTGTGTCGTGGGGCCGGTCAGCGAAGGTAATATCGCGGGGTGCACGAGGCGACGCTCAGCGTGGGCATGAGATATTAGAGAAGGCCCGGCGCGTTCTTGCGGCAACCATCGAGCAATCGGGCAGGACCTTGCCGGTTACGCGACAAGTCGGAACGGAAGGGGAGATTAAGCTTGGAATTTGTGTTCCCAATGCCGCGGAAAAGGAGTAAGAGGCGTCGCGCGAGATCAAACCGGGGAGTAGATAAATTATGCCTGGTTATAGCTCGAGGTTGAGCGCCTCAAGGTCGAGCCGGGTAGTCTCAAATCCGGTGTCAGTTCTGGTGTCAGTACGGCATCTAAAAGGAGGTAAAACCAGGTAAAGGCATGGAACTTGCTCGGTTCCGCAAGTCCTTGCCGTGTAACGAAAACCGTTGTCAGTCCTCGGTCTCGTCATCCGAGGTCAGCTGACTCTTAATCAGCGGGTCGTAGGTTCGATCCCTACACGGCCCACGTTCATTCAGCACGATAGAGCCTATAAGCTGTTATAGTATAAGAGTATAATTGTCCTTTCGCTTGACCTTCGCTTACGATGGGTTATGATGCGGTTTGATTGCTGGTGATTGCTATGTGATTGCTAGCAAGGGAGATCGCCATGCGAGCGAAGATCACCAAGCGCTCTGTTGAGGCCGTCAAGGTAGGCTCGCGGGACCAGTTCGTTTGGGACACCGAGCTGCCCGGCTTTGGCTGCAAGGTCACTCCGCCCGGTCGGCGTGTCTACGTCTTGCAGGTCCGTATCAAGAACCTCCTGCGCCGGCTCACCATCGGTCAGCACGGAGCAATTACTGCCGAGCAGGCCCGCAAGGAGGCGCTGCGGCTTCACGCCGAGATCGCGGCTGGATCGGATCCGATCGCACTTCGCCGCGATTCACGAACTGCGCCAACCGTAAGCGACCTTTCCAGCCGTTACCTCGCCGAGCATGCGACGGTCTATAAGAAGGCACGCAGCGTGCGTGAAGACGAGAAGCTTCTGCGCGTACATATCCTGCCCGCTCTTGGCTCGAAGCGTGTTCCCGAGGTCACTCGTGAGCACGTCGCCCGCCTTCACCATCGGCTTCGTGAAAAGCCTTTTGCCGCCAATCGTGTGCTCGCGCTGCTGAGCAAGATGTTCAACCTTGCCGAGCAGTGGGGTCTTCGGCCGGACGGGTCGAACCCGTGCAGACACGTCAAGAAGTATCGTGAGAAGAAACGCGAGCGCTACCTGACGGAACTCGAACTGGCGCGATTGGGGAAGGTGCTAAACAAGGCCGAGGACGCCGGTACCGAACCGATCGCGGCGATTAACGCGATTCGTCTGCTGATCTTTACCGGTTGCCGCCTGAGCGAGATTCTCACGCTGCGGTGGTCCGATGTTGACCTTGAGCGCGGCTACCTGCACCTGCATGACACGAAAACTGGCGATCGCGACAAAGAGCTCAACGAGCCGGCGCGCGCCGTTCTCGAGGGGATTGAACGCAGCGGCGAATGGGTGATCCCCGGCGCCAAGGCAGGTAGTCACCTTGTCGGCATCAACCACATTTGGCAACGGATCCGCAAGCAGGTGGGTATCGAGGACGTTCGGCTTCACGATCTGCGGCACACGTTTGCCTCGGTTGCTGTCGCGCGGGGCGTCAGCCTGCCGGTGATCGGCGGCATTCTCGGCCACCGCAACCAGGCCACCACGGCGCGTTACGCGCATCTGGCAGATGATCCGCTGCGCCGGGCGAGCGAGGACGTGGGGCAAGAGATTGCGAACATCATGGGCGGACGGCGACTGAGGCGCGTGAAGTAAGGGATGGCGTCGGAACCACGGACCGACACGATCCTTTAGGCGAAGGCGTTATGAGTAAGGGGGACGCTAGTTCTGACCAGCCGTTCTTTCTCCAAGAGACGATAGATATCCTCGAAACAACTGGGATAGAAGCGACGCCGGGGACGGTTGCGTCGGTACGGCCAAAGTTTGGGGCGATAGTCTTTGGCTATTCCGTGATTTGGGCGAATACGACGGGAGCACCGAGCGAGAAGAACCGGCGGGCTTTCTACGACGAGTTGGCGTCGTTGGCAGAGAAACTCACGGACATGCTGCAGAAAACCGTTGCGAAGGACACTAATTACGGGCGGGAACTGACCTTGGCTCACCTGGCGATAGCGAATGAGCGTCCTGGGGTTGACGGGCCCGGCGTGGCGGACAAGCTTCGCGAGGCGATGCTGGTTGGTAATTGGCCAAGCGAACCGAGTGACGAAGAGGCGGACGAACTAGTTGCCGGAGTGTTGAACGCCACTCTCCATCTGCAAGAGTTCGCGTCGCAGGCTGAGGCCTTCGCCTCGGTGGCCCGGGAGGCCGCTGGGCTGGCTGCCAGAGCCGCGTACGATCCACTGAAAAAGACCAAAACCCAGTCGGCTAACCGTTGGCTAATCCGCGAGCTGATCAAGATTTACGAGGAAATCACCGACAGTTATGCGGCAGCCTACCGGGACCGGGACGGGGTTGCGGATGACCCCGTGAATACGCCGTTTGCCTACTTTGTGGTTCATTTCGTCAAGGGGGGATGTCCCGCTCGCTGTTGAACTTCGAGCGGAGGGTGGCGGGCTCCCAGGCTTCATAGCTTACGCAGCTGCCTCCTCTGAGTGAAGCGTGCCTCGGTTGTCGAGTCGTGCGACCAACGTCTCCATCTCTTTGTATCCGCGCACGCGGCGGAAGTTCTTTTGCGCCTCGATCAACGCCGCACTGGCCCAGCGTTGGATCATCAAGCCGCCACGCCAGCGTTTCACGTTGCGCGTGTAAGCAGCGAGTAAGGAGTTCAGGTTCTCGATCGGGTTCGTCGTCCGTAGCGTCTTGTACAGCGCACCGTCGATGTCCACGAGACCGATCAGCGTGAGGGTCTCTTCCAATCCCTCGCGTACCGATGCGGCCGCGCCCGGATGCTCTCGCTCCAGCGAGCTGGCTAAGTGTTCGAGCTGGCGCTTGGCTACCTTGACGCTCTTGGCCCCCCAGGCCTGCGAGAGAGCCCGCTCGACATGCGGATGCATGTGGTCAGGCAGATGATCGAGGATGTTGCGTCGCTTGTGCTCCTGACAGCGCTGCACCAAGCCGAGCTCGCCGTAGGTGTCGTCGATCGCTCTGCGCAGCGCGCGGGCACCGTCGATTACAAACAGCATCGCACGATCCGATCCTAGCCCGCGATCAATCAAGTCGGCCAGCAACGCCTTGGCAACCGCAGAGTTCTCCGTGGTGCCCTCTCGTAGACCGAGAACGTGCTTTCGACCCTGAGAATCAAGGCCCAGCGCGATCAGCAGGCAGTGCTTGCGGAAGATCTTGCCGTCGATCATCACGACTCGAATAGCCAAGTCACCCAGCGGCCGGCTCATCCATTGTCGCATGTGCTTTTCCGTCAACGCTACGAAGCGCCGTGACACCGAACTCTTCGAGACAGAGTGCTCGCTGATGCCATCAGGGAGTCTGTCGAGCGTTCGGGAGTACTTGCGCGATGAAACACCAGCTGCGATTGCCTCGAGCGTATGCTCGTCGAGCGGATCGCGATCGGCGGCGAACATGAAGCTGGCCAATTCGACCTCTCGACCGTCGAGAGTGCGCACACGCGGCCGCTTGATGCCAATACAGCGTCCGCCCAATGTCACGACGCTCGGTGTACTTCCACCGCGCTGCGCGGACCGCTCGGCGTCGTGACGGCCCTTCGCACCGCACAACTCTGTGCGGTCGGCTTCCATCATGGTTTCCAACACACGACGACCGCTCTCGATGCACAGCTCGAAGAAAGCGCTGCGGCTGTCCTCCAGTGCTTCCAACATCCCCAGTGGCATCTGCACCGTTATCGCCTCGCCGCCCGACGCGGCTTTGATCGACGAGAGTTTCTTGTCATTCTTCAACATGGTGGTGGCTCCTTTTTTTGGTTTGGTTACCACCGTCCCTACCACAGGGACGGTGAAGGAGCCGCCACCCTCAAATCTCTAGTTCAACACGATTCGGGACATCTCCCGTCAAGGCGCTGCGACACTTTGTGCCGGCGGCCACGATCAGTCCTCCATACATTGCTGCCAATATAACCGCCATTCGCGAAGAACTCGGCTTGCCGAAGCGATCGCACCGTCGGACGTTGTAGACACCAACCGACTGAGGCAACTCCACTTAGAATAGGTTACTTCTTCTCCACCTATTCTGTCGTAACCGCCTGGGATTTTCTTGGCATTATGGGCGCGGACGAAACTTCGTCCGGGAGCATGTAATGTCAGACAATAAGACTGTTCAGGAAAGACGGTTAACTCCGGAATTACTCCGTGCGCTAGAGAAGTTCGGATATAGCGCGGAGGATTGGCCCACACTGTGTAGGAAATTTGAGCCGCAGACGTGGTTCGAAGAGCTAGTGCGGTTGCGGCCCGGCACCCCGGAGAAATGGCGCCTGCAGGGTAAAGGGCCAAGCTACTTCAAGTTCGGCAGCTCGGTCCGCTATCGAGTCGCCGACGTTATCGAATGGCTTGCGGGTTGCGAGCGTGCCTCAACCTCGGATCTAGGCGACAGCGGAGCAAATTCATGAGCCGCCACCAGACGCCGATCCAAGCCATCCGAAAGAAGTGTCTCGAATGCGTCGCAGGGTTTCGCAAGGAAGCGCGGACATGTCCCGCCACCCACTGCACTCTCTGGCCCTATCGCATGGGTAAGCGACCGCCGAAGGGCGCTGCGGCGCACACGCCGGTCAAGGCGGCACGGCTTAATTGCCTTGACTGTCAG
>CAZPPZ010000243.1:0-4917 GCA_964588545.1 uncultured Myxococcales bacterium | reverse complement strand
GCCGCTCCCCGCATGCTACGGCTATCAACCACTGGGGTTAGCGCCGGGTGACCGGCGGCGTCTGTCATATCTAGCCCTCCGGTTGAGAGTCTGATGAGCAGTCGTGGTGACAGCGGGGAAGGGCATGCGCTCGTTGAGGTGGTCTACGTCGTCGCGTCGATGAAGACCGGCGGCACCCAGACCCATCTGCTCCAAGTCTTGAGGCTTCTCGACCGCTCGCGTTTTCGCCCACACCTTTACTGCCTGCGAGACCAGGGCGATCTCATCGAAGCCGCGCGAAGCCTTGGCGTCGACGTGCGTAGCTTCTCGATGATCGGCAGCCTCAAGGATCCTCGCGACTTGAGCGGTTTGATCAAGCTGCGCCGCGCGCTGGTAGAACTGCGGCCTGGGGTCGTTCACGGGTATCTGCTGCGCGGCAACTTCTATGCGGCTCTCTCCGGGGCCATGGCCTCGGTTCCCGTGGTGGTTACCAGCAAGCGCGGCTTACATCGCCCTGCGACTCTTTCCGAGCGCGTCGCGGTACGGATATCTAACCGCTTGTCTACGGCGATTGCCGGTAACTCTCCCGCAGTGCTGGATTTTACCCGGCAGATTGAGGGCCGGGTGCCAGAGCCGATGGTGATGATTCCCAGCGGCATCGACACCGAGCGTTTCTCTCCCGGCCTCCACCAGGGCCTGCGCTCGGAGTTGGGCCTGGGCCAGGCGCCCGTGGTCGGCACGGTGTTTACCTGGCGACCACTAAAGGGCTTCCGACTGCTCTTTGAGGCCTTTGCTAGGCTAAGAGCCCAGCTGCCCGACGCACGGCTGTTGGTGGCTGGCGAGAGCGAGCTCGTGGGCGACCCCGCCGAGCTGGCACGGAGTCTGGGGATTGCGGAGGCGATTATTTGCTTGGGCCGACGCGGTGATATTCCCGCGGTTCTAGCGACCTTCGACGTTTTCGTCTTGCCCTCGCAGAGCGAGGGGATGTCGAATGCTCTGCTCGAGGCCATGGCGATGGAGCGTACGGTGGTTGCGACCGCGGTGGGAGGAAACCCACATGTAATCGAGGAGGCCAAGAGCGGCTTTCTTGTCGACTATCCGGACGTGGAGGGCTTGGCTGAGCGCATAGGCGCGGTGCTGGCTGATACCGATATTCGTCGTGTAATCGGTCGCGCGGCTCGTCAGCGTATCGTTACGGAATACTCTGCCGCGAGTATGGTGCGACAGATCGAGGATCTCTACCAACGCTTGCTGGCCCAGGCTCCGGGCTCGCCTTTGCCGCAGCTTGGAGAGCGACGGACATGAGTCGGGTCGCGATTCTTGGCCTCGACTCGGCCGTGCCGTCGTTCATCTTTGGTCGATGGAAACATGAACTACCCCATTTATCCGGCTTGATCGATCGCGGTGCCTTCGGCCTCTTGCGCTCCACCCATCCGCCGATCACGGTTCCCGCGTGGACCGCAATGACTAGCAGTCGTGATCCGGGACAGCTCGGCATCTATGGGTTCCGCAATCGTAAGGACTACTCATACGATGGTTACCGCTTCGCTACCTCAAGCCTGGTCGAGCCTCCGCGTCTGTGGGATCTGATTGGTTCTGCCGGCAAACGCTCGGTGGTTCTCGGCGTACCGCAGACTTATCCACCTCGACCTCTAAACGGCGAGATGGTTTCTTGTTTTCTGACGCCTAACAACCGCTCGAAGTATACCTACCCGGAGTCGTTGCGGGCTGAGGTCGAGAAGGTTACCGATGGCTACAGTTTTGATGTCGAGGACTTTCGCACTCCTGACAAGGCCGGTCTGCTCGAGCGCTGTTACGCGAAGACCCGCAAGCACCATGCGCTGGTATGCCATATGCTGAAGACCCGAGATTGGGATTTCTTCATGAGCGTAGAGATGGGTATCGACCGCATGCATCATGGCTTTTGGAGCTTTATGGATGAAGGCCATCGCGGCTACCGTGCCGGTAACCGTTTCGAAGATGCGATTCGCGAATACTACCATTACGTTGATCGCTGCATCGGCGAGATAGTTGCTCTTCTGCCTTCCGATACGGTGGTGATGGTGGTTTCCGACCATGGTGCCCGGCGAATGGAAGGTGGCGTGTGTTTCAACGAATGGCTGATTCAGCAGGGCTTCTTGGTCTTGAAGACCCAGCCTACGGGGCCGACGCCGATCTCACGAGCATCGATTGATTGGCACGCTACGCGCGCCTGGGGTGATGGCGGGTATTACGCCCGCTGTTTTCTCAATGTCAGAGGCCGTGAGCCTAACGGTACGGTTGATCCGGGCGACTATGAGAAGGTGCGAGATGAACTCGTAGCCGGTATAGAAGCGCTGGAGGACCACCAAGGGCGGCCGCTGGGGTCTAGGGCCTACCGTCCCGAAGAGATATTTCGCGAGGTTCGTGGGGTAGCCCCCGATTTGATCGTCTATTTTGGTGACTTGGCCTGGCGTTCGGTAGGTTCGGTGGGCATGGGCTCGCTGTATACATTTGAAAATGACACCGGTCCCGACGAGGCTAACCATGACTGGCACGGGACCCTGATCCTCTCGCCCATGGGTGATGCTAGGCTGGGTGTCAGTGGCGATCTTGGCGAGCGCATGATTTACGACGTAGCACCTACGGTGCTCAATATACTGGGCATAGAAACACCAAGCGAGATGATTGGCCGACCGCTACAATAGATGGTTTGTTCTAGACAATATTGCCACTGCACCGTGCTGCGGGCTGGTAGGGGGAGAATGTGAGATTAGCGAGGGCAGATACCAGGATTATGGCCTTTGTGGCCGTAGCTTGTATGGCCACGATGTTAGCGGCGAGTGGCTGTAGTCCCGAACCCCGCGACGGCGGTGGCAAGCCAAAGAGCCGCGTCGTCGTGCTCGGCTTTGATGGCGTAGATCCGGATCTCGTCAGCCAATGGGCCGCAGACCTCCCTCACATCCGCAAACTGATGGCCGAGGGAACTTTTCGACGGTTGCAGACTACGACACCCGCCGCTTCGTGTACCGCGTGGTCTACCTTTGCCACCGGTCTTGATCCTGGCGGTCACGGTATCTTCGACTTCATCTACAGGGATCCCAAGACCTACCTTCCGGACCGAACGGGAGCAGTCAGTCATAAGGCCGAGTACCGATGGGGTCTGTTTCAGACCAAGAGGGAGACCTTCTCGTCGACTATGACCGGCGAGACTTTCTGGAAGACCGCTGATCGTGTCGGGGTTCGCTCGGTGGTCCTGCGCGTCCCCTGTATCTATCCCTTGGCCGAGGTGGAACACGGCTATCTCCAGGGTGGACTTGGCGCGCCAGATATTCGCGGTAGTGAGGGAACTTTCCACTTTTACACATCGGCGCTGTCGCCGCGCGAGGCTAGCAACCCCAAGCTCGGAGGCAAGGTAGTCTCGATAGGTCGAGGTGCGGAGTCTGCGGCGATCATCGAAGGCTTGGCCAACCCCTTGGCGGAGAAATTTGAGAGGCTGACGATTCCGATTACCATCCGCCGAGCGGGTAGCGATGCTGTCGAGGTCGAGGTGCAGGGGGTCACGGTTAGCGCCGAGCTCGGGCGCTGGAGTGACTGGTTTCGCATGAGCTTCGAAGTCACACCGTTTTCCGGGGTGTCCGGCATGGCGCGCTTTCGCTTGGTAGCGACCGACCCGGATATTGAGCTGTTCCTTTCGCCGATCAACTATGACCCCGCCGACCCGGCGATCCGGGTGACCGAGCCTTTTGAGTATGCGAGGTCGCTGTACGAGGCCGTTGGCGACTACAAAACAGTAGGCTGGAATCACGAAACTTGGGGGCTGAACGAGGAGCGCATCGACGAAGGTGCCTTCATGGAAGACATCTTTCAGACCATGGCAAAGACCGAAGAGATTACCTTTCACGAACTCGACACGCGCAATGCCGAGCTCTTCGTGTCGGTGTTCGTGGAAACCGATCGCACGTCACATATGATGTACCGGCTCATCGATAAAGAGCATCCGCGTTACGACGCCGAACTAGCGGCGCGTTACGGCGATTCTATTCACCAGACCTACCGGCGTATGGACGAGATTATCGGCAAGGTCGTCAGCCGTCTCGGCGAGGACGATGTACTGCTGATCCTGAGTGATCACGGGTTTCATAGCTGGCGACGAGGCTTCAACGTCAATTCATGGCTGGGTCAGGAAGGCTACATGGTGCTCAAGGGCGGCAAGAAGTACACCGACGCCAAGTTTCTTCTCGACGTGGATTGGAGCAAGACCAGGGCCTACGCGCTCGGTGTGGGTTCGATTTATCTCAACGTGCGTGGACGTGAAGGCAAGGGCATAGTCGCGCCGGGATCGGAGCGCCGTAAGTTGGCCGATGAACTTGCCGCTAAGCTCGAACAGGTGGTTGACCCAGCTAGCGGAGAAAAGGTCGTGCGTAAGGTGTATATTGCCGAAGACACCTGGTCGGGCAGCCGTATCGCTGATGCGCAGGACCTTCAGGTGGGGCTTGCTTCGGGCTACCGCGTGTCTTCGGCGACACCGTTGGGTGGAGCACCCCAGGGGCTATTCGAAGACAACATGAAGAAGTGGAGTGGCGATCATGCCACGACCTTCACGGATATCACCGAGGGCATCTTGCTTAGTAATCGTCGTATTCAAGAAGAAGAGGTGCGGATCATCGATATAGCGCCGACTATCCTCAATCGTCTCGGTGTAGAGGTGCCTAAGCAGTACGGCGGTAAAGTGTTGACGATTCTTCCGGTGTCGGGGGAGGGGTCTTAGCATGGATTTTTTCAAGCGGCTTGTCGCGGGTGCTATCGGTGGTTTTGTCGGCGGGGCTCTGGTGGGGTTGGGCGAGGCCTGTGTGGTCGCGGTGGTCAGCTCTTCTAGCGAGTATTGGGTCTTTGTGTTTGGAGCTGTGTCTTACGGGCTGTTCGGTTCGCTCATGGGGATTGGCGGAGCCGTAGCCC
>CAZPPZ010000242.1:0-4942 GCA_964588545.1 uncultured Myxococcales bacterium | reverse complement strand
TTAGTTCGAGGGTGGCCAGGCTCTCGGGCTGAGCGGCGATCAATGCCCTGGCGCCCTGATCGCCAGCCAAGCGCTCTATCTGCGGCCAAATAGAGCGGGCAAGAACCACTGGGTGTCCGGGCACTCGCTGCGCGCCACGGGTGTAGACAGGGCGCAGCATCGGTGTGCGCGAAACATCGATGCTAGCAAACTTGGCCAGAATTAGATCAATGGTCGCGACACTGACCCCGGGCTGATCGCCGAGCAGAACCGCGGCGGCCTGGGCACGCGGATCAACCCCAAGCAGCCCACAACGCAGAGAAGAGGCCTGGCCGCTTACCCAGTCCTCGTTGACGACCACGCGCACACCTGGCAGATAGGCAAGCGACAACCTCGCGGCCACCTCGTTGGCCTGCCGACCAAGCACCACTACAAGCTCTGCGAGTGTGGAGCCTCGCGCCGCTTCAACCGCGTGAGCGAGCAGCGGCTTGCCCAAATACTCGACTAGCTGCTTGGGCTGTCCCATACGCCGGGAGGCGCCAGCAGCAAGAATGATACCGGAGACCCCCGCAGTGCTAGGCTCAATGCCGCCCATAGATCGGCGCGCTCCGGCCGCTAAGCACATGTCCATTGCGACCAGCAAGCACAGCAAGGATTTCAGCAACAATAGATACTGCGATCTCCTGAGGACTACGCCCACCAATGTCGAGACCAACAGGAGAGTGGATGCGCTCGAGCTCGGAGTCGCCGAAGCCCTGCTCCTTTAGAGCGGCAACGCGCTTGGAGTGGGTCCTACGGCTACCCAGCGCACCAATATAGCCTGTCGCCGAGCGCAGCGCGCAGGCGAGCGTGGGGACGTCGAACTTAGAATCGTGGGCTACCGTAACCACACAGCTCGCCTCATTCAGATCGCTTCGGGCAAGGACCTCCTGGGGCCACTCGGCGATCAGGTCGGTAGCCTCGGGGAAACGCTGGGCGCTTAGCCTGCCCGCGCGCGGATCAATAACGCTGACAGCAAATCCAAGCTCTGCAGCCACACGGCAAAGCGCCGCTGCCAGTGCGGTGGCCCCGACTATAAGTAAACGGCGAGGCCGCGCAAAAGCCTCGACGAAAACCTCGAGGTCTTGGCCTCGCGATTCAACACGGAGCTCGCGTGTGCCACCCGCAGGCAACAGCGCACGAGCCTCGGCCAACAGTCCCTCGTCGATTTCAGCGTCGATAGATCCTAGCACTCGCTGCGATGGTCCCGGTGAAATCAGCGCCAGCTTGCGCCCTAACATCGCACCACCGTCAAGCACGGTGCACAGCGCCACCGGCTGACCATCGCCACGAGCAAGTAACGCCTGCTGCCATGCCGTCGCCTGCGCCAGCGGCTCGATTAGCACCTCGATATCGCCGCCACAGCTCAGACCGACAGCAAAAGCGGCATCGTCGCCAACGCCATAGCTGGCAATCAGCGCCTTGCCCCGGTCGAGAACTCTTCGGCCACACTCGGCGATGTCGTTCTCAACGCAGCCGCCGCTAATCGAACCAACCATCTCGCCGTTGCGCGTCACACACAGCCGCGCCCCTGGCAACCGCGGTGAAGAACCACTAGCGCGCACCAGTGTCGCCACCGCGACATCTTCGCCACGCCTGCGCCAGCGCTCAATAGCGCCAAGCATCTCGTCGATCTCACCCATCAGCACTGCCGCCTATAACGCCTCAACAGAGATAAGTACACTTTCTACGCGCTCGACTTCGCTTAGTATGAATCGAGTAGGTCGCTTAGTAGAGCTCGGGAAGGCCCTCATCGAGTACCGTGCTGGCAACCAGCTCTTCGAGGTAGCGGGAGTCCCACCAAGAGATCTGCAGCTGCTTGGCGCGGCGGAAGTAGAGCTGGATGTCGTAGTCGAGAGTGAACCCGTAACCACCGTGAACCTGCTCACAAACAGCAGTTACATCGCGATAGCTGCGGCAGGCGAAGAGCTTGGCCATTGGCGCCAGGCGCTCCACCGAGCGTCCGGTCGAACGCGCCCACGCAGCCTCGTGGACCAGCGTGCGTCCGCCTTCGACCAGCGTCGCAGCGTCAGCAAGGTAGTGAGAGATCGCCTGAAACGATCCGATTGGTTTATCGAACTGCTCACGCTCCTTGGCGTAGTCAACCGTGACCTCCAAGGCTCGCTCAGCCCCGCCCATGGCCTGGGCAGCGACCATGATGATCGCGTCGTACATACACTGACGCCAAATTTTCCACCCCGAAGCCGGTGGGCCAAGCCTTTCGCTTTCGCTTACCTTCACATCGTGCAGGTCCAGCCGGTACTGTGTGTCGGAGGCAAGACTCATCTGCTGGGTGAGCTCGACCCCGCTCAGGCTAGGATCGACCAAGACTATATCAATATCCTCGTCACCCTCACCGCTGCGCAGCAACACCAGTAGTCGCGTTGCCGCCGACGCAAAGTGGACGTGGCGTTTTACGCCGCTCAGATGGTACTCGCCCGAGTCGAGTCCAGCGTCCAAAGCGATTCCACGAGGGCCAAAACTACGGTCGGGTTCGAGCCAAGCGGGAGTGATGACGACTTCGCCAGTGGCTATCTTGGGTAGCCACTGCTGCTTTTGCTCATCGCTTCCCGCGGCAGCAATTACTCCGGCGCTGAGTATGCAGCTGACCAGATGTGGGGTGGGAACCAACGCCCGACCCAATTCCTCGTGCACGACGGCAGCCTCAAGGGCACTCATGCCGGCACCACCGTAGCTCTCGGGAAGGGTCAGGCCGAGCAGGCCAAGCTCGCCAAGCTTGTTCCACAACTCAGACGAGAATCCCACTGGATCGTCCTCTAGGCCGCGGACCGCATCGATTGGCGAGTGACGCTCGCAAAGCCCACGAACGGTCTCACGCAGCATCTGCTGCTCTTCAGAAAAATCCAGATTCATCGCGAACTCCCGTCCTCATTAGACAACTCTACTGCTCGAAGATCACTCACCAGCCACCCAGCCACAGCCCCTCGACCTCTCACTCGACGACACCATCGCAACGCAACCGGGCGAGCTCAGCATCGCTCAATCCCGCCTCTCGCAGCAGTTCGTCGGTATCGGTATGCCCCTCACCTTCAACACGGTAGAGTGGCTGTCGGCGACCTCCGGCAAGCACCGGACCAAGCTGGCCAAACTTCCGACGCGGCGAGGCAGATGCCTGCCCGGGCTTGGAGGCAAGCTCAGGCTGCTCGGCTTCGACAAAGACACCACGTCCGACCAAGTGGGGGTCCTCGCTAAGTTCAGCAATGGTGTAGACCGGCGCCACGCAAGCGTTGTCCGGGGCAAGAAGTGCCACCCACTCGTCGCGATCACGACGGCCGAAGGCTGCGGCAAGATCCGCACGGATATCGTCTTGGCGAGTATCGTCGAGCTGATGCTCAATCCAACGTTCACAGCCAAGTCCCTTGCACAAATTGGCAAAAAAGCGCGGCTCGATCGCAGCCACCGACAGCCACTTGCCATCACCGGCGCGGTAAACATCATAACAGGCGTAACGCCCGGTTAGGATGTCGCCACCGGGACCGGGCTCCTCGCCGGTAGCCAGATAGCGGTCGATGTGAAGCGACATCAGCTGCACTACTCCATCGGCAACCGACACGTCGAGGTACTCACCCTCACCGCTGCTAGCACGGTGGGCAAGAGCCGCGAGAATAGCGATAACCGCGTGCATGCCACCGGCCGCGCTATCTGCAACGGTGGCTCCTGGTATCGCCGGGCCACCGTCGGCGCGTCGACCCGAGCAGTGGAGAAAACCGCCTAGCGCGAGGTAGTTCAGGTCGTGACCGGCCCACTGCGAATAGGGGCCGTCTTGGCCATAACCACTGGTCGCACAAAAGATGATGCGCGGGTTGATCGCTCTCAGGTCGTCGTAACCAATACCGAGCCTAGCGCTCACTCCCGGACGAAAGCTCTCGATGATTACATCGGCACGAGCCGCCAAACACAGAAAGGCTTGCTTGCCAGCCTCTGCACGCAGGTCGACTCGCAGCCTCTTCATGCCACGACCGGCGCCGTAAGAGTAAAATGGAGGCTCTATCTGCTTGCCACGCTTGCCCGCTACCGGGGCAACCTTGATGACCCTCGCACCGTAGTCAGCAAGAATCCGTGAGGCTCGCGCCGCCGCTCCCACGCTCGCGAGGTCGATGACAGTAAGATTGTCCAGATAAGCTGCTGATGACGAAGCGCCCATCGATCGTTTAGAAGTTCTTGGGAAGACCGAGTTTACGCCGCGCCAAGATGTTCTTCTGGATCTCCGAAGAGCCGCCCCCCGAGGTCTCGACTACGGTGGCGCGGTAGCTGATGTCGGCACGGCCTTTCATCGGCGCATCCTCGGTACCGCTGCGCAGCTGCGAACCGGGGCCGGCCAGATCCACCGCCGCATCGGCTACTCGTTGAGACAGATTGGTAGCATAGAGCTTGTAGGTCGACGCCTCGCAAGTAGGTGCCGCCCCACCCTTTATCGACTCTGAGACAAACTTCAAGCCCAACACCCGAGCGACTTCGCACTCGGTGACCAGACGCGCGATACGTTGGCGAACTACCGCATCCTCGCGCAAAGGCCGACCATCAAGCGTGGCAGCAGAGACCCAGCGGCACAGCAGCTCCAAACGTTTTTGAATAGGTGCGAAGGTAAACATGGTAAAGCGCTCGAGATCGAGCGCCTCGGATATGTACTGGAAGCCCTTACCGCGTTCACCAACCAGGTAGTCGTTGTCGACGTAAACGTTATCGAGAAAGACCTGATTGGTGCGATCATTGCCGATCGTCGGCATACCCTGCACGGTTATACCAGGGGCATCCATCGGCAGTAGGAACAGACTGATGCCGTGATGCTTAGGTTTGTCGGGATCGGTGCGCGCCCCCACCCAGTACCACTCAGCAAAGTGAGCCGAAGGGGTAAAGATCTTCTGCCCGTTCAGCCGCCACCCGTCACCATCACGGACAGCGC
>CAZPPZ010000241.1:0-4944 GCA_964588545.1 uncultured Myxococcales bacterium | reverse complement strand
GAAGCTGCGACCCTCGACGGCGACAGTGACAGCGTGCACGCGCTCAATCACGATCGGCCTGTGGCTGCCCAGCGCATCAGCGTAGCCCAGACCGGTGCCATCGCTGCGGTGCTCGCGGTAGTTTCGATCGCCAGCGGCGCATCGCTAGGCGGCAGTATTGTCGGGTTGTTGCTGGCCTTTCTCGGTCTACAGGCGCTCTACAGCGTGTGGCTAAAACACATTGTGATAGTCGACGTAGCGGCGCTGGCCGCTGGCTTCGTGCTGCGAGCGGCGGCTGGAGTGGTAGCGGTGAGGGCATTGATGTCGCCATGGCTGATAGTATGCACTTTCTTGCTCGCCCTGTTCCTTGCGTTGGCCAAGCGTCGTCATGAGCTGTTTCTCTTGGAGCGGGACGCTGGTGATCACCGGGAGGTACTCGGACGTTACACCGTGACCCTTCTCGATCAGCTCATCGTCATCGCTTCGGTCACCACGCTGATTGCCTATGTCCTCTACACGGTCTCGCCTGAGGTGATTGACAAACTGGGCACGCAGCGGCTCTATCTGACGGTTCCCTTTGTGGTCTTTGGGCTTTTCCGATACCTATTTCTAGTTTACGGGCGCCAAGAGGGTGGCAGTCCAACCGACGTGCTGCTAGGTGATATCCCGCTGCAGATAGGCATATTTTCTTGGATCGCAGTCGTTTTCCTGCTGCTCTACCAATAGTGAGGACGCGAAAAGCGTTACTATGGCACAAAGCGTTGTAGCCGTTAGAAAGACCCGCCCGGAGACCGTCGTTCTCGACTACCAGCGGGTGATGGAAGATGCGGATTTTCGTGCATATCTGCCCGAACGCTGCGACACCCTGATTAAGCTCAACCTGTCGTGGACCAAGTACTTTCCCGCCTGCTCGTCGCAGCCCTGGCAGCTCGAGGGCGTGGTGCGGACCTTGATCGGCGCTGGGTACGCCCGCGGGAGCCTGATCCCGGTCGAAAACAAGACTGTGGTTACCGATCCGATCAAGGGCTGCCAAGCAAACCTGTGGATGCCGGTACTGCGCCACTACGCGTTACCATTTACCCCGTTGACCGATGTCGAGTGGGAGACCTACGCTTTTCGCGAGCCGCTGTTGATGCTCGATAAAATATTTCCCGAGGGCATCGAGATCCCCTCTATGTTCAAAGGCCGTAATGTCGTGCACCTGCCCACGGTCAAGACCCATGGCCATTCGACCACGACTGGTGCGATCAAGAACGCCTTCGGCGGGCTGTTGAAGGAAGTACGCCACTATGCTCACAAGCACATCCACGAGGTGCTCGTCGATCTGATGATCATGCAGAAGGAGCTTCACCCGGGGGTGTTCGCGGTGATGGATGGTACTGTGTGTGGTGACGGCGCAGGCCCGCGCACAATGGTACCGCTCATCAAGAACTACATTCTCGCCAGTGGCGATAGCGTCGCGGTAGATGCGGTCGCCGCCAAGCTCATGGGTTTCGATCCGTTGAAAATCCCGTATCTGCGTATGTGCCATGAACGCGAATTAGGCTGCGCCGACCCGTCGAAGATTCGCGTGGTCGGTGAAGACGTGTCTGGGGTAAGCTTCGGATTCGAGACAAAGCGTAGTTTTGTAATCTGGGGCGACCAATTGTTGCGTAAGGGACCGCTGCGTTTTCTCGAAAAGTTGGCTCTTCATTCGCCGCTGGTGGCCTGGGCGCCCCTGGCCTCTAATATTTACCACGACTACCTGTGGTACCCGACGGTAGGCCGCCGACGCATCGCTGGCTTCATGCGTAGCGACTGGGGGCGGCTGTTTACCAGCTACCAGTGTCCACCGGCGGGCGGGGCGGCAGCGGCCGCGAACATTTCGCAGGAGGCGGAACAACCGGTCTGAGCGATGTCGATCATTACCACTACAGCGAAGAAGATTTTTGGTACGGCCAACGACCGCTACATAAAGAGCCTGCGGCCGACGGTTGCGCGCATCAACGAGCTCGAGCCGGATATTCAGGCTCTCGACGATACTCAGCTCGGTGCCCAGACCGTACGCTTCCGTGAGCGCCTCGATCGCGGCGAGCCGCTCGACGACATGTTGCCGGAAATCTTTGCGACCGTACGTGAAGTCGGTTGGCGCCGGCTGAATATGCGCCACTTCGACGTTCAGCTCATCGGAGGGCTGGTGCTTCACGAGGGTAAGATCGCCGAGATGAAGACCGGCGAAGGTAAGACCCTGGTCGCTACTCTGGCGCTGTACGCTAATGCCTTGGTCGGTCGCGGCGCACACTTGGTGACGGTAAACGACTACCTCGCCCGCCGTGACGCCGAGTGGATGGGAAACATATACAAGTTCCTCGGCTTGTCGGTGGGCATAGTCTTACCCAACATCGATGAGGACACGCGCCGCGCGGCTTATCGTTGCGACATCACCTACGGCCAGAACAACGAATTCGGCTTCGACTATCTCCGCGACAACATGAAGTTCAGCGAAGGCGATTTCGCCCAGCGTGAGCTCTACTACGCGATCGTCGACGAGGTAGACTCGATTCTCATCGACGAGGCTCGTACTCCGCTGATTATTTCCGGCCCGGCCGAGCAATCGACCGACAAGTACTACGCGATCAACCGGATTATCCCCAAGTTTGTCGCCGAGGAAGATTACACGGTTGACGAGAAGGCGCGCACCGTAGCTCTGACCGACGAGGGTGTGACCAAGGTCGAGAAGATCTTGAACATCGACAACCTCTATGACCCCCAGCAGATCGAGACTCTTCATCACGTAAACCAGGGCTTGCGTGCCCACGCGCTGTACAAGCGCGATGTTGATTACATGGTCCAAGAGGGCCAAGTGATCATCGTCGATGAGTTCACCGGACGTCTAATGCACGGGAGGCGTTGGAGCGATGGACTCCATCAAGCTGTGGAGGCCAAGGAAGGCTGCAAGATCGAGCGCGAGAATCAGACGCTTGCGACCGTCACTTTCCAGAACTACTTCCGAATGTACGATAAACTTTCGGGCATGACAGGTACCGCCGATACCGAAGCCTCTGAGTTCAAGAACATTTACAACCTCGACGTAACCGTCATCCCAACCCACAGACAAATGATCCGCGAGGATCTTCCCGATTCGGTATACAAGTCGGAGCGCGAGAAGTTTGCTGCGGTGATCGAGGACATTAGTGAGCGTAATCGCTGTGGTCAGCCGGTGCTCGTCGGAACCATATCGATCGAGAACTCCGAGAAGCTCTCTGCTCTGCTCAAGAAGGCCGGCGTCAAGCACAATGTGCTGAACGCCAAGCAGCACGCTCGCGAGGCTGAGATTGTCGCTCAGGCCGGACGAAAGAATGCGCTGACGATCTCCACTAACATGGCCGGACGCGGAACCGACATTGTGCTCGGTGGTAACCCGGAGTTTCTTGCTCTCGCGGAACTCGGGGATGAAGGCCGTAGTGATCCCCGTTTCAAGGATGTGGTCGCGCGCTATGCCGAGCAGTGTGCGGCGGAACGCGAAGAAGTACTTGCCGCCGGCGGATTGGTCATCATAGGTACCGAGCGTCATGAGTCACGGCGCATAGACAATCAGCTGCGTGGACGTTCGGGGCGCCAAGGCGATCCGGGTGCCAGCCGTTTCTACCTTTCGCTCGAGGATGACCTCCTGCGCATTTTTGGCGCGGAACGCATTCAAGGGCTGATGGAAAGGCTGGGGATGGAAGACGGGGTACCGATCGAGGCCAAGATGGTCACGCGCGCGATCGAGAACGCCCAGCGCAAGGTCGAAGGTCATAACTTCGATATGCGCAAACATCTGCTCGAGTACGACGATGTCATGAACAAGCAGCGCGAGATCGTCTACGAACGCCGACGAAGCTATCTGCAAGGTGGAGACCTGCGCCAAGAGATTCTCACCATGGCCATTGGTATTGCTGAAGCCATGGTTGGCAGCTATGTCGATGCTGCGCGTGGTGATGAGGAGACCGACTGGAAAGCACTCGAGGACGCGTTTTATGCTCAGTTCCGTGTGCACCTGGGGGTCGCTGGAGACGATGTTGATCGGCAGGATGAGGAGCAGCCGCTAGAGGCTCGAGCGGTGGTCGAAGTGCAAGAAGCTTATGAGCGGCGTGAGGCCGAGTTTGGCGAAGAAGTGGTTCGTCACCTCGAGAGAGTCGTGACACTTCAGTCGATAGACGCGCACTGGAAGGATCATCTGCTGGCTATGGATCACCTCAAGGAGGGCATAGGCCTGCGAGGCTACGGTCAGCGTGATCCTTTGCAGGAATACAAGCGTGAAGGCTTCGACATGTTTGCTGAGATGCTCCAGCGTTTTGAGGCCGACGTAGTTGAGAAGATGTACTCGGTACAGATTGCTCGCGAAGACGATATCGACCGTATGGAAGAGCAGCGTCGTCGCCAGCGTCAGCAGATGGTCCTGGCCCATGCTAGTGCCGGTGATGGAGGCCAAGAGTCCGAGCCCCAGCAGCAGGTCAAACGCGAGGGTGATAAAGTCGGCCGAAACGACCCCTGTCCCTGTGGCAGTGGCAAGAAGTACAAGAAGTGCCATGGTCGCTCTTGAGCGTGGGCTAAGCGAGTTTCACACATGAAAATTGAAGCCGGTCCCTCGGTACCCGCGGTGCGTGGTTTTCGGTTCTCCGGGGTGCACGGTGGCCTGAAAAGCCGCGGGCGCCGCGATTTTGCTCTGATCGTTACCGACCGGCCGGCGGTGTGTGCTAGTGCGTTTACTCGTAACAGCGCTGTTGCCGCGCCGGTTATCGTCGCCCGCGAACACGCGGCCGACGGCGCGGCCCAGGCGGTAATGGTGAACTCTGGCAACGCCAATGCCGGAACCGGCGAGAAGGGCCTCAAGTTCGCCCGCTGGGGATGTCGCGAGCTCGCGGCACGACTCTCGGTTGCTGAGCAGCTGGTGCTGCCGTGTTCGACCGGGGTAATTGGTGTAGAACTCGAGCGTGTTCCCTT
>CAZPPZ010000240.1:0-4958 GCA_964588545.1 uncultured Myxococcales bacterium | reverse complement strand
CGCCCTCGATGGTGGCAACCGTGCGCTTGTGATGCGGATCCGTAGAGAGCACGCCAGAGAGGAGGCCGTTTTTCAGCTCCTAAGCAGGGTGACACTATGAGCAGAGCGGCAACCGATTGGGCTTGGGTGTTGGTGTAAGCCCTTGGCCCGAGGACTATCGTTTTTGTGGGCAACCCTGGAAGGGGCGAGGCCGGCGTATGAACGAGATGATCGAGATTCATCGAGGCTTGGTCAAAGGGGGCTTCTTTGCTTATCAAGGCGAGTTCTACCAGCTCGAGAGCGTCAAGATATGCCCAGTGCCGAGCTTGCCGATTCCGCTGCTCATCGGCGGCCACTCCGAGGCTGCTCTCGAGCGTGCTGCGCGACTCGGTGATGGCTGGATGCACGCCGGTGGCGATGGTGAAGAACTGGCCCGCTTGCTCGAGCGTCTTGGCCAGCTGCGCAAGAGCTATGGCCGTGAGCGCGAGCCTTTTGAGGTGCACGTAATCTCTCTCGATGGTTACTCGGTTGATGGTGTGCATAGGCTCGAAGACCTCGGCGTAAGCGACGTGATCGTCGGGTTTCGTGATGCCTACGTTCGCGGTCCAGATACCCAACCCTTGAGTGAGAAGATAGCTGCGCTCGAGCGCTTTGCCGAAGATGTCATTGCCAAGGCCTGAGGGCTCGCCGCTATCGGGACTGCGGGTTCTCGATCTGTCCAGTGAAATAGCCGGGCCTTACGCCGGCAAGCTACTGGTAGATGGTGGCGCTAATGTCACCAAGGTAGAGAGCGCCAGCGGTGACCCGCTGCGACGCTGGACAGCCTCGGATGTCCGCCTAGCCGATGGCGAAGACGGTGCACTCTTTCGCTATCTAAACGCCAGCAAGCGTAGTGCGGTGATAGATCTTGAAGACTCGACTGGTCGTAGCCTCTTCAAGCGCCTGGCCGCGGTCGCTGATCTGGTGATTGAGAGCCTCGGCCCGGGTCGACTCGAGTCTCTGGGCTTGTCGTTGGAGGAACTACAAGAGCACAACCCACGGCTGTCGCTGGTATCGATCAGCGCGTTTGGGCAGAGCGGCCCCTGGGCGTCTCGGCCGAGTACCGAGTTTACTCTGCAGGCCGCGGTTGGCTCTCTGGGCTGCCGCGGACTACCCGACCGTGAGCCCGTAGCCGCGGGGGGCCGCTTTGGTGAGTGGGTAACGGGCAGCTTTGCCGCGCTCGGCGGCCTTGCGGCGGTAATGTCGGCGCGCGTCGGCGGTGCCGGCCAGAGCGTCGACGTGTCGATTTTTGAGTCGATGCTGCTGGCGATGACTCTCTACCACGATCTCAGTGGGCAGTGGTGCGAAGGCCCGGCTGCCCGCAGTATTGATATCCCTTCGATAGAGCCGGCGGCGGACGGTTGGGTGGGTCTTTGCACCATCACCGGCCAGCAGTGGAGCGACTTCTGCCGCATGATCGGACAAGAGGCGCTGGCCGAAGATCCGCGCTATCTCGACGGTTATCGGCGTATGGAGCAGTTAGAGCACATGCAGGCGGTCATCCACGCGTGGACGCGACAACGCAGTGTCGACGAGATCGTCGAGCTAGCCGCGCTTATGCGTATTCCGGCCGCACCGCTGGCCAACGGTGCGACGGTCACCAAGATTGATCACTTCCGTGAGCGCGGCGTGTTCGTGAAAGGCCCGGACGGTTTGGTTCAGCCGCGAGCGCCCTTCATCTTCGAGAAAAACCCGATGCGGCCTGTGGGGCTGGCTCCGGCGCTGGGTGAACATAGCGCTGAACTTGAGGCTGAAGCTCGAGCTTGTGCGCCGAGGGCGGCAACGGCTGACGGTGGCGGCGCGCCCGCACTGGCGCCGCTACCGCTATCTGGCCTGCGCGTTGTCGACTTGACGGCGTTTTGGGCAGGACCGATTGCGACTTGTTTCCTTGCCGCGATGGGCGCCGAGGTCATCAAGGTAGAGTCTATACAGCGCCCCGATGGCATGCGCTTTGCCGGCGCCAAGCCCGGAGAGCAGCTGTGGGAGTGGTCGCCGGTGTTTCACGGGGCAAACCCCGGTAAGCGCGATATAACTCTGCGCCTCGACAGCGAGCAGGGTCGCAACCTGCTCCTCTCTCTCATCGAGAAAGCCGACGTCGTCGTCGACAGCTATTCGCCTCGGGTACTCGAGAACTTCTCGCTGGGCTGGGATGAGATCAAGAGGCGCAACCCCAAGGTCATAATGATGCGTATGCCAGCGTTCGGCCTCGATGGCCCGTGGCGGGATCGTAACGGTTTCGCCATGACCCTTGAACAGGCCAGTGGCCTGGCCTGGGTTACCGGCTACGACGACCTGCCGCTGGTGCCGCGCGGAGGCTGCGACCCGCTCGGCGGTATGCATGCTGCCTTCGCCCTGCTGATGGCACTAGAGCAACGACGCCGTAGTGGTGAGGGACAGCTGCTGGAGGTGCCACTGGTAGAGGTGGCCCTTAACGTCGCGGCCGAGCCGTTGCTCGAGTACTCGGCCTACGGTGAGCTGCTTGGACGTCAAGGTAACCGTGGCCCTTATGCTGCTCCTCAAGGGCTCTATCGTGGCAGCGGTGACGACGACTACGTGGCCGTAGCAGTGGCTGACGACGCCCAGTGGCTGGCGCTGTGCTCGCTGCTTGGATGGAGCGATTGGGCTGAGAACGCCGAGCTGGCGGTGGTTACCGGGCGGCGCGAGAGGCACGATGACATCGACGCTCGCATCGAGGAGTGGACGCGTAGGCTTAGCGCCGAGGCCGCTGCCGAACTCTTGATTGCCGCCGGAGTCTCTGCAGCCATGGTCGTGAATGCGCATGCGGTTATGCCCAACCCGCAGCTCGAACACCGGCGATTCTTCCAAACCCTGGTGCATCCGATCAGCGGCGAGACTCGCTATCCTGGCTTTCCCATGCAGTTTTCCGCTTTCGGGCCGAAGCTACACCGTTCGCCGCCACCGACCTTGGGACAGCACAACCCGGAGGTCTTGGCTGAGGAGCTTGGGCTGTCGCCTCGGCAAATCGATGAACTTCGCCGCCAAGAGATCATCGGTGAGCGGCCGTCCTTTATGTAGTTGGCGCTTAACGGAGGTAGCATGAGCAGCGATGATAAAGAGGCTGTCGAGAAGAGGACCCGCCAGGCAGTCACGGCCTATGTCGGCGCCTGGTGTGACAATGATCGAGAGGCCTTGCTTGCGGCCTTTTCCGACGACGCGGTGTGGATAGACCCGGTTGGTACTCCACCACGACGGGGTAAGGCTGAGATCGCAGAGTTTTGGGACCAGGCTCACGCCGGCGGGCAGGAGCTCGAGCCGCGGGTCGAGCGGCTGGTCGTTTGTAGCAACGAGGCCATACTGCTGTTTCGTATGATCATTCGTTCTGCCGGTGGCGGTGGAATGGCGCTAGATGTTTGCGATCACTTTGAGGTCGACTCGGCGGGCCGCATCGCCGTCGCCAAAGCGTTCTGGGATGAGAGCTGTAGTGTCGCGTTAGAAGAGTGCTGACGCTGCCAGATCAGCTCACCGCCGGCTACAGTTGCCACCACGCAGCGACTCGACAGCAGCTGGCGCGCCTCGCGCCAGGGACGGTCGAGCAGGCAGAGGTGGGCTGGGGCACCCACCGTCAGCTCCCGCGTTGTTGCGCCGGGTGCCTGCGCAGCCGTAGTGAACAGCGCCAGCGACCGCTCCGGTGTAAGTGCCTCGTGGCTGCCTATCAAGTCGCCGCCGCGCGTGCGCCGATTCACGGCTGCGCGAATCGTGATCCAAGGATCAGCATCGCCGAAGGGTGCGTCGCTACCGCCGCCAAGAGCCACCCCTGCCTCAGTAAAACCCGTCCCGCGGTAGAGCCAGGGCAGATCGCAGTCATCGACGTCGTTTAGGTAGGCATCGCCGCGGCTGAAGATGAATCCTGGTTGGGTAACGACGCTGGCGCCGAGAGCGGCGACGGCTTCGATGAGTTCTGGGGGAGCTACCGACGCGTGTTCGATGCGGTCGCGGCTATCGCTGCCGGCGGCGCTGAGCGCGGCTGTGGCCAATACGAGCTCGGCCCTGGTCACGCAGTGGATGGCTACGCCACGCTCTCGGTGGTGGGCCTCGGCGATGCGCGCGACCACAGCGTCAAGTTCGGGAAGCTCGCGTTCGTCGAGTATCAGCTTGACGGCGCCGAGTTCGATGGCGCTAGATTGCGGCACTTCAAGCTTGAGTCCGCCCATGAGCACCAGCCTTTGGCGCAGCTCTCCCATGGCAATCGCGTGTTCGAAGATCTCGATCTCCGAGAGGCCGTTGGTGGCAGTCGCATCGGTGATCCCGGTCACCCCGTAGCTGGCCAGGCGCTGGCTGATCCCAGCGAGGCAAGGTGGCTTCTCGGTCGCGATAAGTCGGCGCAGCCAGACATCGGCGCGTAACACCGTGCCGTTGGCACGACCGGAGCTATCACGCTGGACTCCTGGGTTGTCGGCACCGCGATCGATTCCCAGCACCTCGATGGCGGCCGAGTTTAGCAGCCATGCTTGGCCACTGCGGTGCTGGATGCGCAGCGGCCTGTGGCTCTCGAGTCGGTCGAGAGCCTCGCGGTCGAGAGGGCCGGCTACGGATTCGTGGTAACCAACACCGCGAATCCAGTCGCCAACGCTGCGGTCGCGAGTGCTACTTGCGGCTGATCTTGCCGCGCCGATAGCTGCGGCAAGCTCGCTGGCATTGCCGACCTCAGGAGGCCCGCAGACGACCGAGCTCTCGGCCGCGGCAAGGGCAAGCAGGTGGATATGGGGATCGTGAAGGCCCGGGATCAGCGCGCCACCGGCGGCATCCTTGTCGCGGATCTCGGTTGTGACCAGCAGCCCGTGGGATTCTTCGGCGCCCAGGGCGAAGTCTTCCAGGCGTGCGCTCACGCCGGCGAATTCGCCGCGGCTCTCGAGCTGGAGCATGGCGTCGCCGATGTACTTGAAGCCGACCAGCAGGTGGTCGATGACCCGGGCCCCGCC
>CAZPPZ010000239.1:0-4961 GCA_964588545.1 uncultured Myxococcales bacterium | reverse complement strand
CCATCCTGGCAGCCCGAATGTCGTTTGGCTCGAGCGATCCGATTCTAGCGCCCGACGCCATGGAGATAAGTCTTGACGGCCGACCGATCGAAGCCCACAGCTTCAAGATGGTCATAGCGACGACTCTCGGGCGGTTGTTTTTTGGACTGCGGCCGTTTTGGGGTAACCAGGATGCACCGATAAGATTTACGGCTTTGGAGCCCGACGCCACCCATGGGCCGGTATCGGTTCTGCGTTTCGCCTACGGAACCCAACCCCGGGCCAATGGCAGCGCGGGTATTGCGACTAGTCGCAACGTCGGTCATGGCGAACTACGCTTCGATTGCGGAATGACCATAGATGGCGAACTCTATGACCCCCAGCCCGGGCGTATCGTGAATATTGCGGCCGACGACCGGCTGCGCTTCGTTCGAACCTAGAGACGGCTATGCCGAGCTACCCCGCGCCTCTTTCCGCGATCATTGCCGCGGAACTATCCCAGCCTCTTCACGGCGATGCTCGGCTTATCTGTGATGAAATCGTTGCGCGCCACGGTGACTCGGTGGCCTCGGTACTGTTTTACGGCTCATGTCTGCGCAACCAGGTCTATGACGATTCTGTCCTCGACTTCTACGTGCTGGTCGACTCTTATCGCGAGGCCTACGGCGGCCGCCGGCGCTTGGCGTGGGCGAATGCCGTTCTTCCACCAAACGTCTTCTTGATAACGGTGGCCGACGGTCAGCGTACGCTGCGAGCGAAGTATGCCTTCATCAGCCGCGCCGATTTCGCCCGTGCGGCTAGAGGAGAAGCCTCTCACGCTATTATCTGGGCGCGGTTTTGCCAGCCCTCGCGGCTCGCCTACGTGCGCGACTCCGCTGCGCGCGATGCCGTTACTGCCGATGTCGCCGAGTCAGTAGTAACCATGGTCGAGACCATGTTGGCGCTAATGTCCGCGACGCTAGGCGAGGAAGGCGGCGCGCTAGTAGCCGAAGAGCTCTGGCAGTTCGGCTTGAGTCGTACCTACGGTAGCGAACTGAGGCCGGAGCGCAGCCAGACGATTTCAGCGATATATTTGGGAGATGCCGATCGCTACGACGCTGTTACTGCCGCTGCGCTCGAAGAGCTGGCCTCGCGCGGACTGGTCGACCTGCGTATCGACTCAGACGGGGCCTATGCGCGGCTGCAACCAAGTCGGCGCCGCTATCTAGTGGCGCGCTGGCGCAGCACCGTGCGCATGTCCAAGCTGTTGTATGCAGTGCGACTGGTAAAGACCGCATTTACCTTTGGTGAGTGGCTGCCCTACGCCTTGTGGAAGTTAGAACGACACACCGGTGTAACCATCGAACTCAGTCCGCGACAACGCCGCTACCCGCTGATTTTTGGTTGGCCAGCGATTATCCGCCTGATCGCGTCGGGGCGGCTGCGCTAGGCAGCTAGACTGCTCGAACGCTTGTCTGCTAGCGGCGCACCGTGGTCGAGCGGACGAGCGTCGCTGCCATCTTCTTGCAGGCAGCCTAGATACTCGAAAGGGTTTTCGAGCGTGTGAGTTACCACGTTGATGCCCTGGCCGGCGGTCATGCCGTCATCGATACGCTCGTCGTAGGTGGCACGCATGTGGAGGATCTTCTCGGCTACGATCTTACCGTCACGTACAACCGCACGCTCTTCGATCTTACCGCCCATGAGGAACAGCGAGCAAGTTCCCCATTCGTATAGGTGGTGGTAGCCTGCATCCATGCCCAGAGTTCCGAGGTTGGCGACGAACGCGCTGCTGTACATCGCATCGTTCTCGATGAAGCTGGCCGGCAGCAAATTGTAATAATCGAGCAGCCGCAGTGCGCCTACTCCAGCGCGCAAAATCGGACGGGGGACGCGGTGGAGTAGGCCGTACTCCTTGTCGGCGTAGGTCTTGGCGTCGGAGCGTTCAACGGTTATCTCCGCGTTAATTCTGTGGCAGAGGCTACGGAAATCCTCCCCAGGGTTTAGTTTGGTACGCACCACCGCGAGCTTCGAACTGGCATCACCGGCCTTGCGCTTCATGCTGAAAGTAACCGATATCTCATTGCGCTGGTAGAGGCGGTGACCGACGACGAAGCGGTTCATCGTCGGGTTTTCGCTGAGGGTACGGCACATCGCTGCGACGATGCACTGGGTGACGTCGGCGCCGAAGGCCGGCTCGGCCCGGGCCAAATACTCTAGTAGCGGCTCGGCCCGTGCATAAATGTCGAAGTAGACCACCGACTCGTTACGGCCGGGCATGATGTAGGGCATCAAGCGGCGATAGGGGTGTAGGCGTCCGACCAGGGTGGCGTCGGGGCGGCTACGTTTTGAGTGGCCAAGACCCCACAGAATGAGCAGTCCGAGCGCGATGTAGGCCAGTGCGGGCATGTACAGTCGCGTAGTTAGCCATGGCGCGGCTGCAAATGCACACGCACGGCTCTTTCACCGGCAGCCTCGTTGTGCTGTAGTCCGGCTCTGTGTCGGCCCCGTGCCGGCCCTTATGCCGGCGCGCGAGAGGTGCCAGACTGCCGTGGATGTTTTCGCAAAATGCAGAGAATACAGTCTTGCCGAGAGTATCCGCGATGCGGGAGTCTACTCGTTTTATCGCAGCATTTCCTCGCCTCAGGACCCGGTTGTTACCATTGACGGCAATCAGGTCATCATGCTCGGGTCTAACAATTACCTGGGCTTAGCCAACCATCCTGAGGTAAAAGAGGCCGCTGCTACGGCGGTTCTCAAGTACGGTACTGGTTGCGCCGGGTCGCGGCTGCTAAATGGTACCCTGGATCTCCACATCGAGCTCGAAGAGCGACTGGCCGTCTTTATGCAGCGCGAGGCTGCACTGACCTTTGCCACCGGCTTTCAGGTCAATCTCGGGGTTCTCTCGTGCATACTTGGCCGTCAGGACGTGGTTTTTCTCGATGCGCTCGACCACGCCTGCATCATCGACGGTGCCCGTCTCGGTTTTGGCCGCATCGTCAAGTACCGCCACAACGACATGCGTGACCTCGAGGACAAGCTGGCGCGGACCTCGGATGCGCTTGGCCGTTTGATCGTCGTCGACGGGGTCTTTTCTATGGAGGGCGACTTGTGCAACTTGCCCGAAATAGTCCGCCTCAAGAAGCGCTACAACACCAGGCTGATGATTGATGACGCCCATGGCCTGGGGGTTCTCGGCGAACACGGCCGAGGTACCGCCGAGCATTTTGGCCTGGAAGACGAAGTCGACCTGGTGATGGGGACCTTTTCGAAATCACTGGCGGCGACCGGAGGCTTTATTGCTGGCGACCGTGTTTTGGTCGAGTATATCAAGCACAATGCCCGTGCCCAGATCTTTACGGCGGCACCGCCACCGGCTTGCGCCGCGGCGGTTCTCAAGGCCCTGGACATCGTCGAGAACGAACCCGAGCGGCGTGAGTCGCTGTGGCACAACACCCACTACATGCTGCGTGAACTCTCCAACATCGGCTACGACATCGGCGAGTCTCAAAGCCCGGTCATTCCGATGGTGGTTGGTGATGACTGGAAGGTTTTTCGCATGGTCTCGCGCTTAGAAAGCGAGAAGGTCTTCGTCAATCCAGTGATTACTCCAGCGGTTCCGGCGGGTCGGGCGATGATCCGCACCTCCTACATGGCTACCCACTGCCGTGAGCATCTCGACCAGGCCCTGGCGGCTCTGGACAAGGTTGGGCGCGAAGCCGGGCTGTTCTAAGCGTCAAGTGCAAGAGGGTGCCCTAAGGGCTGGGGTTGTGCCGTCTGCTCTGCCAGTATAGCCAAAGCGGTTCCCGGTAAGCTTGGATGGAGGAAGATTTGTCGATGGCAGCAGCAGCGGATGCGGCGGCGGATAGCGCCGCCCGTGCTCCGGAGAGGCTTGATCTGAGTCCTTCGTGTTTGCACCGGCGTTTTGCCGATCTACGCAAGGCACGCGCTCTGCTCTATTGGCCCGACATGGTCGGGTCGGCGATTCTCGGCTGGAGCTGCCTGGCCTTGGCCTTGGTCAACCAAGCTAGGCCTGCATTAATGATTCTGGCCTCGCTGTTGGCGATGCTGTTTCTGTATCGTGCGGTGCTGTTCATCCACGAGCTGACCCATCTCAAGCGTCACGCTCTGCCAGGCTTCGGTGTCGCATGGAACGCTCTGGTGGGTGTTCCGCTGCAGGTGCCCAGTCTGATGTACGTTGGCTCACACGGCGATCATCACCGCCGTACGGTTTTTGGTACAAAGACCGACCCAGAGTACGAACCGATCGCTCACTGGAGCCGGTTGCGGGTGCTGACGTCGATAGTGCCGATACTCTTGGTGCCACTGGCCCTGGTACTGCGTTGGGGGCTGCTCGGGCCGCTGTCGTACTTGTATCCGCCTCTGCGTCGGCTGGTAATCGAGCGTGTTTCTACGCTGGTCATCAACCCTGGTTATCGTCGGCATCCCCCGCGTGGCCGGGCGGTGAGGAGATGGGCGGCTGAAGAAGCCGCATGCGCCGCCTTTGCGTGGCTGGTGGTGGCGGCAGTAGTCAGCGGAAATCTGCCTCTGGCCTGGGTGGCGCATTGGTATGCCATCGAGGCCGGGATTTTGATGATGAATCATGTCCGCACCTTGGCTTCGCACCGTTACATCAACAAAGGCGACGTCGTGGATCTCCAAGGGCAACTCCTCGATTCGGTAAACCTCGTGTCTGGCTCGTGGGTTACCGCGCTGATGGCCCCGGTTGGCCAACGCTATCATGGTCTCCATCATCTGCTGCCGAGTTTGCCCTACCATAGTCTCGGCCAGGCTCACCGAGCCCTGGTTGCTGAATTGCCCGCCGATTCACCCTACCACGCGACTATTCAGCCAGGCATATTTGCGGGACTACGCGGGTTGCTGGCACAGGCCGGCGGCCGCTCGGCGGGCGGCGGTGGCGGCCAGAGCGCGTCGGCCAGCCAGGTGCCAGCCCCTGGGCTTCCTTGCGGCTCACCGGTGGCGCGAAAAAGGTGGGAAGAGCC
>CAZPPZ010000238.1:0-4963 GCA_964588545.1 uncultured Myxococcales bacterium | reverse complement strand
AGGGGCGCACATAGGGTTCGATATTGACCACAGAAGGGATCTCGCTAATAGCCGCCAGCTTGCTGCCGGCTATAGCGACTCGCACGTTGATGTAACGACCAGATAAAACCTCCGAGGGTCCGCCAATCAGTTTATCGGCTGAGGCGACGATCTGCTTGACCTCACTCTCTACCCCCTGACCGTGGTTGAACAACTGAACCGTAACGTCCACAGCAGCCGACTCGCGCAAACGCGGGTCCAAAGCCGGAGACAGAGCGTCGCTGGGACGGAAACTGTCGAAGTAGCGAAACATCGGGTTGGCCAACGCACGAGCCCCCAGGGCCTTGGCCTGAGCTGCATCATCGGTCCATAGCAGATATGCGTTTTGTGGCAGGTAGTGGACCAGCCTGGCACCGCTAGCGGCAATCGCCGACAGCTCGGCCTCGCTTGGCGGAGCCGCCAGCTGAACTATCTTAAGCCGCGCCGCCGCCGCTCCTGCCGCGCGAACGAGGCTACGCGGCAGCCCTGCGCCGGTAGCGATGCTGCGGCGTCTCAGCCGTATACGGTCGAAATCCTCACGCAGCGTAACCCCCTTGGGCAACGACGCGCTGCGCGCGCCAGTCTTCGGCAGGGAAAAAACTCGGTAGCTGCCGCGCTCGGCCACCAAGACGCCACCACGTGCCAGCAGCTCGAGGCTCGCTTGAGGCTGGTCGGCCGCTACGACTACGCTCACCCGATCGGGGGTAGCAGTCTGCGCCAACACCGGCCGCGCGGATCCAGCCACGCCGGCAATTAGCAGCGCAGCCGCCGCAAGCCGGCGGACCATCAAGTAAACTCCGCCCTGCGATAACCCGCTTTCGCCCATCAAAATCCCCCTGTTAGTGGCTGCCTGGGCCCAGCCCCAGGCAGGCGTAGCCTAACAGAAGCAGAAGGGTCTAATCCAGGGGTAAAGGCAAAAAACCGCAGCTCAGGAGCAGATCAGCACGTCTTGCAACAGCATCAATTCTGATGACTCTTATGAGTGCCGAAAGCAGCGCTCCTGCCTTGGCATCCCGCCGCAGCAACACACACAGGCCACGATCCCAGCGATCAGGCATGGAAGGGAATAGGAAAAGATCATGTTAAGAACCAGAATTACCGAGTTTTTTGGGGTCGAGTATCCGATCGTGCAGGGCGGACTGATGTGGATCGCACGAGCCGAGCTAACCTCAGCGGTGGCCAATGCCGGAGCCATGGGCTTCATGACCGCTCTAACTTACGGCGACGCGGAGGGACTGCGCGCCGAGATCCGCAGATGCCGCGAGATGACCGACAAGCCCTTCGGTATCAACCTTACCTTCCTACCCTCGCTCAAGCCGCCCGACTATCCCGGCTACATCGACGTATGCATCGAAGAAGGTATCAAGTTCATCGAGACCGCCGGCCGCAACCCCGAGCCTTACATGGAACAGCTCAAATCGGCGGGCATCAAGGTCGTCCACAAGTGCACCTCGGTACGCCACGCGATCAAGGCACAGAAGATCGGCTGCGACGCCGTGAGCATCGACGGCTTCGAGTGTGCCGGTCACCCCGGTGAGGATGATGTGACCTCGTTGATTCTGATTCCCTTGGCCGCCGACGCCTTGGACATTCCGATTCTTGCCTCGGGCGGATTCGGCGATGGCCGCGGACTAGCGGGCGCGCTGGGCCTGGGGGCCGACGGCATCAACATGGGAACCCGCTTCGTCGCCACCAAGGAGGCTCCGGTTCACGATGGACTCAAGCAGGCATTGGTCGACGCCGACGAGCGCAGCACCAAGCTGGTGATGCGTACGCTGCGTAACACCGAGCGTGTAATCCACACTGAAACCGTTGACAAGGTACTCGAGATCGAGGCTAGCGGAACCGCAACGATCGCCGACATCGCCCCCTACGTCGCCGGTGCAGTAAACAAGAAAGAGGTACTCGAGAACGGTAACGTGGCTAAAGGTGTGATGTCGGCTGGCCAAGTAATGGGGCTGATTCGCGACGTCCCTAGCGTGGCCGAACTCATCGGGCGCATCGCCGGCGAAGCCGAGAGTATAATCAAGGGGAAGCTCGCTGCAGCGGTGGGACTGAGCTAGCCCAACGACTGCTCCCCCCGCTTGGCGGCTACGCTAAGCGCTTCAGGGTATAGTAAGCGTTGTCGTAGTAGTGGTCGGACACAGTGCCGTCGTAGTCGTCGTGCCTGCCTGAGAGCCACAGGCGCGGAAGCACCAGGGGGAAGGCCCACAGGGCGAGCTAAACGAGGGCAGACACGACTCCAGCCCAGTCAGCGTCGTCGCGCAGGAATCAAGCACGGCGAGGCCGGCAACGGCGGCACAGGCCTTTTCGAGTTTCTGCTCAGCCTTGAGCCGCGCCTTTTCGATACGTGGGTCGACTGCCACCGCAGCACACACCGCCGCCCCGCTGCAATCGTCGCGGTTCTTTAGAACCTCGGCCAGGTGTTTTCCATAAGCCTTGGAAATCGCCGCGTGGCACTTGCGCGCGGCCTTCGAAGCGAGGGGGACGAGCGGCTCCCCGAGAATGCGTTGATTGCGGTCCTCTACGAAGTTGCGTGCGGTGCACTCAAGACACGAGGCCAGGTCGTCGGCATCAAACAGCGGAGCGCCGGCACCGAAGGTGCCACCGCAGGGCCGCGGGCATATCAGGTTTGAAGCGCTCAGATCAATACCGTCGCACTTGCTCTGGGCGACCTTTGTGAACTTGGTGGTAAACTTCGCCAGCACGCCCTTGCTGTCAAAGCCATCCACGTCGTTGCAGTCGACGTAGAGCATATCGATGTCGTCATTACGCCGCTTATGGCAGCGGGCGCTTAGCTTGTCGGCTTTGCGTGCCAGTTTAGTAAATATCTTGGCCAGCGATCGCCCACACAGCGAATCTGTGACTCCGGCGTTGGCCGCGCAGTCCAAGGTCTCGGCGATACAGGTCGGCGGTATATCGCGAGACGAGGGATCATCCGCCGCCTCACTGGAATCGACGACGACAACTATCGAGGAACTCTGACAGCTAGTACCGACCGGGCAGTCGAGGTCCTGGCCACAGGGCCCGCGCCTGCAGGTCGCCGGGTAACGCAAGGCACAAAGCGAGCAGTCAGCGTCGCTGAGGCAGTCGGTGTCGGGGTAGTTGAGGCAACGTCCGCTTGTCGGACAGCACTCACCAACGTCACAAAACGACCCCGCCGGACACTCGACCCCTGCCGCCACGCCACAGGCCTGCTGGCCAGCAGCCACACACCGCCCAGCGTCACTTACGACCACGACACTACGCCCGGGACGTGCTTGCGGACGCGAGTCGGCGATCGAACCGACACTGACGTCTACGCGACGCACAGCGCTGGCGCAGGTATCACCCAGGTAGGCAGCGCTAACCGCCGCAGTTGTAGTGCTACGGTCGCTGCAGAAGTCGTAGACGCTGACCACCACTTGATCCTGAGAACCATCGCCGGTGAGATCACGCCCCTCGTCGGCCTCGTCGGTCAGGTAGGTCACCGTTGACCCTTCGACCTTGAAAGGCTCACGTGGATCACACTCGGCAAAGGTGCATGGCACTACCGAGCGGCCAACGCTCACCGTCTGTCCGCTGAGCAAATCGAGAACGTAGAGAACCGAGTCGTTACTATCACCGTCGCCGTTCTTATCGGCGCCACCATCACCGACTTCAGGCACGGAAAAGGCAACCAGATGCAGACGCCCACAGCTACCCGTGTCGAGTTCGCCAACCGAGAAAATCTCCAGCGCATGGGCTTCGCTGGTTACCAGACAGCTGTCATCTATACCCGATGGACAATTGGCCCGGTAGGCCTGCAGCACTCGGTCTAGACTATCACCGTCACCGTTTATGTCGGCCCCACCCTCCTCACCCTCTAGGGTGGCAACGACTACAAAATCGCCGTTGGCAACCACCGCGTCGCCAGCCTGAGCGATGACGTTGAAACCAGCACTAGCCGGATTGACATCGTAAACGCGCGCCACCGTGTCGAGCATGTCGCCGTCGCCGTTATCATCAACGGAGTCGGCCGCTTCGGAGACCAAGGTCGCCAACCAGCGACCATCCAGAGACACCGAGGAAGCATGACGGCCAAGCCCCAGCACCGCCGCGCCGCTGCGGTAGAGCCCAAGCGCAAACGCCCCAGCCACGGCTGGGGGCTGTAACAACGCCGCAGAGCCTCTAGATACTGAGGCCGCTTCGGTGGCACCGAGATCATCAGAAGTGCAGGCCAGCGGATCCAGTGCCAACATCGACAAGCTCCCAGAACCGCTTACACCGGAGGGGAATCCGCGGTAGAACACCCGGCCGTCAGACAGGGCTAGAGCCTTGTCATCGATAACCGGGCTAATATCCACGACCATCGCCGCGCTCCCCGTAACGCTACAGCCGCTAGGTGCTGTGAGTTCGGTGGCAACCGTGCCGCTAGCCAAACGATACACCCGCAAAACGTGATCACCAATTCCACTGCTGCCGTTGATATCGCAGCTTTCCGCCGCTTCCCATTCGAGCGAGGCGAGCATGTCGGCCTCGGCCGCCACACCCGCAAACTCGATCGGCGCCGTTGGAGGGTTAAAAGGCTCGATGAAAATAGGTTCGGCAACCAGCGACGAACCGCGTCCCGCCGCTCCCGGCGGCAGCGTTCCACACTCCAAGGGAGTACCGAGATCCTGAAAGGCGCCGTTGACGCGGTTTTGCAGCAATACCACCGCGTCGCCTACATCGGCGTCGGCGTTGCGCTGCTTGGAATCAACCGACTCATCGACCAGGTGGGCGCGCAACTCATCGCTGAGCGCTGCCGGCTGCAGCGACACCGGAATTCCGCTGCTCAGCAGGCACACCCGCGGGGAGGCTCCGGGACAAGCACTGAGCCCGTCGTTGGGCAAGGCCGCCAAGCCTGTAGCCGACCCACGGAAATCTAACGCCGGATCGTAGATCGGCGCCACACAGGCCGCACGACCCGCTCTCGTCCATCCTG
>CAZPPZ010000237.1:0-4998 GCA_964588545.1 uncultured Myxococcales bacterium | reverse complement strand
CACGGAGAGCGCTTGTCTGGATCCCCTCAGCGCGGGTCTTCTGCCCCGGGAACATGTGGACGCGGAGCAACACCATAGGCGCCAGCACCAGCCACAACGCGACGTTGCGGGAGAACTGGTTCATGGGAGATTTGCCGGTTTCGAGTTCAGCCACTGTTTAAGTCCGATAAGCCCTTGTTTTTATTAAGAAAAGCACCGAGCCCCTGAATCTAACACAGCATTATCATCCCGGCAAGGTGGCTTGGGCGATTCTATTCCAACTAAAACGAAGCCGCCGGGTGGCATGCTCGGCCGCCAAGGTGCCGGCGGCCACGGCTATTCCGGGCACCCAGATCACTCGCGAAGCATCACTCAGTACTGGCCAGCCCGGCCGCTGCCGCTTCGCTACACCTAGATCCAACATCATAGCATGAACCTTCTTACGCCCCTGTTGGCTAGTTTCAATGACATCGCCGGACCTGAGCGGTCTTAGAAGCAGTTTCTCTGGTAGTAGCGCGGCATCTAGATCCACCTCTTGACGCTGAGGGCTTGCGCTCGCGCGAGTCTTGCCCTGTGGTGCTGGATCGACATGCACTCTCCAGCATCCCGCCGGGTCGAGGTAATCGGCGGCGCATTGCTGGGCTACAGGGTAGCAGAAAGACTCGGCAACGGCAGCGCCGCTTGCAACACTGAGACGGCTGTATTCGCGCTGAACATGGGTACCCGCAATTCGTACCGAACGCGAGCCCTCACTGCTGGCCAGCAGGCGCTCGAGAGCCTCGAGCTGAGCCATGCTTGGCTCGCGACCGCCCGATACTTCTCTTAGCCACGCGCGCAGGATGCGCGTTTGCAAGGCTTTCGGGACCTCGGAGAGCGCCGCCAGGTCGAGACTGGCCCGCTCGGCGCGACCGCTGATTACGTAGGCCCCATAGCGCTGGGCCTCGGCCTCTAGGTAGCCGTCCTCGATCCCCCAGCGCTGGGCAAAGGCGGGAATGTTGCTCAGTGCGTCCTTGCCAAACTCCTGTTGGATGACCGGAATGACACTGTGTCGCAACCGGTTGCGCGCATAGCGCAGCTCGGTGTTGCTGATATCCTCAAGCCAGGCGACTGCGCGGCTGCGCAGTAACTCACGCAGCTCGGCTCGGCTGAAGGCAAGCAGCGGTCGAAGAATGCGCCCGCGTCGGATTCGCATCGCGCCTAGGCCGCGGCGGCCGGCGCCACGCAGCAGCCTGAACAGTACGGTTTCGATTTGGTCATCGCGGGTGTGACCTGTAACGATAGTTGCGGCGTCGAGGCGGTCGGCTAGTTGCTCGAGAACGCGATAGCGCTCGCCTCGCAGCGTTGCCTCGTCGGAGGCTGCGAGGTCGTCGATACTCAATGCTGCAAAGGCAAAGCCGAGGCGAGACGCGGCTGCCGCGACAGCCCGGCGCTCGTCGTCGGCTTGGCCACGCAAGCGGTGGTCGACGTAAGCAACGGTAAGCTCGAACTTCAGTTCGGCTCGCTCACTAGCCATGCCCAGCAGTTCGAGCAACGCCATCGAATCTGAACCCCCAGAAACCGCGGCGACTATCGCGCCACTCGCCTCATGCGCACGCATGGTGGCGACGAAGGTCGCAAACAGGGGGTAGTGGGCAGCTGAGATATCTTTCATCGGGGGCCTTTGGCCTTTGCGCTCCGTCCTTGATTTGCCACTACCCGTGGCCCTCCAACCTTGCAAGCTCTATTTTGTCGCGCTGCTGGCCTTGGCCTTGGGACCGCCGTTGCTCGGGGGCACGCCCGCTTGGGCAGCCGAGCCCCAGGAACACACGAACACGCCTCCCGAAGGCAACTGGTCCGACTCTACGCATGAGCGCTTGCAGTCGCTGGCCTCGGAGTTGGCAGCGATTGCTGATAAGTACGGCAACGATTCCGTGGCTTTGCAGGCCAGCCTGATGGTCGAGAGCCTGCGCGCCGGAGCCCTGGCTCCCACCGAGGTTCGTGTGGCTGGCCCCTCGAAGCAAGCCGGTAGCGAGTACCTGCGTTTCGAGGTCGCTACAGGGTTGATCTTCGACAGCAGGACTAGCAGTGAGCGTAGTTGCGCCGAGGAAATATGGAGAAGTGTCGCCGCGCCGGTGCTGGCCAAGATGGATGGATTTGACACCCGGCCAGCTGGGGTGGAATTTGCGTTCAGCTACGGCCTTCAGGATTTCTCCTTAAATCAGGGGCACCGTGCTGAGGCCGACCAGCCCTACGAGTTGTTTTCTGTGAGTATTGCCATCCCCGCCGAGACGCTTGCGGCTTTGGCGGCGGGCGAGATCTCTACCGACGATGTTGTGTCGCGGTCGCGGCGGGTGTACTCGCGGCCTACCCCACAGTAGCGCTGTCCCGCCTCACCTGGGTGGGAGTCCTCGCAGAGAGCGGCAGTTGTGCGTTGACAAGACAGCCGTGCTCGTGTGAACGTAGCTTGTTTCGCACTCAGGACGATCCGGGGTCGGCCTGAGCGATGAAGCCACTGACTGCGTACCGCTTGGTGTGCGCGAGGGATTATTGATGGGAAAAGCCGCTACCTCTTTCAACCGCTGTGGGGTCTTGCTGCAGTCAGCAGCGTTAGTGCTCGCGCTTGCCGTTGCGCAGCCAGCCGCCGCGGGTTTTTCTTCGAAGAGCATCAGCAAGTGCCAACTCTCGGCGCACAAGGCCACTGAAAAGTTGCTCGGCAGCAAGCTGCGGGCCTCGCTCGATTGTGCCGAGCGCTTGCTCGACTGCCAGCTGTCCGAGGAGCTCGACGGTGAGGCCTATAGTGAGTGTGCAGCCAAGGCAGCCACGGTTTGCAGCAAGAAGCTTGGCAAGATTGCCGATCGCCAAGCTGCGCTGCTAACGAGCTTTCCCGACAAATGCGCGGATCTATCGATTCGTGACCTGGTCAGTCGCCGTGGCCTGGGCTACGGCGACATCGGCGACGCCTGTGCTGCCCTAGTGCCAGCGGCTACCGCCAGCGACGTCGCTGCGATCGCCGACTGTCTGTCGCGTGGCATTGTCTGCCGCGGCGACGACATCGTCGAATCTCTCTTGCCCCGCGCCTATGAGGTGCTCGACCGCGGCGGCGTGCTGGCCTCTTCGCCCGCGATGTTTCCCTGCCTGGATCTGCGCGCGCCCTCGCCGGCTGCGGCTGGTTCGTCTAAGGCGCTGCGCGGGTGCCAAAAGGCTATTGAGAAGAACAACCAGAAAAAGCTCAAGCTTCAACAAAAGGGAGTCCACTCTTGTGCAGACTCGCTGCTTGGTTGCCAGCTCAAGCTCGACCGGCTGGAGATTGCCTACATCGATGGTCCCGCCTGTATGGCCTCGGTGTCGTCTAAGTGTGAGGTGAAGCTCGGCAAGATCGCTGCCGCTGCCGCCAAGCGCGACGCCAAGGTGGCTGACAAGTGCGGCGGGGTCGCCGTCGGCGATGCCCTGAGCGCTCTGGGTTTTGTTGCGACCTGTTCTACGGCCGCCACTATCTCGGAGATTGCCGCTTGTGCGGATGTGGGTAGTGACGCTGCTGTCGAGCAGGCCATGGGGCTGGCCGAGCCGCGCACCTGTCGACTCTACACCGACAGCGGCCGAATCAGCGAGTTCTCGGAGGTCTGTCTTCCCTTTTGTGGCAACGGTATACTCGAGGCCGGTGAGGCTTGTGACGACGGCAACATTGACGACGTCGACGCTTGCACGACCACCTGCGTAGTAGGTCCGACCGCGGTGGTCGAGGTGGATCTTGCCTCCCCCGCTGCTCCGGCGGGTTCGCCTGACGGTACGCTTGCCACCGCGGTGCCCGCTGGCAGCAGCCTGGCAGTACAGTTCGGTTCGACTACCTTCGATCTCAACAACTCCACCTACTGGCGCTTTCATGCTCCCGGCGCAGGTGATCCCGATGCCGTGCTGATACTCGTTCCTGGTTTCGTCGGTGGGGCTAACTCGTTTAAGTATCTTGCCGAGAACCTCATCGTGCGTGCCCAGGCCAGCGCTGGCATGGTCCTGGAGGTCTGGGCCTACGACCGCAGGACCAATCAACTAGAAGACGATGCCGGCGTGGTCCTGGCCGAGGCCGAGCGCGACCCACTGTTGGGACTCGACTGGTATTTTGGCGGCGAACTGGGCTTTGCATTGGATCCACGGCTCTCCAGGCGTGCCGTGTTTCATGACGGTGCTGACGTCGCGTTTCTGGCCAACTGGACTTTCAATATGTTCGCCCGTGACATCGACGTGATTGTCGATGCGGCGCACGCGCTACCGAGCGCACCGGCGGTGTTCCTGGGCGGCCACTCTTTGGGCACTACTTTTGCGGCGCGCTATGCGGCCACGGATTTTGATACTGGAGCTGGGGTCTCAGCTGGACACTCCAAGCTCTCGGGTCTGGTGCTGTTCGAAGGCGGCGGCGACTCGATAGAAGCGACGCCGGTAAGCGACGATGATCTCGACCTCATTATCGCCCGAGCCGACGGCGGTTTACTCGCCGCCGTGGCCAACAGTGATGCACGATGCGTTGACGGCACGCCTTGTCCGGGCGGCGATGCTGACTGCGCCGGGATCGCTCTGCCGGCGGGGGCGCTGACCAATAAGTGCGTAGAGCCAGTTGAGGCCTATACGGGTGCGGATCTATCTGCAGCGTTTGTGCTGGTAACCCCCCAGGTACAGGCCGTGGGCGATGTTGCAGCAATACAGGGAGTGCTAGATCCCGACGGACTGTCTTTGATTCAAACCGATTTCGGTTCCGGTGCTCCGGTCGATATCGTCACCGGGCTGGGTGCTCTATCTGTTCTACCGCCGGCGACCACCGGCGCAGCCATCGGCTTCTTTCTCGACGATGATTTCTCTCCGGTTACAGCCTTTCAAGTCTCGATTGGGTTTTCTGATAATGGTGTTAACGCCGATTTCTTCGGCATAACCGTCCCCTTTGCAGCCTCACCGCCCGACCCTTTCCGGATATGGTAGGATATCGACGATCCTGCGATGCCGATCAAGGCACTGCCGCACACATGCCTAGCTTTTAGCCGCGACTGCGCAACA
>CAZPPZ010000236.1:0-5034 GCA_964588545.1 uncultured Myxococcales bacterium | reverse complement strand
ACACCGCCGCGGCTTCCTTCAACTACTGTTGTTTCCGACACGGCCCTCACACCGCAACAAGCCTAGACCTTATCAGACGTTGATCAGACGTTGCGGTACTGGCGAGGGGCCGCTTGGAGTTCCTAGACTCCGCCGCTGCTGCTTCCGACGACAAACACGAACCTGCGGCGCTCTCTCGATCAGTGGTTCTACGAACGCCGCATCAGGCCACGCATCATAAGTGAGTTCGAAGACAGCGCCCTTCTCAAGGTATTCGGCGAGGCCGGCAATGGTGTGTTCCCCGCACCCTCAGCGATCGAGAAGGAAATCGTCCGCCAGTACCGGGTCAAGCGCGTGGGGCGCACCTGCGAGCTAAAGACGAGCTTTTACGCGATCTCGGTGGAACGACGACTCAAGCACCCCGCGGTTCTCGCTATCTCGGAAGCCGCACAGGCTGATCTGTTCGTGGGAGCTGAGAATCCATAGATTAATACGATATTGGCATCTAAATTATCTATTTGTTCGAATCGCCTAGTGCGCCTACCATGATCGCACCTGCCGGGCGTGAAACCGCCGAGGCGACCACTGGCAGGTGATTCAATACAGCTCGTTGGAGGCGATAGCGATGAACAAGAATCCCGGAACCAATGGCCAGCGTCCACTCGAGGAGGAGTACTTCAAGCGTGAAGACGCTCGGCGGCTCGCCAAGCTTGGTGCTGCCAACCCGCCACGCGACCCGCTGGGGGCCGCACTCGATGTCCAAGATCCCATGGTCGCGAAGCGCCTGTTGGAACTCGGGATCAGTGCTGAGCTCATTCCCGTACTCCGGCTCTTCCCTCTGTTCGCGGTTGCCTGGTCGGACGGCAGACTAGACCCGCCGGAAGTTGATAAGCTGCTTTCCGAAGCTGAGGCCGCTGGTATCACCGAGCCAAGCTCGGCTCATGAGTTGATAAAGAGCTGGATCCGGAACAAACCGGACGGGGATTTCGAGGAGTCGTGGAAAATCTATGCGCGGTCCCTGAGTGCCGAGCTTGGTGAGCGGGTCACAAACGCCATTCGCGATTCGCTGCTCCGTCGCGCTCGGACTGTGGCGGAAGCATCGGGCGGACTGCTCGGCTTCGGTGCCGTCTCGAGGTGCGAGCAACGCACCTTGGATGCGCTCGGCGAAGCGTTCGCGGAGCCAACAGTCGGCCCTCCCGAGCCTCGGAACGCATGATCACCGAAGCGCACACAACACACCAAAACCCGAGTAACTCTGAGGGTGTTGGCGCCTAACGTACTATCGGTACGTAGGTTTGCGCGCTGTGGCATGGCTAGACCCAACCGTTTGGAGGTATACACACGCCCTATGTCCCAAAAGGCCGAGAAGATTCAGGAGCTCTACGATGTCCGTCTTAAGGATTGGGAGAAGTCGGTGACTTCGATATCTCGAAAGTTGACCAGGGACTTGGACCGGCAAGGCTGCACCTATTCTCTCCGGTCGAGGGTCAAGACCCTCGAGAGCCTGCTCGATAAAGACCGCCAGCAGGACAAGCGGGTGGGAAGATCCAAGGAGAAGATCAAAGATCTACTCGGCGTGCGCATAGCTGTTCCCTTTCTTGAAGATGTCGAAACAGTACTCGACGTCATCAAGCGTCGCTTTGAGGTCCTCGAAATCGAGTGGAAGGCAGAAAAGCTATCCTTTCGCGAATTCGCGTACGACTCTGTGCACGTGATCATTGCCAGCCCGTCCACGGCCAAACTCAAGCTCCCGGCGGGCTGCCTCAACGGGTGCGAGGTGCAGATCCGGACCATACTCCAGGATGCCTGGGCCGAGGTCGAACATGAACTCATCTATAAGAGCAGTGAGCACTTGCCCGACGACTCCATGGGAAAGAAACTGGCGGCCCTCAACGCTAGTTTGACCTTGTCGGACATCATCTTCCAAGAACTCCGCGATCACCAGCGGGAGCTTCGGCGGTGGGGCAGCGAGCGTTTTCACGAGCTGAGAAATAAAGCGGCATTTTCGAACGCCGCCGATTTGCCCGACGAAGTTACGTGGTCTAACAACGCTGAGTCCCGCTCGTGCGTTCGTTCGGAACGTAATGGCAGCGAACTCACCCCGGAATACCTACTCCACATGGCGCTGAAGGCGCATGACGAGAAGGACTATCCCAAGGCCGTCGACCTCTACACGCAGGCTCTAAAGAAGCGGCCTCGCATGAAAGTGAGGGCAACCCTATACAATCATCGCGGCATGGCGCAGTTCATGCTGCAGAACGAAAGAATGGCGCTGAGTGATTTCAGCAAGAGTTTTCTGTGTGATATCGAGTACTACCCTGCCCTGAACAACCGGGCCCTTATCCGGCGCAGGCTTGGACACGTGCGCGAATCACTCGACGACTTCGCTCGGTCCCTCGAGATCAAGAGCGGTCAGTCGGACGTACACTTCATGCGGTCTCAAACCTTTGTCGAAATCGGCGAACTCGCCTCGGCGCTCGAGGAGGTTAAAGCGGCGCTCGCGATTCACCCCGGCCACGCCGGTGCAAAAGAACTGAAGAAGAGAATCCAAGCTATGCTTGGCAAGCCACAAGGCTCGCCGGAGACCGAACCATAGCCGCGTAGGCAGTGCGTGGCGCTATCGTCGATTTTTCCTCAGCGTCGGCGATGTAGGATTTTTTGGGTAGCGTTGGAAGATCTACTGGCTGAGCCTCGATTTGGGGTCTCCTTCAGCTGTCTGCGTTTACCCTGACGATCCGCTGGCCGAGAGATCAAACCGTCGGTGCCGAAGCCATCGTCCGACTTGACCTCGGCGATGATCGGGGCATCCTCGTCATAGGTTGGCTCGGGGGCGAAGGAGGTGATGGACCGAACCGCGATTTTGATACCGGTACTGGCGCTAGCGTGCCTAACGCTTTTGGTTCTGGTGGCGCTCGGTATTTTTAGAATAGCTGGCATTGTCAGCGGTAGGTTCGCCCCGACCTATTACACGCTGTTTCGTGAAAGCGACGATCAGGAGCCGGACATCGTTCGCGCGGTCGCGCGCAACTACCATAACCTCCTCGAGCTTCCTGTCCTCTTCTATACAGGCTGTCTCGTGGCCTACGCGGCCAATCTCGTATCGCAGCCTCTGGTCAACCTTGCCTGGGTGTTCGTCTCGCTCAGGCTGGTCCACACCACGATTCACGTGACCTACAACCGCGTCGGGCATCGCATGGTGGTTTTTATCTCTGGCTTCTTTGTTCTGCTCGCCTTCTGGCTTGTCCTTGGCCGGGAATTGCTGGCTTGAGCCTGAGCCAGGTGCGAGACGCCGGAGGAGGCACTGCAGCCGAAGTGGACCAACGCCGTGGTCAAACCGAGAGACTACGATACTCAAGCAGTTCGTTTGTCGCGTTGGCGCAGCGAGTCCATAGGGGCATGCTGTGACGCTTCTCGCGGTATATCTTGCAATCGCCATCGGCGTATCGTTTTTGTGCTCGATCCTCGAGGCCGTGCTGCTGTCGATGTCGCCGAGTTACGTTGCGACTCTGCGCGTCGACAAGCCGCAGGCCGGTGCGACCGTATCACGGGTCAGAGAAAACCTAGACGAATCTCTAGCCGCGATTCTGATCATCAATACCTTCGCCCACACGATGGGAGCCTTCGGCGTCGGCGCGCAAGCACTCGAAGTATTCGGCCCACGGTGGGAAACGCCGGTTGCGGTGCTGCTGACACTTACGATTCTGTATTTCTCGGAGATAATCCCGAAAACCCTCGGCGCAACTTTCTGGCGGGTACTGTCGGTACCGTCGGCGTTTCTCATCCTGTGGCTCATATGGCTGGTATATCCGTTCGTATGGATGGCCACCCGGCTGACGAAGCTCTTCGGGAGTAGAGCCGAACAAGACGTCACACGCGAAGAAATCATCGCGATGGCATCTCTCGGCGAGAAGGGCGGCGCGCTGATCTCCCATGAAGGCGAGTACTTAGAGAATGTACTCACGCTTCGCGAAGTATCCACCGCGGAGGTCCTGACGCCGCGTAGCGTGGTGCATATGCTGGATCAGAACACACCCGTGAGTGCGGCTCTCGACGAGCCTAAGACCCGGCAGTTTTCGCGTATCCCGGTCTACGGTAACGACACCGACGATATAACCGGCAAAGTACTGCGCAACGACCTGTTCGTTGCCGAACGCGATGGCCGTGGCGAGGAGCCGATAAGACATCTCGCGAAACCCATCTTACGGGTTTCAAAGAAGCTGTCAGTACAACTGCTGCTCGACATGATGATCAAGAGGAGGGTGCATTTGTGCATCGTCGAAGACGAGTTCGGACAAACGGCCGGTATCGTAAGCTTGGAAGACGCGATTGAAACCCTGCTCGGTCGCGAGATCGTCGATGAGAGCGATACGGTAGCGGACATGCAGGCACTCGCCCGCGACAGGTACCGAGAACGGCTGCGCGACGATAAACTCAAATCCGAATAAGGCTCTGGAGCGCGCCGCGGTTAGCTCCGTGAGCGTCGAGCTATATCAGGGGGTTAGAGATTGTACTTATCCCTGTCTGGATGCTTGGACGGCGGGCGAAACGCTGCTTCCAGTCGGCGAGGGTGCGGTGTTCGCCGATCGCGTCGATGCCGAAAAATTCGATGAACTGCAGCGCAGCCCACAAAGTGCAATCGGCGATAGTTACATGATCCCCAGCCGCGAAGGCCGACTCGGCGAGCACCGCGTCTACGTGGGCAACGCTCTTGTGCAAGGCGACCAGTGCGCTCTCGGCCACGGCCGGGTTGGGGGCGAGCCCCAGAGGTGAGTTGGTCGCGTGCACGGCGCGACCTCCCGCCATCAGCACGCCGATGTCGATCATGCGCTCGATGCTTCGCACCCGCGCCCGGCTCTCCGGCGTCGATCCGATCAGTACCGGCCGTGGATACAGCTCTTCAAGGTATTCGATGATCGCCAAGGACTCGCAGAGGAAGCTCCCATCGTCGAGCTCGAGTACCGGCAGCGCACCGTGGGGGTTGCGCGCGAGGGGCTCGACCGCCCGTTGCTCGCCCTTGGCAAGGTCGACTTGCGCAAGCTCCAGCTCGACGCCTTT
>CAZPPZ010000235.1:0-5078 GCA_964588545.1 uncultured Myxococcales bacterium | reverse complement strand
CTCGCCCCCCCGCCTCGGGGCCCTCGCGGCTGCTGGCCGACATAGGCGACTGCCCTATCATCAATGCTGGTGATGGTCACCACGAGCCCCCCACCCAGGCGCTGCTCGATCTGTTCACCATCCGTGAACACAAGCGCGACATCTCCAAGCTCAAGGTGGCGATCGTTGGCGACATACTTCACTCGCGAGTCGCGCGCTCTAATGTGTTCGGGCTACGGACTCTGGGGGCAACGGTGCGACTGTGTGGCCCTCCGACGCTGCTACCCGACCAGTTCGCAGATCTAGGTGCCGAACTCCACTACTCCTTGGTCGATGCGGTCGGTGATGCCGACGTGATTATGATGCTGCGAATTCAACGCGAACGGCAGGGGCATAACTACTTTCCGAGCCTGGATGAGTATGCTCATTACTTTTGTCTTACAGAAGAGGTTTTGGCAGGTGCCAAACCCGACGTGATCATTCTTCACCCGGGGCCGATGAATCGGGGTATAGAGATCGCCAGCGGTGTGGCCGATGGTCCCTACTCGGTGATGATGAATCAAGTTGCCAATGGGGTAGCGATGCGTATGGCGGTGCTCTACCAGCTGATCGTACCCGGAGCCGAAGGTATAAAGGGCAGTTCTCCACCTGAGCGCAACCTTGAGGCCGCCGCGAGAACGGTTGGTGGGGGCGAGGCATGATATCGGTGGATCGCGCGCGTAGTGAGAGAAGATGGCTGATCGTTGGCGGGCACGTGGTTGATCCCGGCAGCGGGCTCAGTGCTGATGCTGAGGTCTTGATCGAAAACGGGTGTATTACTGGGGTGGAACCCCCCGGGGTTATCCGCGCCGAAGGCGTCGACCGTATCGATGCTGGTGGCCATTACGTCACGCCGGGGTTTATTGACATGCATGTGCATATGCGTGAGCCCGGCTACGAGTACAAGGAGACCGTGGCCACCGGTGGCCTGTCGGCGGTGGTCGGTGGAGTGACATCGGTGGCGTGCATGGCCAACACCAACCCCATCAACGACAACGCTGCTGTTACCCGTTATATCATCGAAAAGGCGGCACTGGCCGGGCTTGCCAATGTGTATCCGATCGGTGCAGTCACGGTGGGCATGGGCGGTGAGCATCTCTCGGAGTTCGGGGAAATGGCGGAGGCCGGTATAGTCGCGGTTTCCGATGACGGTCTACCTATAATGGACAGCAATCTCATGCGCCATGCGCTTGAGTACGCGCGCATGTTCGGTTTTCCGGTGATCGTTCATGAGGAGGATCTTGCGCTGTGTGGAAACGGTTGCATGAACGAAGGGGTCACCTCTATTCGACTCGGCTTGGAGGGGCTACCCTCGGTAGGCGAGTCGGCAATGGTTGCTCGCGATATCGAGTTGGCTCGTTATACGAGTGGGCGTTTGCATGTGGCCCACGTTTCGACGTTTGAGGCGGTGGCGATGGTGCGGCGAGCCAAGGAAGAGGGGCTCGATGTTACCTGTGAGGCTGCTCCCCACCACTTTACTCTCGACGAGACTGCGGTCGAGGGCTACAACACTAACGCCAAGATGTATCCGCCGCTGCGCACCCAGCGCGATATCGCCGCGCTGCGCGAGGGGTTGGCCGACGGTACTATCGATACCATAGCTACTGACCATGCCCCCCACCATCGCGATGAGAAGTCGCCCGAGTTCATCCAGGCGGCGCGTGGCATAGTAGGTTTGGAGACCATGCTGCCGCTGTCGCTGGGCTTGGTGAAGCAGGGGGCGATCAGCTTGGAGAGGATGGTTGAGGCTATGACATTGGCCCCGGCTCGCAACCTCAACCTCGAGGCTGGCACGCTGGCGGTTGGTGCCGTGGCTGACATCGCAATTTTTGATGGTGAGTGTGAGTGGACCCTCGATGCCGACGAACTGGCTTCAAAGAGCCATAATACCCCCTTCGATGGTATGACCATGCGTGGCAAGGTGGTGCGTACCTTGGTTGGGGGACGATCGGTGTGGGAGGACGCCAAGTGAAAGCGACTCTGGCTTTGGCCGATGGGGCGATTTTCCGTGGCAGCTCCTTTGGTGCGCAGGGCCGGGCTGGCGGTGAGGTGGTGTTTAACACCTCGATGAGCGGCTATCAGGAGATTCTCACCGATCCCTCCTACCAGGGGCAGATTGTGACCATGACCTGTCCTGAGATCGGCAACGTAGGCGTAAACTGGGAGGACGCCGAGAGTTTCAAGCCCTACCTGCGCGGCTTCGTCGTACGCGAGTACTGGGATCGGCCGAGTAGCTGGCGGGCCAACGCTTCGCTAGGTGTTTACATGGAAGAGCACGGTATCGTCGGCATCCATGAACTCGACACCCGCCAACTGGTGCGCCACATTCGCGATAATGGTGCCCAGCAGGCGGTGCTCGCCAGTGGCGACGACGTCGACGAGGCGGCCCTGGTACGCGAGGCTGCATCCAGGCCCGGACTCGAAGGTAGCGACTTGGCGCGGGTGGTTTCAACCGAGGATGCCTATCGTTGGCGCGCCGGCGTGTGGGAGCTGGGCTCCGGCTTTGCGAGCGGCGCCGCAGATGCGGTCGGCCCGTTGGTGGTGGCCTTTGATTTTGGCATCAAGCTGAACATCCTGCGTTCTCTCAGCTCGATGGGCTGCCGGGTGGTGGTGGTGCCGGCTAGCACCACAGCGGCCGAGGTCCGGGCGCTGGGTCCGGATGGCGTGTTCCTCTCCAATGGTCCCGGCGATCCCGATGCAGTTTCGGGGGCTTGCACCGTAGTTTCGGAGCTACTTCGCGACTTTCCCACCTTTGGCATTTGTCTGGGCCATCAGATTCTCGCGCTCGCTCTTGGCGCTAAGACTTACAAGATGAAGTTCGGCCACCATGGTGGCAACCAACCGGTGCTCGACGTCGACAGCGGGGTGGTCGAGATCACCGCGCAAAACCACGGCTTCGCCGTCGATGCCGACTCCTTGCCCAGCGATGTGAGGGTTACCCGTATCAACGCCAACGACCAAAGCGTAGAAGGACTCGAACACGCCGATCTGCCGGTGTTTTCCGTTCAGTATCACCCCGAGGCCTCGCCGGGGCCGCACGATGCACATCGCTTGTTTGCGCGCTTTCTTGCGCTGATGAGGACTCGGGCGCCGATCGGGGCTGAGTCTGAACTCAGTCTGCGCGAACTCGCGGCAGGGCCGGGTAGGAGCTGAGACGGTGCCGCGGCGCGACGATTTGCAGAGCATTATGATAATTGGCGCCGGTCCGATCGTGATCGGCCAGGCCTGCGAGTTCGACTACTCGGGTACCCAGGCTTGCAAGGCGCTCAAAGAGGAAGGCTACCGCGTCATCCTCGTCAACTCGAACCCCGCGACTATAATGACCGACCCCGGTTTTGCCGACCGAACCTATATTGAGCCGGTTACCGCTGATGCCGCCGAGGCGATCATCGCGGCCGAACGTCCCGATGCGCTGCTGCCGACCATGGGTGGCCAGACCGCATTGAATCTGGCGATGGAGTTAGCCGAGCGTGGTGTGCTCGAGCGATATTCGGTGGAGCTCATCGGCGCGAGTATCGAGGCCATCAAGAAGGCCGAAGACCGAGATCTCTTCAAGACCGCGATGACCTCGATTGGCATGAGCCTGCCGAGGAGCGCTTACGTCCACTCGGTCGAAGAAGGACGCGCGGCTGCTGCGGCCATCGGTATCCCGCTTATCATTCGGCCCTCACGCACACTCGGCGGAGCCGGCGCCGGTTTTGCGCGACGCGAGGAGGAGATCGAGGCGGCCCTAAAGGCGGCTCTGGATAACTCTCCCGTGGGTGAGGCCTTGGTCGAAGAGTCGATCGAGGGTTGGAAAGAGTTCGAACTAGAGGTGATGCGCGACCGCAAGGACAATGTCGTCATCGTCTGCTCTATTGAGAATCTCGATGCTATGGGTGTGCATACCGGCGATAGCATTACTATCGCTCCGGCTCAGACTCTTACCGACAAGGAGTATCAGATAATGCGCGATGCCGCACTCGCGATAATTCGCGAAATCGGTGTCGATACCGGCGGCTCCAATGTTCAGTTTGCCGTCAACCCAGACAACGGCCGACTAGTTATCATCGAGATGAACCCAAGAGTGTCGCGCAGTTCGGCGCTCGCGTCGAAAGCTACCGGCTTCCCGATCGCCAAGATGGCTGCCAAGCTAGCCATCGGCTACTCATTAGACGAGATATCCAACGATATTACCCGGGAGACTCCGGCGAGTTTTGAACCCAGCATCGACTACGTAGTTACCAAGATCCCCCGGTTCACTTTCGAGAAGTTCACCGCTGCTGATGATCACCTGACCTCGCAGATGAAGTCGGTAGGCGAGGCTATGGCGATTGGGCGGACTTTTAAGGAGAGCCTGCAAAAGGCCCTGCGTTCGCTCGAGATAGGCAGTGCTGGTTTTGAGCCGGTGGTGGAGGGGAACCTCGACGCGCTGCTCACCCGTCCAAACTCCAAACGCTTGTGGTGTGTGGCCGAGGCCCTGCGCCGTGGTTACGGCATCGAGCGTGTCTTCGAGTTGACCAAGATTGACCGCTGGTTCCTCGACAACATAGCCCAGATCATCACGATGGAGGGCGATATTTCTGAGGCGGCTGGTCTTGATGGGCTCGGCGAGCAGGCTTTGCGCCGAGCTAAGTCTTGGGGGTTCTCTGACCTGCGCCTGGCTACACTGCTGGGCTGTAGCGAGAAGCAGCTTCGTGATTACCGCCAAGCCGCGGGGATCTACCCTGTTTACAAGACCGTTGACACCTGCGCCGCCGAGTTCGAGGCTTACACTCCCTATCTCTATTCGACCTACGAGAGCGAAGACGAGGCCAACCCCAGCGATCGTAAGAAGGTTATCATTCTGGGCGGCGGTCCCAACCGTATCGGCCAGGGCATCGAGTTCGACTACTGCTGCGTGCATGCGGCGTTCGCACTTAGCGATGCAGGCTACGAAACCATCATGGTCAACTGCAACCCCGAGACCGTCTCGACCGACTACGACACTTCGGACCGGCTGTATTTTGAACCGTTGACGCTCGCAGACGTGCTCGAGATCGTGCGCACCGGAGCGCCGTACGGCGGTATCGTCTGACGGA
>CAZPPZ010000234.1:0-5079 GCA_964588545.1 uncultured Myxococcales bacterium | reverse complement strand
GCAAGGCGGGGGGGGGGCGTGCATCGGGGCGACGAGGATCTGCCGGTAGCCGCCCCCCGTCGCTTGCTCGGCGCTCAAGCCATCATCGGCTACTCCACCCACAGTGTTGCAGAGGTAATCGCTGCCGCCGACAGCGGCGCCGATTACCTCGGTTTTGGGCCGGTTTTCGCCAGCCCCACCAAAGCCGGAGTGCGTGAGGCCCGCGGCATAGACACACTTGCCGCGGCCTGCCAAGCCTCGCAGCTGCCGTTAGTCGCGATTGGTGGTATCACCGTAGATGCAGCCCCAAGCTTGAGAGCCGCAGGTGCGGCGTCTCTAGCCATCATCAGCCAGCTCGCAAACAGTACCGACCCGGCCTCGCTGTGGCGCCAAGGCTGCTAAGCCGCAGTTAAGCGAAGTTGCTGCCGCCGCCGCCGTCGTCATAGTAGGAGTTATCTTGAAGGTCGCGGTTCGACAGGTCTTGAAAGCGCGCAAACTCGCGGTCGAAGCGTAGCCTCACGGTGCCGGTAGGTCCGTTACGTTGCTTGCCCACTACCACCTCAGCCACACCCGGAATCGCTGAATTGGTGTTGTAGAAATCATCACGATAGATGAACGCGATGACGTCGGCGTCTTGCTCTATAGCTCCAGAGTTATGGCTGATGATACCGTCGGCTAGCCAGGAAGCAGGCCCTGGGACGGTCAAATCATAGACAGCCTCGCGACCGTCTCGCTCAATCGATACCACTCGATCCCAGTACAGGTCGGCGGCACACCACGAACGCAGCACATCATCATCCAGAGTCTCGGCAAGCTGCCGCACCGTCGAGCGCGACAGCCCACCACCAAGCTGTACCGGCCTACCATCGGCCGTTCCCGTGGCCATTTGTGCGGCAATGCCGCGTTCCTCGAGCAGCCCTTGGGCCGAGGCGACCAACGCCGCCGGTATGTCGTCGGGAACCTCACGCATGGCTCGCAGCGCGATGATGTCGCGGACTCGGCGCAGCTGCCTCTCTTGGACGCCACAGGCGCCAACATAGGTAACAAAGCGACTGAGCGACTCGGCATCACAGATGACCACCCGATACTCAGAGGCCTGGCCCTCGACCTCGATGCGCCGGATACGCGTAGCCACGCCAAAGCGCAGCAGCAGAGCCGCGACATCTGCAGCCATGTGTTCAGAGCTCAGGCTGTAATGAACAGTGGTGCCCGAGCGCCTACCCTGTCGCTCACGTACGCTGCCCCCGGCGGCCAGCAGATGACGCAACAGCTGCGCACTGTCGTCGCGGCTGAGTCTGAAGAACGCCGCTGGAATTCGCAGGTTCTCCTCGTCCTGACCCAACAGCCCGATATCACCAAGCCAGGTCAACACTGGCCCCCCATGGATATCGATTCGATAACAAGGCTTGGCCTTCTTGGCGCGGCGACGCGGGGTCTTGGCATAAACCACGGTGGCAGCGAGCGCCTCCTTGGCTACCCCAGCAACCAAATCAACACTGGCGCGACGGGTAGAACTATAGACAATGGTATTGCCATCGACCCGCATCGAACCACCGAACAGATGACCGAGCATGGCGACCAGCTCAACCGGCCAGTGCTGCGCGTCTTCGGGCTCGGGCAGACGCGCGCTGGCCGCCAGGTAGTCACCAGGCACGAGCTCCGAGACCTTGCACCAACCACTAGCTCCGAGGAGACGATGATCACGAGTAGCGCGTATACTGCGCCCGCTGGCCAACTGAACACGCCATACGACCCGCTGCCCCACCCGCCAAACGGTTTCACAGCGCGCCAGCACCAGATCGCCAGCGGGGCTTACCGCTACCACTTTCGGCGCCTCACCTACCAGCTCGCGTACCGGTACTCGTCGGCCGTCGCTGAGAACCACCAGCGTGTCGCCAGTGACGCACTCGCGCAGATCAGCAAGCATCGGCTTTTTGTCGGCACGCAGCTCGACTTGTCGGTTGAGCTGAGACAGGGCGATTATCGGGACCCTCAACTCCTTGGCCAAACCCTTGAGCGCGCGAGATATTGCTGAAATCTCCTGCTCACGGCTGTCCTCACCACCACCGCGCATCAGCTGCAGATAGTCGATTACGATCAAGCCCAGGTCGGTGCTGGAATCACGCTTGAGGCGCCGCGCCCGAGCCCGCAACTCCATGACCGACAGTGCCGGGGTGTCGTCGATATAAATCGGAGCGCTGCCGAGCTGGCCGGCGGTCAACGCCAGAGCCTTGAAGTCCTTGTCCTTGAGCATCCCGGTACGAACCTTGCTCAAATCCAGCTCGGCCTGGGAGCACAGCATACGCATCACCAGCTGGTCGCTAGACATCTCGAGTGAAAACACCGCCACGCCGATCCCCGCCTCGAGCGCCACGTACTCGGCGATGTTCAGACAAAACGCGGTTTTGCCCATGCTTGGACGGCCGGCCACGATTATCAGATCGGAGGGCTGAAAGCCGGCCGTTAGACGATCGAGATCGGCGAAGCCACTGGGAACTCCGGTGATCGCCGACTTTCGCTTTATCAGGGTCTCAATCTTGGCGACCGACTCCACCATCAAGGTATCAATGCGAATCGGCCCGCTGCGCGCAGATTGCTCGGAGACCTCGAATATCTTCTGTTCGGCGTTGTCGATGAAGGCCTTGGGATCTACCGAAGAGTCGTAGGCGCTCTCGATGATGTCGGTCGATACCCTAATCACACGGCGCAGCACCGACCTCTCGCGCACTATATGCGCATAGTGTTCGACGTTCGCTGAGGTCGGGACCTTCTCGGTAAGCTCGATCAGATAGGCCAAGCCACCGATTCTGGTGAGATCATCACGCTGTTTGAGACGATCGGCGACGGTCACCGAGTCCATCGGCAGCGCCTGCTCAGAAAGCGAGGCCATCGCCGCAAAAAAGCGCGCATGGCGTTCGACGTAGAAATCCTCGGCGATCACCGCATCGCCGATACGATCAAAAGCCTCGTTGTCGATTAGCACCGCGCCGATGACCGATTCCTCGGCCTCGATACTGTGAGGTGGCACCCGGCCGAAAGCCTGGCGATCGCCACTCATGTCTACCAACTATCTACCCCTGCCCACTGCTAGGTCGCCTTTTCAGCTGTCGAAAGCTCCCCCTCCGAGGGCGAAAAATCAATTCGTATCTGTGTTCACTTTGTGCGCAGAAGCTCCGAGAGACGGCCTAGGGCCTCGGGAATACGCGGCCCGTACCACGACAGGTCCTTGCCGTCGATGAGAAAGAAGCGCGAACTATCCAGCCCCGCCCCACGCAACTCTTCTGCATGCTTGGCCGAGAACATATAGGGTTCATCCGGAAGAATCACTGTCTCGGGGCGGCGCCGAAGCAGCTCGGCAAGGCCAACCTCGAAAAAGTCGGCTCGGCCAGCCGCCGTCGCCGCAGCACCGTCGGCAAAAACGTTGGCGAAACCGCAGAGTGCGAGCACGTCATTGACGTAGGTATTGCCAGAGAAAGTCATCCACGGATTGCGCCACACCGGGCAAAACACCGAGACCGGGGTCAGCGTGCTAGGCAGATCCTCCACAGCCTGCCGGCACCGGTCGGCCAGCCGCTGCCCCGCCTCGGCAGCACCACAAACCGAGCCAAGCTCGGCCAACATGCCTATGGCCTGCACAAGGCTGCACGGATGTGTGACATGGATCGGCAGCCCGGCAGCCTGCAAAGAGTAGAAATCCTCCAGACGGTTTTCCTCGCGGTTGATGACCACCAAATCAGGCTCGAGATCAACGATCGCCTGGATGTCGGGATCCTTGGTGCCGCCAACGGCAGCCACCCTGCTGATAAGCTCTGGAGGCTGGGTGCAGTAGCGGGTACGCCCGACCAACGCGTCGGTCAGCCCATAGGCGGCCAGGGTCTCGGTGTGACTGGGAACCAGCGATACAATGCGGCGCGGCGCAGGCAACTATGTACTCATGCGGCTCGCCGCCGCGCCGTTCGGGGCTGCTCGTCGAGGACTTCCCAGAGGCTACGCCGGGCTTCGATTCGCAGACTCGGGTCTGGCCCCACCACCCGAGGATGGCCGACGCGTTCGAGCATCGCCAGGTCGCTGATCGAATCGGCGTAGTAGTAGCTGTCCTCCAGGCTGATGCCCTGCTCGCGGGCGAACGCCTCGGCATACTCCACCTTGCCCCGGCCGTAGCACAGAGGCCCGTCCGGCTGGCCGGTAAAGCACCCGTCGCTATCGACCGCCAGGCGGCTAGCCAAAACATGTTCGACGTCCAGATCAGCAGCGATCCAATCGTTGAGATAGCGAGTTCCGCCGGTAAGCAGCACCAAGACGTGGCCAGCCCGGCGGTGCTCCTCAAGGCGCTCGAGCATCTCCTCACAGAAGTACTCGCACACCTCGCTCTCGTACCAGTCCCTGCAGTGAGCGGCGACCTCGCTCTCAGCGCGCCCCTTGAGCCAACGAGACAACACATCGGCAAGCCGCGACATGTTCATGATACCGAGCCGGTAGGTGAGGAAACACCAGTAGATGCGCAGCTGATCCGACAGCGCCATCAGCCCGCGACGGCGCAAATACCCGATGTATAGAGCCCCCGACTGGACGGTTAGCAGCGTTCCATCTACGTCGAAGAACGCCGCTGGCCGCCCAGCGGGGGCGTCGCTATGTGCCTCAGACCCTTTCGACGGCAAGAGCGATACCCTGACCACCGCCAATACACAGAGAAGCAACGCCAACGCTGACGTCACGCTTGGCCATGGCGTGAAGCAGCGTCACCAAAATCCGCGCGCCACTAGCGCCAATCGGATGTCCCAGCGCGATGGCACCACCGTTTACGTTGACGCGGTCGAGCTCGAGCTCGAGCTCCGCGAGCACGCCAAGCGACTGAGCCGCAAAAGCCTCGTTTAGCTCCCACAACCCGATGTCGCTCTTGCTCAGGCCGGTCTTGCTCAGAAGCTTCTCACAGGCCGGCCACGGCCCCATGCCCATTATCGCAGGATCTACACCAGCGGCAGCAGCACCGCGGATAACCGCCAGCGGCTCGAGCCCCGCAACCCGGGGCCGCCCCCCCCCCCTCACCCCCCCACCCGCGCCCCCCCGCGTGTTTTCCCGACGCCTGAGCAGCGCATCCCA
>CAZPPZ010000233.1:0-5100 GCA_964588545.1 uncultured Myxococcales bacterium | reverse complement strand
ACTTACAAGTGAGCGTCTTCCTTGGTGGTTGCGCTGCCCAGAGGGGGCCTTAGCGGGGAGCCAGCCGCAGGAAGAAGCCCAGCAGTAGGATCGCGAATCCGCTGATCTCGGCCAGCATCAGCAGGCGCATGAAGACCCGTATGGCGCCTGGCTGTCACGTAGCTGATTGTCGCTGCGGTTTTCCAGTCACAGCTTGATGTAGATGAGGATCGACAGCGCAAAAAACAGCAGCGGCGCGATCGTGGCGGCTGTGTTGAGCCAGGTCGGAAAGACGCTGTAGTAGGCGAAGACCGCGAGCGCCATGGCGGCGAATGAATACATCAACGAGGCTCTGTGTGCGGTGTCCACGTAGAATGGCGCTCGGTACTTGGGGCTACGCATCATACTGAGGTACTTCCAGGCTCCGCTTAGCAGGCCGGTCATGAAGAAGATGCCCGCACAGTGGCGATGGCAAGGCTTGGGGCGGTGTGGGCGAGTAGGGTGTCCATCTTATCCCTGTGACGCGTGGAGCGCCGGCAGGAAGTGAGGGAGGTTGCCCACCTCCTCGACGTTGTGTTTGATCCAGGCCTGCCTCCGTTTCGCCGAGAAGATATGGTCGCGAATCATGTGGCGGAGAGGCTTCATTATCAGCCCGTGCTCGGCCCCCAGCAACATACGGGTGTGATACTACGTGCCACCCAGCACGGCGGTGAAAGTGTGCGCGAGTCGCATCACCACCGCGCCGAAGCGACTCTGTTCCAGGGTAAGAGCAGTCTCATCGAGACGCCGTACGTCGACAAGCTGGTCGAGGAGGTTATCGAGGTCGCCGCCGAAGGCTTCGGTGATGTGTAGCTTAGCGCCAGGCCCCACACCTCCGTCTGGCAAAGGGCGGACTACTTCGAGAGAGATGTGGTCAATCGGGTGTCAGACGTGATAACGGGGAATCATTCGCCCCTGCCATTGCATGCTTTCGCTCACCGTCTTGAACCACCAGACGAGAATGGCGGGGGTGACGTCGGAAAGCACCGCGTGGTTGATGAGCAACTCCAGGCGCCCATCTGCCAGGGATGTCGTCGAGATTTCCGCGCTGTCGACGCTACTCATCTTCCAGTCGATATTGCGCGGTGGGAAAAGCTTGGGCTTGCCGTGTCTCATCTATGCTGGCTCTCGTGGTTGCCGGCTCGCGCGCTGGCCGCGGTGGTGCAGCCGGGAGCACTACCCCTGTGACCGCTGCGGCCCTGCTCGCCGAGCTAGGGCAGACGGCCCTATACCACCAAGCAATTGCCTGCTTGGTGGACCCGCGGCAAACTGGTCGACGGCGACAAGTCCATTTCCCCAGTTGATGATTCTCCCGACCGAGCAACAGCTACGCAGAATGGCTATGCTCTTGGATCCAATCCGGGCACAGGGTCGGAGAGCACAGGGACTGCGAATTCCACGTCGCACTTGGCAAGTCCCCGGTCGGGGACTTATAAGGACAGGGCGTTCTCAAAGAGAACTCGGCCGGCAATGTGATGCGAGATCGTGAAGCCACCTGTCTTAAGATTGTCGCTGCGGTTGGCAATCTGCTCGCGCGTGGGGGCTTCCGTGCCATTGGCGTACGCGCGATTGCCAGGCAGGCTGGCGTCGACAAGCGCCTGATCTATCGCTACTTCGGCGGTCTGCCCGAGCTAATGAAAGTCTATGCCGATGGTGGTGACTTTTGGTGGACTGTCGACGAGTTGATCGGCGACGAGCTACCCGGCCCCGCGGTCAACAGTGCTGCTGCATGGATAGCGCTGGCGCTTAAGCGCGACATAGAGGCGCTTAAGCGCCGTCCGCTGACCCAGGAGATACTCGTGTGGGAGCTGAGCGAGCGCAACGCTCTGACCGACGAACTGTCGGTGCTGCGCGAGCGGCGAGCCGCTGAGCTGGCGGCCAGGCTTCGTGAGAAACTAGGAAATGACGGACCTGCGGTGGCCGAGTGGCGGGCGGTAGCAGCGTTGATCGTGGCGGCGACCACCTACCTGTTGGTGCGATCACGCAACTGCGACGTTTATGCTGGCATCGACCTGCACACCGAGCAGGGTTGGGCCGAGCTTGAGCAGGCAATTGATCTAATAGTCAGCGCAACGCTGGGAACTATGGCCGGGGCTGCCCCGTTGGCGGAGAGCAGCAGGTGAGACCAAGGGCCCTTTTTTTGCCCGCAAAGTCCCCATGTGGAGACGTTGGTGTTTGTCGCTTGCTCGGTCGTGAATGGCGATGGCCGTGGTCGCGATGGCGACAATGTTGATCGCGGGACGCGCACAGAAGATCGGCGTGCATTATGCGTTCGAACTCTTTGAGTTGGGAGCGTTGGTCGCCGCTATCGCCTGCGAACAGGCTTCATTTGAAGAAAGCCTGCAGAGTTCGACGTGAGATGGTCAGCGCTGCCGTGGGCGAGACTAGCGGCAGCACGGGAGTAACAGAGTAGATGAAATACAAACATGTAGTTGTCACTCGCAGAGGTGCCCCCGAGGTTCTGCGCCTGGTCGAAGACGAGCTCGAGGATCCGGCCGCGGGCGAAGTTCGTGTGAAGATTCAGGCTAGCGGTGTAGCGTTCGCGGACGTGTTGATGCGTTATGGGGTCTATCCCGGAACCCCCAAGCCGCCATTTACGCCGGGCTACGACATTGCCGGGACGATTGACCGGCTGGGTCCCGGAGTCAGTGGCTTCGAGGTCGGGCAGCCGGTGGTGGCGTTGACCATCCGGGGTGGCTGCGCTCAGTACATCAATCTGGTGGCTGAGGAGCTCGTTGCTGCGCCGCCGGGGCTGGATCCTAACGAGACGACAAGCATTGTTCTCAACTATGTTACCGCCTATCAGCTGCTCCATCGCTTTGCCGCGGTCAAACGCGATGAGCGGGTGTTGGTGCATGGTGCGGCTGGTGGGGTGGGCACGGCTCTGCTGCAGCTCGGCAACTTGGTCGGCCTTGAAATGTACGGCAGCGCATCGAAGCGCAAGCTTGGGGTGGTGGCCGCCGCCGGCGCGGAGCCCATCGACTACCAGGCGGCGAACTTCCGCGCACAACTTGCTAAACTCGCACCCAGTGGCGTGGACGTCGTCTTCGATGGGGTCGGAGGCCGCAACTTTTGGCACTCGTACCGTAGCCTGCGCAGCGAGGGGCGACTGATCGCCTACGGAGTGCAGAGTGCGATTCACGATTCGCGCGCATCGATGCCGACCTTGGCGGCAAGCATGGCGCTGCTGGGACTGCTCAGGGCAGTGCCTGATGGACGCAAGGTTCGCTTTTACAGCGTGGCTGATGAGAAGCGTGAACGGCCCGAGGAGTTTCGCAGAGATCTGATCGAGCTCTTGGATCTTCTTGCCAAGCGCGAGATCCGTCCGGTCATCGCCGAGTGTATACCGCTCGAGGAGGCCGGGCGCGCCCACGAGCTGATCGAGAGCGGAGCTGTAGCCGGAAAGATAGTTGTGGTTTGTAATGGTGTGACGACTGCTGCGTGACCCGCGCTCGGCCACTGCCGCGATGCGACTCCTGGGAGCTAAGAATATGAGAGCATGGAAAGCGGGCTTGTGGGCCGCCGCTCTAGCTGGCACGTTAGGGCTCTCGCAGGTGATGGCCGCGGAGAATGCAGCCGAGCTTGGTGAGCTGACGCTCGCCATCTCGGGCCTTGTCAGCGACGCGGGTGAGCTGAAGATCGTCCTGGTCAGCTCTGCTGAGCAGTTTTCGTTTGAGGCGGAAGCGCTGCGGCGGGTGGTCACGGAGATTCACGGCGGCGAGTCGCGATGGCTGTTCTCGGCGCTTCCGTTCGGGGATTACGCGATCAAAGTCTACCATGACGCGAATGGCAACGATGAGCTTGATAAGAACTTCCTCGGTATCCCCAAGGAAGACGTGGGCTTTTCCAACAATCCAAGCCTGCGCTTCGGTGAGCCGAGCTACGATGAGGCGCGATTCTCGTTTGATAGCTCTCCTATGACTGTAAACATCGAGATGAAGTGACCAGCTGTAGCCGGGGCGCGCGAGGCAAACATTATGAGGTCTGACAGCAACACTCGACGAAAGTACTGGGGGGTGATACCCGCGCTACCGGCTGCCTTGCTCAGCATGATTGCCAAGGAAGCCGAGGCCGATGGTCGGCAGGGGGTTTTTGCTGCCCAGGTGCACGGTGCGCCCTTTCCGGTGCTGGCCGTGGCGGCGGCGGCTACCGAGACCTTGCAGCTTGCCAGCGGTGTCGCGATCGCATGTACACGCAGCCCGTTGGAGACGGCGATGACCGCGATGGACATGGATCGTATCAGCGACGGTCGATTTATTCTCGGTCTCGGCGCCAGTGCCTTGCCCTGGACCGAGGGCTTTCACGGTGTTCCACGGCGCAAACCGCTTAGCGATCTGCGCGAAACCGTGCGCGCGGTTCGCTACATCGTCGCCAATGCCCACAAGGGTCTGCAACCCTTTGAGGGCGAGTATTACAAAGCCAGCTTTGCCGAGTTCCAAGCCACCGCGCCGCCTCTTCGCGAAGACATCCCGATTTGGACTGCGGCTCTAGGCCGGCCCGCCGTGCGTTTGGCCGGCGAGATTTCCAACGGGCTAATTGGTCACCCGATGTGGACCAACGAGTGGGCCAAGCAGATGGTAGAGGGTGAACTTGCCAAGGGGCTGGCCAAGAGCGGCCGCTGTCGCGAGGAGCTACACGTTAATCTGTGGGTGTGGGCGGCGCCGCACCCAAATCCTCAGCAAGGCATCGACGATTCCCGTCTCACGGTTGCCTTCTACGGCGGCATTTCCCAGTACGAGCGCTACTTTGCCGATAGAGGCTTCGGCGAGCAGGCACGGGTGCTGCAGGAGCCCATCGCCAAGGGCGACCTGGCGGCAGCGGCACGCTTGGTTCCCGACGAGATGGTCCGCGCCTTCGTCGCCTGCGGAAGCGAAAGCCAAATTAACGACTACCTCGAGTGTGCCTGGGAAGTAGCCGACTCTATCTGCATGGTCCCGCCCCCCTGGGGCCTAGACCTGAAAACCACCATCGACTACCACAGCCGGATAAGGGATAAGTCCGTCGGTTAAGTGTGCGAGATTGCATATCTTGTCAATATCAAACATCGAACTCTTACCCAAGAACGGCATGACGGCAGCTTGC
>CAZPPZ010000232.1:0-5114 GCA_964588545.1 uncultured Myxococcales bacterium | reverse complement strand
GTGGCGGTGATGGGGGCGTGAGTATGCCCGCCGAGCTCGGCAGCCAGCGCGCCCCGGGCCGCGTGGTCGTCGAGTTTAGCTCACCGCAAGCCTCTCTGTCGCACCTGCGTGAGACCGCTGCGAGCGCAACCGCCATGGTGATTGGCACCACCGGATTCTCCGAAGAAGAGCGCGCCGAGGCCGAGCGGCTGGCAAAGCAGGCACCGATGCTGATCGCCCCCAACATGAGCCTGGGCGTCAACGTCTTGCTGGGACTAGTTGAAGACGCCGCCAAGCGACTCGGTGAGGCCTTCGACTGCGAAATCGTCGAACTCCACCACAACCGCAAGAAGGACGCGCCGAGCGGTACCGCCCTGGCCTTGGCCGCAGCCGCAGCGCGCGGTAAAGGGCTGGAACCCGACGCCGACATACTAACTCAGCGCTCTGGCCTGGTCGGTGAGCGGCCGCAGCGCGAGATCGGCGTGTTGGCGCTGCGCGGCGGTGACGCCGCCGGTGACCACACGGTAATGCTGCTGGGCAATGGCGAACGGCTCGAGCTCAGCCATCGTGCCAGCTCTCGCGACTGCCTGGCCGCGGGTGCGATTAGTGCTGCACTATGGCTGGCCAGGCGACCCGCCGGGCTGTACTCGATGCGCGACGTGATCGCCTAGCCAAGCTGGGAAGCCGCGCGAGGCGCTGTGCAAGCGGCTCGCGCAGTGCCTTGCCAGCTCGGCGTGAACCCGCTAAGTAGTCCCAATATTCCGGGCAGTTGCGGCTTTCCGAGGCCCGTCGCTTATGGGTTACACGGCATACATAGGGGTAGGCACTAATCTAGGTGACCGCTTGGCCACCTACCGCAAGGCCATTGCCCACATCAACGAGCTTGCCGATACCAAGATCACGCGGCAGTCATCGCTCTACGAGAGTGAACCCCACGGGGCCGCCCGCAACTGGTTTCTCAATGGCGTGGTTGAGGTCGATACCGAGTTCGAGGCCACTGATCTACTCAAGGCCCTACAACGCGTCGAGAGCGATCTCGGCCGAAAGCGCGACAAGGACAAGAGCAAGAAGAGCGTATCGCGGATCATCGATCTAGACATCCTGCTCTTCGATAGCGAGATCCTCAAGGGTAAGCGTCTGACCCTGCCCCACCCTGGGATTGCCGAGCGACGCTTCGTGCTGCTGCCACTTAGCGAACTAGTGCCGGCCTTGAAGCACCCCACACTGGCCCAGACCATCTCTACTCTTTTGGTCGCCTGCGCCGACGACAAGAAGATTCATCTCTATAAACACTAGCGCGGACTAGATGATAGTTAGCGCCAATCCAGAGGAAACCGCCCTGTGAAGATATTCATCGACAGTGCCGACATAGCCGAGATCCGCGAGGCTGCCTCGTGGGGAATAATCGACGGCTGCACGACCAATCCCTCGCTAATTGCCAAGACCGGCCGTCGCTTTGAGGACGTGCTCGAGGACATCTGTGCGGTGGTCGACGGGCCTATCAGTGCAGAGGTAGTCGCCACCGATGCCGATGGCATGGTCGACGAGGGGCGGCGGCTGTCCAAGCTCCACCCCAACATCGTCGTCAAGTGTCCAATGATCATCGAGGGTTTGAAGGCCACCCGGCGCCTCTCCGACGAAGGCATCGACGTCAACGTAACCTTGGTGTTTCAGGCTGCCCAAGGGCTGCTCGCGGCCAAGGCAGGTGCGCGCTACATAAGCCCCTTCGTCGGCCGTCTCGACGATATCGGCACCAACGGCATGCGCCTGATCGGCGAGCTGGTTGAGATTCTCGGCCACTACGACTACGCCGCCGAGGTTTTGGTCGCCAGTATTCGCGGTCCGGGCCACTTCATCGAAGCTGCCGAAATGGGCGCGGATGTAGCCACCTGTCCCTTCAAGGCGCTCGAGCAGATGGTCAAACACCCGCTCACCGACAAAGGCTTGGCGGCTTTTCTCGCCGACTGGAACGCAGCCAACAACAAGTAGAGGGTATAAATGCGCTGGGCTCGCCCTTCAGCGCCGCTCCCGCTCGATGAGTTCACGGGTGCGCGCTGCGCTAGCGTGGACCCGGCTGAGTAGCTCGGCCACTGTTCTTAGATGCTCCTCGCTGCGATCCTGGACGCGGATACGGTCGAGGTAGCGATGTAGCTCGCCGTAAGCGGCGACCACAGCATCGAAGGCGGCGAGCGATTCTCGCTCGGCGTAGCGCTTTCTAGATATCTCGGCGAACTGCCGGGCTCGCTCGAGCGGGTAGGCTAGACGCGAAATGTCGCTGGGAACCAGGCTGCGCGAGCCCGCTTCCAGAATTCGTCCGCCACTGTCGGCCATAGATTCCATCAGCTCGACATGGGTCTCCATGAGGTCGTAGTAGCGTAGCCAGTAACAGCCAGAGGCCAGCACTAGCGCCATCAGCAGCACCAGCGGCCAGGCCGAACGAGATATAGTCAAAAAGATTCGCACAAGCGTTGAGCGATTATGCCAAAGCCGTTTCTTGACCGCTAACGCAGCGGGCCATAACATGGTCTGGATTAGAGATTACCGTGAGCCCCTTGCCCCGCACCTGGCAGGGAGGAGCCACGGTCGCACCGGAGCCGTCAGTACCGGGAGTGAAAGAGCTTCCTAAAGTCTACTTCGAACGACTGCTCGAGAGTTCTCCCGACATCGTCGTGGCGGCCGATCATACCGGCACCGTCATCTTCTACAACGACGGTGCCAAGCAGATTCTCGGCTACAGTCCGGAAGAAGTACTAGGAGAGCATGTATACATGCTCTACCCCTCGCCCGAGGAAGCACAGCGGGTCATGGCGGCACTGCGCTCGAGTGAGCACGCCGGGGTGGGGCATATTCGTAACTTTGAAACCGCTCTAAAGACCAAGGCCGGGGCCACCGTGGCATGTGCCATGTCGGGCTCGATCATCTACGACCCCAAAGGAAAGGAACACGGCAGTATAGGCTTCGCCAAGGATATTGCTGAACTGATGCTCCACGAGCAGATCGAGACGCTGGGTGAGCTGGCCATAGGACTGGCCCACGAAGTCAACAACCCGCTGGAATCGCTCGTCAATCACGTAGAGATGATCGAGCGCTACCTACGCAACAAGGCCTCTCAAGACGACTACCGGGTAGAACACGACCGCCTGAGTTCGATGAAACGCGAACTGCGGCATATCCAGGCTATAGTCGAACGCGTCGGCGAGATGGCCTCGGCGGGAACCTACGGCACCATCGAGTATCTGCCCGGAAAACTCATGACCGACCTCGGGCTGCAGGCCGAGCAAGAAGAAGAACCGGCGCGCGGGCACAATGGGCATAGCCTGCTGGCGGGCAAAACCATTCTCGTTGTCGATGACGACGCCGACGTGTGCAGTTCTGTGGCTGAAATCCTCAGCGCCGAAGGAGCCTCGACGATCACCACCGCCTGCGGTAGTGAAGCGCTGCGCTATGTAGGCGAGCGCCGGGTCGATCTAGTGCTCAGCGACGTATTCATGCCCGACATGGACGGCTACGATCTGTTCGAAAGACTCAGCGAGGCCTACCCGGAACTGCCGGTGGTACTGATGACCGCTTACTACTACGACAAGAATCACGTACTCAAGCGCTCTAAGGTAGGGGGCCTCAAGGACGTAATCTTCAAGAAACCCATCAAACCCAGCCGGCTGCTCGAGCTGATAGACGCCCGCGTGAGCGACTAGCCCGGCGGGCGCGGCGCATAAACCCATGGCAATTCGCATAAATCGCGTCTACACCCGCAGCGGCGACGACGGCAAAACCGCCCTGGTCGGTGGCGATAGGGTAGACAAGGACCAGGCTCGCATTGCCGCCTACGGCGACCTCGACGAGCTCAACTCGGTGGTCGGCATGGTGCGTGCCAGTCTCGCCCAGCCCCCCTGCCAGGCCAGTAAAGCCGCAGCACGACTCGATCAAATGCTCGGGCTGGTGCAACAAGAACTCTTCGATCTGGGCTCTGAACTGGCCACCCCTCCCCAGGCCGAGTACCAGGGCATGGTGAAGGTCGGCGAGCAACAGGTCGCCGGCTTGGAGAGCTTCATTGACGAGCTGCAAACCGAGCTAGAACCCCTGAGCTCCTTCGTACTACCGGGCGGAGGCTCAGCTGCAGCCGTGCTCCACCTGGCTCGTACCGTATGCCGACGTGCCGAGCGGCTGGTCACCGCTCTGGTAAGAGAGGCACAGAGCGGTCCGTGGACGGCGCGCTACCTAAATCGCCTGAGCGACTTGTTTTTCGTGCAGGCACGCTGGATCGCCCTGAAGACCGGGCAGAGTGAAACGCTGTGGCAAAACCGCCACGAGCGCGGCGCAGCGAGCAAGAAACTACCGTGAGCCTCTACCTGCGCCAGCTGCCGATGGGCCCGATGGCCAACTACGTCTACCTGATCGGCGACAGCGATAAACGCGAGGCCATGGTGGTTGATCCGGCCTGGGACATCCCGGCCATACTCGAGGTTCTAGACAGCGACGGTATGACGCTTGGCGGCGCCCTGGTTACCCACTTTCACCCCGATCACATCGGCGGCAACTTGTTTGGACAGTCTATCCCCGGAGTCACCGAGTTGCTCGAGACCCGGCCGGTTAAGATCTACATGCACAAAGCCGAGGCTCCCTACGTCAAGAGCACGCTGGGGCTGGAGTCCAGTGATTTCGTCAGTGTCGATGGTGAGACCACGCTGGATATCGGCGAGCTCGCGCTACGCATCATCCACACCCCCGGTCACACCCCAGGATCGCTGTGCTTCCTGGTAGACGGCAAGCTCATCGCCGGCGACACGCTGTTCATTGGCGCCTGCGGGCGAGTCGACCTGCCGGGCAGCAACGCCGAGGATCTCTACTACAGCCTTACCGACAAGCTCAAAAAGCTTCCCGACGCCACCGTACTCTACCCCGGTCACAACTACGCGGCGGCTAGCACCTCGACCATAGGTGAGGAGAAAAACTCTAACCCTTTCATGCGTTTCCAAAGCGTCGAGCTCTTTTTACAAAGCATGGGTTACGGCTGAGGCTGGCTCTCACCCCCAATCGTGGGGGTCAGAGCCAGCCTTGCGGCTTGCCCTCGCCCGCGCGGAAAGAGCAAGAAACGGCTCAGGCGTGCGCATTTTCTCCCCCTCCCGCAGTGGGGC
>CAZPPZ010000231.1:0-5120 GCA_964588545.1 uncultured Myxococcales bacterium | reverse complement strand
CGTTGCCTGTGCGACGCTGCGCGCGCCGTGTCCCTCCGCCGCGTCTGTCATCCTCTCGAACACACCAACACCCGGCCGCGAGCGCTGGCGCTGGCTCAGCGGCCGCGACTCTCGAATGACAACCCGGTCGCCAACAGCACACTCGTTGGCCTCATCGTGAGCCACGTACTTCTTGCTGACGTTGATATACTTCTTGTATTGGGCGTGTTTGATCTTGCGCTTGACGGACACCACGATGGTCTTGTCCATTGCCGCGCTTACCACGACGCCCTCGCGCGTCCGCGCTCGGCTCCTATCCTGCTCAGGCATCAGCTGGCATCCTCCTGCGGGGTCTCAACGCGCTTCTTTTCTGCGAGTACGGTTAGCACCCGCGCCAAGTCTTTCTTTGTGGCGCCTAGCTCCGCGGTCTTGTCGAGCCGCCTGGCCTGGCGCTGCATCCCAAGCCTTGCCAACTTCTCGCGTAACTCGCTCTCACGCGCCTTGAGCTCACCAAGCGGCAAGCCCCGGAGTTCGTCGTTAAGCTTACTCGCCATGACCCGCCCCTTCGCGCAGACACACCCGTGTCGAACACGGCAGTTTCTGTGAGGCCAACCTCAGCGCCTCGCGAGCCAGCTCAAGGCTGACGCCTTCCATTTCGAACAGCATACGCCCCGGCTTGACCGGGCAGCACCAGCCCTCGGGAGCGCCCTTGCCCTTGCCCATACGCACTTCGGCCGGCTTCTTGGTGTAGGGCAGATCAGGAAAAATCCGGATCCACACGCGACCACCACGCTTGACGTGACGGGTGATCGCGATTCGTGCCGCCTCAATCTGCCGCGCCGTGATACGCGCGGGGCTGGTCGCCATTAGTCCGTAGTCCCCAAACGACAGTTTATTGCCGCTATAGGCAAGCCCACGGCCACGTCCCTTCTGCTTCTGTATCTTACGATACTTGGTTTTCTTGGGCGCGAGCATGCCTCAGCCTCCCACCGCGACCTTGCGCTCATCACGCACTCCGGCGCTCGATTCGCCGCGATAGACCCAACACTTCACACCGATGATGCCAAAGGTAGTCTTGGCCTCGGCCAAGCCGAACTGTACATCAGCGCGAAGCGTGTGCAGAGGCACCCGACCTTCGCGATACCACTCGGTGCGCGCGATCTCGTGACCACCCAGGCGACCTCCAGATTGAACGCGGATGCCCAAAGCACCCATACGCATCGCTCTGGAAACGGCTTCTTTCATCGCCCGGCGGAACATGATGCGGCGGACCAGCTGCATGGCGATGTTTTCGGCCACCAACTGTGCATCCAGATCCGGGCGGCGGATCTCGTGGATCTCAATAAAGCTGTCTTGGCCCGCTATCGCCACTACCTCACGCTTGAGCTTCTCAATCTCGACGCCTTTCTTGCCGATGACGATCCCCGGCCGCGCCGTGTGGATGTTCACCTTTACGTTGTTCGCCGCGCGTTCGATCTCGATGCGGGGAACGCCAGCATGAGCCAGGCGGCGGCGCAGGAACTCGCGGATGCGAATATCCTGTTGCAACAGATCGGCGTAGTTCTCGCGAGCGAACCAACGCGAGTCCCAGTTCTCGGTGATACCGAGTCGAAAACCTTTTGGATGTGTCTTTTGTCCCACGGGTAAATTCTCGTCCTCTGCCTCAGCGCTCGTCGACGATGAGCGTAATATGGCTGGTGCGCTTTGCGATCGGCGTGGCGCGCCCCTGCGCTCGAGCACGCCATCTATTCCAAGTCGGCCCTTCGTCAACAAAGGCGGTCTTCACGTACAAGCGGTCGACGTCGACGTTTTGCGTATCCTCAGCGTTAGCAACCGCAGAACGCAGAGTCTTGGCAATGATCGGAGCGGCTTTCTTATGTGTCACTTGAAGAATATTGAGAGCCGCCTCAATCCCCTTGCCGCGCACCAAGTCGACAACCAAACGCGCCTTGCGTGGTGAAATTCTAACGTGTCGCGTTACTGCTCTACTCTCCATGACGTCGTCCCGACCGCTGCCCTTCTATTTGCGTACGTCCGCTTTACGCGCACCCGAGTGACCATGGTAAGTCCGCGTCGGCGCAAACTCGCCGAGCTTGTGCCCGACCATGTTCTCGGTCACGTAAATCGGCATGAAACGCCGCCCATTATGCACCGCGATGGTGTAACCGACCATATCGGGAATCACCATCGAGCGGCGCGACCAGGTCTTGATCGGACGGCGGTCGTCAACACTTTGCGCCTCCACCTTCTTCAGCAGGTGAGCGTCTATAAATGGTCCTTTCTTTACCGACCTGGGCAACTTCTCATCTCCTAGCGCCGTTTCTTTCTGCGCGCGACGATATACTTGTCGCTCTGGCTATTACTTCGCGTGCGGTAACCTTTGGCCGGCTTACCCCATGGCGTGGTCGGGTGATTACCCTTGGAGCGCCCTTCACCACCACCGTGGGGGTGATCGATCGGGTTCATGGCAATACCGCGAACCCTCGGACGCCTCCCTAACCAGCGAGAACGGCCAGCCTTACCCAGCCTAATGTTCTCGTGCTGAGCATTGCCAACCGTACCGACGGTTGCTCGACACTCCTTGCGAACGTTGCGAAGCTCCCCTGAGGGCAGCCGCAACAGAGCATAGTTACCTTCCTTGGCCACCAACTGAGCACCGGTACCGGCCCCACGTGCTAACTTTGCACCGGCGCCGACCTTGAGCTCGACGTTGTGTACCACCGTTCCAACCGGCACCGACTCAAGCGCCATGGCGTTGCCCGGCTTTATGTCCGAGCCCGGACCGGCCTCGATAACCGTGCCTACGCCGATATCGGCGGGGGCCAGGATGTAGCGCTTGTCTCCGTCTGCATAGCAAACCAAGGCAATTCGCGCCGATCGGTTCGGGTCATACTCTACCGAGACGACCTTGCCCGGCACACCGTCCTTGTTGCGACGGAAGTCGATCAGCCGAAAACGTCGCTTGTGTCCGCCACCACGGTGCCGAGTGGTGATCCTACCGTTGGCATTACGCCCACCCTTCTTCCTGAGCGTACGCAGCAACGACTTCTCGGGTTCGACACCGGCTGTAAGCTCGGAAAAGTCCAACCCCGTCATCAGACGTCGACCCGGCGAGGTAGGCTTAAATTTTTTAATCCCCATCGATCGTCCTCACGCCTTTTCGTCGAGCAGGTCAAGCGACTGCCCCTCGGCCAGAGTCACGTAGGCCTTCTTCCAGCTGCTGGCGCGCCCTACCTTGCGTCCGCCCTGCTTGCGTCCCTTCCCTAGGTAGTTGATGGTGCGAACCGCGCAAACCTTTACGCCGAACAGCTTCTCGATAGCGTCGGCGATCTCCGGCTTGGTAGCGCTACGCGCAACCTTAAAAACCACCTGGTTGGAGGTCTCGGCTACGTGCGTGCCCTTCTCGGTGATCAGCGGCGAGCGAACGACGGCAAATAAGTCTTTCATGTCGCCAGCCTCCCCTCGATAGCCGCGAGTGCGTCCTTGGAAACAAGCAGAATCTCGTGGCGCAAGATGTCGTAAACGTTGAGCCCGGCAACCGGCATAACCGCCACGCGGTGGAGATTGCGAGCCGACAGCTCCACCGCCGAGTCGCGATCGGCAATCACCACCAGTACCGAAGCACCGATGCCCAAACTCTCGAGTAAGCCCCGCATCTTCTTGGTCTTGGGCTGATCGAAACCCAAGGAGTCGATCACCCGAACCTCACCGTCGCGCGCCTTCTGCGCCAAAGCGCTGCACAGAGCCGCACGCCGGGCCGATTTGGGCAGGCGGTAAGCATAAGAGCGAGGCTTGGGACCAAAGATGGTGCCACCACCGCGCCATATCGGTGAACGCGTGCTCCCCGCACGAGCGCGGCCGGTTCCCTTCTGCCGCCAAGGCTTCTTGCCTCCGCCGCGAATCTCGCCGCGACTCTTGGTAGAAGCCGTACCTCGACGCCTGCTCGCGCGCTGCGCGAGGACCTGCTCAAACATCACAGCATCGCTTACACGAGTAGAAAACAGCTCGGGAAGTACCACTTTGCCGACCTCGGCGTTGGCCGCATCGACAACCGGGAGCTCTATTGCTTTGCGCTCGCTCATACCGCTGGCTCCCTACTCCCCTTTCACCGCGCGCCGGACCAGGACTTCACAGCCTCGCGATCCTGGCAACGCGCCCTTGACCAGCAGCAGATCCTCGTCCTCGCGTATCGAGACGATCTCGAGGTTCTGTACGGTGCGCCGCACGTTGCCCATATGGCCCGCCATTCGCTTGCCCTTAAAAACCTTGCCGGGATAAGCACAGGCACCGATGCCGCCCGCGCCACGGAAAGATTCGTGGGTGCCATGGGTAGCCGTCTGTCCGGCAAAACCGTAACGACGTACAACACCTGAAAAACCTTTGCCCTTGGTCGTACCGGTCACATCAACACGATCGCCCTCAGCAAACACTTCGGAGAGCTTTAGCTCCTGGCCGACCTTGTACTCGGCTGGATTATCCACGCGTACTTCAGCCAGACTCACGTAGCCCGCTGCGTCGTCACCGCGAGTCGCCCTAGCCTGGCCGAAGTCGGCCCTGGTAAGGCGATCGCGCCGTTTTTCGCCAAAACCGAGTTGGATAGCATCGTAGCCGTCAACGTCACGGGTACGAACCTGCGTCACCGTACACGGTCCAGCCTTGACCACAGTAACCGGCACTAGCTCTCCGCCCTCGCGAAAGATCTGCGCCATGCCGACTTTAGTTCCTATGAGCCCCAGCACTTCGACCCTCCAACTAGTGGAGCTTTATCTCCACATCGACGCCTGCAGGCAGGTCGAGCTTGCCCAACGAATCGATGGTCTGCTGAGTTGGCTCGACGATGTCTATGAGACGCTTATGCGTGCGAATCTCGAACTGTTCTCGCGATTTCTTGTCCACGTGAGGCGAACGGTTAACCGTGAAGCGCTCAATCCGCGTTGGCAGCGGCACCGGGCCAGCGACGCGTCCCCCCGTGCGTTTTACGGCATCGACAATCTCACGCACCGACTGATCCAGGATACGGTGGTCGTATGCCCTCAGCCGAATACGTATGCGTTCGCTCATCATGACCGTTGCCTCATTCTCGTCCCGCCTACGCCTACTCTATTATCTTGCCGACGACGCCGGCACCGACGGTACGCCCG
>CAZPPZ010000230.1:0-5136 GCA_964588545.1 uncultured Myxococcales bacterium | reverse complement strand
CAGCCGCGGACGGATATGATCAGATCCGGATGATAGCGAATGGGGCGGACATCTCTCCGTTTCGCTCGCGCGGCCTGGCTCACTGAGAGCCAGGCCGTTTGTCGTTCAATTGGCCCGGTCACTTTTAGCTGTTACTTAGTAATCACGGTGCCGGGACGGTGGAACAAGGGCTGGAGAGGGGGGCTGGGGCGCTGCGTTGCGGTGGTGGGCCTGTTGTTATCCACAGGCTGCGGTAAGCCAGAGAGTTCGGGGGTCATTACCGCTCCACGGCTGCCCCGGGCGTCGCTTAGGGCACGTGAAGCCCTGCGTGCCAATGCCGCTGAGGCCTTGTCTAGCGCTGCGGGAGTTGCCAGGCCGGATAAGCAGATTCTCTTCGGCGATCTGCACGTCCACACTACCTTCTCGGCAGATGCGTTCATGATGGGGTTACCGATAATGCAGGGTGAAGGTGCCCGGCCTGTAGCCGATGCCTGCGATTTCGCCCGCTATTGTTCGGTACTCGACTTCTGGAGCATCAACGACCACGCGGAATCGTTGACACCTGATCGTTGGCGCCAGACCAAGAATGCGATTCGCCAGTGCAACGCGATTGCTGGTGACCCTGCGGATCCGGATACCGTCGCTTTTGTTGGTTGGGAATGGTCCCAGGTCGGTCGCAGCCCGGCCGAACACTATGGGCACAAGAACGTAGTATTCCCCGGCTTGGCTGAGGACGAGCTTCCGCGCCGACCCATACATTCGGCGAGTTACTCGTACTGGGCGATGCGGCAGGGACAGCCGCGCTGGCAGAGTATGATACTGCCGCTGCTCGACTGGCCCAATCGCCAGCGCTACTTCGACCTCAATCGCTTCGTGGCCGATACCCGTGCCGTCGCGGAATGCGCAGCGGGGGTCGATACTCGCAAACTACCCGATGATTGTATGGAGGGGGCCGCGACTCCCCGCGAGCTTTTCGAGAAGCTCGCGCAGTGGGGTTTCGACTCGTTGGTTATTCCTCATGGGACTACCTGGGGGCTTTACACCCCGCAGGCGTCGAGCTGGGACAAGCAGCTTGCCGCTGATCAGCACGACCCGACTAGGCAAACCCTCTTCGAGGTTTACTCGGGACACGGCAACTCTGAAGAGTATCGTAGCTGGCGGGCGGCGATATACGGTGACGACGGTGAGCTTAGCTGTCCCGAGCCGGTTGATGGTTATGAGGCTTGTTGCTGGCGAGCGGGGGAGATCATACGTGGACGTTGCGAGGTCGGTGAGTCTGAGGCCTGTCAGCAACGCGTCGAAAAGGCACGCAGTGATTTTCTCGCGGCGGGGTTGTCTGGTCGCTTGACCGTGCCTGGTGCCGAGCTCAGCGACTGGCTCGATTGCGGTAGCTGTCCCGACTGCTTCAACCCCTCGATGAACTATCGTCCTGGTGGATCTGCACAGTACGTCATGGCTCTTTCAAGGTTTGACGATGCTAATAATCCGCGGCGCTTCAAATTTGGTTTCATAGCTTCGAGCGACAACCACCGTGCGCGACCCGGTACCGGATACAAGGAGCTTGACCGGCGCTTCAATACCGAGTCGGCCGGTCCGCGTGATCGCCAGTGGTTCGAACGTGTGTATCCACAGTCGCGCGAAGAGCCTACGCCGGAGTCGAGAGCGTTCGATCCACTCAAATCGGATCTCAAGCCCTATCAGACCACTGATTTTGAGCGTCAGGCCTCATTCTTTATGACCGGGGGGCTAGTTGCGGTGCACACAGAGGGGCGTTCCCGAGACGATGTTTGGGCTGCTTTGAAGTCACGTGAGGTATACGGGACCAGCGGCGAGCGCATCCTGCTCTGGTTCGACTTGCTAAACGGGCCCGAAGGTCTGATCAACATGGGTGGTAGCGTCGAGCTCGCTGTGGCTCCACGTTTTCGGGTTCGCGCTGTTGGTAGCTACGAGCAGTTGCCCGGATGTCCGCGCTTGGCTTTGGGGAGTCTGGGTAGTGATCGCCTTGAGCGCTTGTGTCGTGGTGAGTGTTACAATCCCGGTGACCGCAGACACGCGATTACACGGATCGAAGTGGTTCGTATTCGTCCGCAGGCCTATGCGGATGAACCGGTAGAGTCGCTCATCGATGATCCCTGGCGTCTCTTTGAGTGCCCCGGCAACAGTCTAGGCTGTGCTGTCGAGTTTAGTGATCCATACTTTATGTCTACGGGACGCGATGCCCTCTACTATGTGCGTGCCATTCAGGAACCGACCGAGGCGATCAACGCCGGCGGACTACGCTGTAGCCGCGACGCCAGTGGAGCCTGCGTTAGCGTAGATCCTTGCTACGGGGACTATCGCACCGATGGTACTGACGACTGTTTGACCCTCAACGAAGAGCGCGCATGGTCTTCGCCTATTTACCTGTATCCTCGGTCTCGCGGTGATTGATACGGGAGCTCAACCGACCAGGCCTGCCTTCGCGTGACCTGGCTCCTTGGCAGGGGGCGCGGGATATACCTAATCGCGCTTATCTCGATGACGGTTTTTCTTGGATGGAAAGCCAGCGGGGTCGACATCGAGCGTAGCAACGATTCTATGAGCGCTGCCAATCCTCCATTGGTGGCGGCCTTGGATGATTTCAAGCGAGAGTTTGGGGGCGACGAAGGTCTGCTTGTAGCACTCTCTCATCCCCATCTACTCAGCCCTGAGGGCCTTGTGATGCTTGCTGGCTTGAGCGCTGATCTTTCCGGCTTGGATGGTGTAGCGCGGGTGATCGATTTGACCACGGCACAGCAGGTGGTCTCAGGGTTGGCCGGCGCCAAGACCGTTCGATTGGTTGAGCCACCCTTCGACGAATCAAGCCTCGCGGCTTTGAAGAGAGCGCTGGAGCGCAGTTCCCACTACACCAACCTCCTCGTTTCGGAGGACCGGACCACGGCAGGGTTGTTCGTAGAGATTGAAGACCGCAGTGGTGACGATGACTACCGAGCGGAGATCATAGCTGCGGCAAGGCGTTTGGCTGCAGATGTGGCGCCGCCGGCTGAGGTGCGGGTTACCGGGCTGACGGCACACAAGCATGAGGTGGCGGTACTCATACAGGCCGACCAGGAGATTTTCGTACCACTGGCCGTTGTCGTTTTGGCGATCGTGCTCTGGGGATTTGGGCGGCGGCCAGCGGCTGTCGTTCTGCCGTTGATGGTTACCGCAGTTAGCCTGGTGTGGACACTTGGAGCATACGCGTTGGCCGGACTATCGTTGAATACCATTACCTCGCTGCTGTCTCCGGTGGTCATGGTCTTGTCGGTGGCCACCAGTGTTCATATCTATTACGGCTGGCTCGAAGGTGGCACCGGTAGTGGCAGGGTCGAGAGGATCGTTACTTCGGTCAGGCCCTTGATTGCACCGTGCCTGTTTACCGCGCTGACCACAGCCTTCGGCTTGGGTGCACTGGCCCTGAGCGAGATCCCGGCGGTACGTCAATTTGGCATTTCGGCAGCGTTGGGCGTGATGATCTCGTTTGCCGTCGGCATCACCCTGGTGCCGGTTGGACTGACCTGGGTAGAACCGCCGCGAGGAGCAGGGCGAGGTAGGGGGCAGCGGCTGGCTGGCTTGCTAGCGAGGTCGGCAGAGCTCTCGATTGCTCGCCCCTATGTTGTCTTGACCGTAGCTGTGGCGATCACGTTGCTGGGTGCGGTTGGCATCTCTTTGGTTCGTAGCAACACCGATCTAACTCGTTTCTTCAAGTCTGATAACTGGTTACGGCGCGATACCATGTTCATTGACGCAAACCTTACGGGAGTGAACTCTCTTGAGTTCCTGGTGACGCGGCGTGATGGCGAACCGCTTACATCGTTTGATGATGTTAAGCGGATCGAAGCTATGTCTAAGTGGCTTGTCGCCCAGGATTCCGTCGTCACAGTCTTGAGTATCGCTGATGTTATAGCTGAATTGCACCGCGGAGAGACCGGCAGCGCCGAGGCCCGGCTTCCCACCGATTCGGCGGATCTTCTCTATTGTTTCGATCTGCTGGAAGCCTCCGATGCGGAACTGACCACGACCCTGATTTCGTCGGAGTTCCGTGTTGCACGGATTAGTGCGCGAGTACGTGCCATCGGCAGTCTTGCTGCTGGAGCTTTGATCGAGGCGGCCGGCGTGGCTGGTAAAAACCGTTTTGGCGGAGACTACCGTATGGTGACCACGGGCGCCTTTCACCGGGTAGTGGTCGACTCCAATCGCCTGGTAGCGAGCCAGGTGCGCACTTTTGGACTGGCCTTGCTGCTAGTGGTGGCAGCCATGGCGGTGCTGCTTCGGCGGCCGCTTCTGGTGCTGGTGTCGATGATTCCCAACATCATTCCGGTGGTGGTTTCGGCCGGGGCGATGGGGTGGTTGGGGATAGATTTGAGCACCGGCACGGTAATGGTGGCCGCGGTAGTGATCGGCATGGCGGTTGATGATACCATTCATTACTTAGTGCGGTTTGCCAGAGAATACGACGGGGATACGGCAGCGGCGATACGTAGGGTCACCACTCACACCGGAATGGCGCTTACGGTTACCTCAGCAGTGCTGGTGCTGGGGCTCTGGGTTGGCGCCTTCGGTAGCTTCAAGCCGACGACCTATTTCTCGCTGCTCAGTGGTACGACAATGATCCTTGCGCTGGCCTGCGACCTCTTGGTCCTGCCCGCGTGTCTGATTCTGATGGGGCGTGCAGTTAGGGGAGAGGCTGTATAGAGACATGATGAAGACCTTTTTGGCGCTGCTCATAGCCAGTGGCGCGATGGCGACCGATACGGGTATCACACAAGTAGGCGGACTGGCGAACGAGGAAGTCGTATATCGCGCCGTCGTCCCTTCCGCCGATGATCCTCATGGCGAGGTCAGGTTGATACGCCGCGGCAAGGCTACGGTGTTGCAGACTGTCTTGCACACCAAGCTGTTGCGGCGGGCGGTGGGGATAATTCGCGAGAGGGAAGCGGCGAGTTGGGTCGAGGGTAGCGTCGGACACGATGACTCGATGGCTTATTCGGCCGCGCTCGACCACGCACAGAAGAAAGTGTGGTGGCGGTACAAGCAGCGAGGAATCCGTGACGACCGCCGCCAGAGTCTCTTGATCGAGTTCGTCGTCAGTGCCAGCGAAGCTTACGTAACGATTGATGAGCCGCAGGTTGACGAGGA
>CAZPPZ010000229.1:0-5152 GCA_964588545.1 uncultured Myxococcales bacterium | reverse complement strand
GGCCCTATGCCAACCTGGCCGGCAACATCGACTCGGCCATCGGCAACCACGGCCTGCGAGAACTTGTAGGCCTCGTAAATAGCTTCGGTCCCAGCAGGGTTGATCAGCTTGATCTCAGACATGGGGTTCTCCTCCTCACAATCGCACAGTGCGCTCTGGGTGAATTAAGCCCTCAGTAGTCAGCCGAAGCCAGCGCAGCAACGCAAAGACCATGGGCCGACTAGAGCGCTTCGAGCATCACTGCGAGCTGTTCGCGCAGCAGCGCCAGCTCCTCGCCCCAATAGCGATCCGTACCAAAGTCGGGAAAGACACGGCGGAATGCCGGGTCCTCCCAACGTTTGGCTATCCAGGCGCTGAAGTGAACCAAACGCAAGGCCCGCAGTGGCTCGATTAGCCGCAGTGTCGAACGGTCGAAGTCGCGGATCTGTTCGTAGCCGGCCAGCATCACCTCGCGCTGACGCAGAGCTTCGTTATCGACGCCGGGCACCAGTAGCCATAAGTCCTGAACACAGGGGCCGCGGACCATGTCGTCGAAATCAACCAGAAAAAAGCCCTGGCCCCCATAGAGCACATTTCCGAGATGGCAGTCGCCGTGAATGCGCTGATAGCCGGCCTGAGCCAACCAGGGCTCACAGGTGCTGCACAGTTGCTCGACTACCTGGCGATAACCATCGCTGATATGCGGCGGCAAAGTACCCGAGTCGATCAGGTAGGCGAGATTCTCTCGGCCGTAACTCTGCTCATCCAGGCGTATGCGCCCATCAGCCTGGCGGGTAGCCCCGACGTTGTGAAGCCGCGCGATGAGCCTGCCGAGCTGTTCGAGTTTGTCATCGGCGAGTTCCTCGGGCGCGCGCCCCCCAACCCGCGGGAACACCGCACACCAGATCTCCAGATCGCCGACCTTGGCAAGCGTAGAGCCATCGGCAAAAATCTCAGGCGCCACCGCCGGCACCTCGGCCTCGACCAAATCGAGCAAGAAGCGATGTTCCTCGAGAATCTGCTGCTTGGTCCAACGTCCCGGTCGGTAGAACTTGACGATGCGAAACTCCTGACCGGGAGTTTCAACCTCATCGTCAAGCTCTATTTCAACCTGATAGACGCGGTTCTCCATGCTGTTGAGCGCCATACAACGCCCACTACAGCGCAGCCCGCTGGCCTCTACAGCGTCGAGAATGCGATCGGGGGTCAGCTCGTAGAAGAACCTGGTCTCGGCATCACCCCAGGGACTCTTCTGCGAGTCGCTCACTCGCTAGAGATCGTTGCCGTGCGGATCCCAAGCTTCTGGCTGGTCTGGCCACCAGGACTGCCAAGCGCTTCGAGAGCGCGCAACGCCTCCATACCCTCGACGACCTCACCAAAGATGGTGTGCTTGCCATCGAGATGCGGAGTCGGCACGAAAGTTATGAAGAACTGCGAACCATCGGTACCCGGGCCAGCATTGGCCATGCTCAGCAGGCCGGGCCGGTCGTGACGGACCGAATCATCAAACTCGCCGGCGTACTGGTAGCCGGGACCACCGGTACCACGGCCGACCGGGCAGCCCCCCTGGGCCATGAATCCAGAAATGACCCGGTGAAAACTCAGGCCGTCGTAAAAGCCTAGCTCGGTTAGATAGATGGTGCTCGAGACGTGCTGAGGCGCAACCGCCGGAAGAAGCTTGAGCTTGATCAAACCCTGGGTCGTGTCGAGGTTCCAATAATAGCTCTTAGAATCATCAAAGCTGAGGGCTGGCGGTTCGGCAAGATGGGTTCGCCACTCGCGACCAGATTTGTCGATATTCTGCTCGGCAATAAAACTCTTGATCGCCGCAATTGGATCTTGGGATTCGCTCACATTGTTCTCCGTGTTATCCGCCCCCGCCGTGGCCGCCAGCATGGTGATGCTGGCGAAAACCACAGCCAGGAGTCTCGCCGTCGCTACGGACAGCCTTGATACGCTCATATCCGGCAGTTTCTAACAGGTTCCAGCGTTTGCGGCGAACCGCCGCCGATTACTGCAGATAGCCCAGAGCCTTGAGCATCTCTAGCTCGCCGGGCTTCTGAGTGATCAATCCCGGCTTGGTAAAGTCACCGATCATCCAGGCACGTAAATCACGCTCGAGTTGAGCGCTTAGATCGCTTTTCTCGTCGGCGCGGTTACGCAGCTCTTCTGGGTCGTCGGCAAGATCATAGAGCTCGGCCGAACTGCTACCATCTTGCTTCTGCTCGACCACATACTTCCAGCGTCCGGTATTGATCATGGCTACGCGGGTCTCTTTGAACCAGGTCTCGGCAAACACGTCGGCCTGCTCGATCTCGGGCTTGGTCGCCAACACCGAGCTGCCCAACAGGCCGCTACGCGCCAACGGTAGTGCCCTACCCTGCAGACTGGGATCATCGGGCAAATCAAACTGTTCGATGACCGTGGGAACGACGTCGACGAGCGAAACATTCTCGTCTACGCGACCTGGAGAAACACCGGGGCGATAGATGATCAAAGGCACATGGACTACCGGCTGCCACAGGCCAAACACATGACCGTGCTGGCCATGCTCACCTAGGGTCTCGCCGTGATCCGCCGAAAACACGATCATCGAATCATCGAAGAGCCCGTAGCTCTCTATAACAGAGATGAGCCGGCCGAACTCGCTGTCGGCAAAGGCCAAGGCACCATCGTAGTCGTTTAGCCGCCGCTGCACTCTCTCGCGGTAGGGAGAGGCCACGGGCACACGCGCGAGCAGCGGATCGGGGTTGGGCACACCATCGAACCGCGAAAGATAATCGGCGGGAACGACGTTGTAGGGCTGGTGAGGTTCAAAGTAGTGGACCCACAAGAAAAACGGCTCGTCGTGATTCGCTGCAAGCCAAGCCAACGCCCTTTCGGTGATCTCGTCACCAGTGCGCCAGTACTGGCGGTTGGTGTAACGAGTGAAACCATAGTGTTCAAAACCCTGGTCGAGCCGCCGCGAGGGCATCAACACGCCGATGCCGAGCTCCGCCCCAGTAGCGTGGCCGGCCGCCGCCATACGCTCAGCCAGGGTGTTTTCCTCAAGAGAGAGTGCAAACGAATAGGTCTCGAGCACCCCGTGCTGATGGGGGTACTTCGAGGTCATCAGCGACGACAAAGCCGGTGCGGTCGACGCCGCGGTCGAGTAGGCATGGTCAAAGACTACCGAGCGCGCGGCAAAGGCCTCCACGTTCGGAGTGGTATTGCGCGGGTACCCATAAGCGCTGACGTGGTCGGCCCGACAGGTATCGAAGGTAATAATTATGAGGTTGCGTGGTGGAACGCTCGGCTTCGACACGCAAGACGTAAACACCACACAGCCGATCGCAACGATAGCGGCAGCTATCCACTTAGTCGGTCTCACCGTCACCATCGTCGACATGTTGCGCTGACTCGCAGCCGCCGGCTCAGGCACGCGCCCCCACTACTCAGGAACAGCCATACCCTTTGCCACGGCAGGCCGTTCGGCCACCCGGTCAAGCCACGACTGTACCTTTGGAAGCGAAGTAAAGAAGCCCGCCTGTGCATTGTGGGCAGCTCGCAGCCACGGGTAGCTCATGATGTCGGCAATAGAGTAGTCGCCGGCGAGGTAATCGCGCCCATCTGCAAGGACAGCGTCGATCACAGCCATTACCCGCAGCGACTCGGTCAAGAAGAGGTCAATCATCTCCTTGTTCTGCTCGTCGGCGGGGCGGTTGAACTGCTGGCCAAGACGCCCGAGGTTGGGCCCAACGTGCGCGACCTGGAAAAACGTCAGTGCAAGCGCCTCGGCCCGTGCTGCCGGCTGCGACGGCAGTAACCAGCCGTGCTTCTCGGCGAGATGGACGAGGATGGCGCCCGACTCCCAGATGATCAACCCATCATCATCTAGAACCGGAATCTTGGCGTTGGGATTCATGGCCACAAATTCAGGCTTGCTCTGATCGCCCTCGTCGAGATGGATCCACTCCCACTCATAAGCTAGCCCAAGTTCCTCTAGGGCTATCGATACCTTCTGTCCATTGGGCGTAGCCGCGGTGTAGAGCTTTAGCATGTTCGAAACCTCCCCTTCTCGTCTAAACTGTCCAGACTATGTGCTCGTGGACTACGCCGTGTATACGACGAAGCCAGAGCATCAGCGTATTCGCGCCAACCCGAGCCGCCATGCACGTTGATCCAAGATCCAACGCAGTTCTACTCCGGGACGCTCGAGCGGCGGCTCAAGCGTATAGCTCTTGTCGCAATTCTAGATTGGTGATCTACCCAGATTTGCGCCGCCGCCCTCGCTTTGCCCAGCCGACGGCGCACTAGTTGACAGTATTGACGCACAGCCGGCTGTCGGAGTGATGCAACCGGGCGCAAGAGCGTTGGATACGACAGGCGATTTCCTCTTCGCCTGATTGGTGACGATCGCCTTGCACTGCGCTGTGCGACGGCCAAGTGCGCCCGCGAAGTCACCAGACGTTCCCCGATCGCGCCTCTAGCGCTGGGGCTACGGCCGTTGTTCGTTAGCACCACACGGCGCTCAAAAGTTACACAAGAAACATCCCGGCTGATCGGAACGGCACAAAGACCCATCCACACGACGAAAATAGATAGATGCTGCTGGAAGTGAAGTAGCGTTAGCGTCGCAGGAGACTACTACCCAAAGTCCTGTGCAAACGAACCCGGAAGAGTCACTTAGCAACATTTGTATCAACTCCCCGCTACTACCGGGGTCGATTCTCTGATCGAGGCCGGGAGGAACAGCCAGAACCAGTGTCGCCCCGGCCGAAACAGAGAGCCCGGCTGCGTGTGTCAGGCCACCGACAGCGCCAGCCAGCGTCGCACCAGATACGGTGAATTGGTAACCTCTCATGCAGAAATCAGTATCGATCCACACCTCCATCGACTGCGCGCTGATATTTTCAAGGTGCAGAATCACCGCAGGTGGCATCGTCGTCGCGGTGGTCCTGGTGCGGGTTGTGGCAGTGACTACACAACCGCAGTTCAGAGACACCAGCTGTCCGACTGCTTTGGATGGAATGCGCAGCGCAGCGGACGCTGTGACGGCACGACTACCGTCGACGTCACACACCGCCAGTGCACATGTGTCGGTACCCACCCAGGCTCTGAGGGTGAACAACGCATCGGTTGCCGTGGGTGAGCTGCCCTAGCTAAGCAGCCGTCCGCGATCACCGGTAGCTGC
>CAZPPZ010000228.1:0-5221 GCA_964588545.1 uncultured Myxococcales bacterium | reverse complement strand
CCGGCCGCGGGCCGCCCGCCGGGTGTGGACGGGGGGCACGCAACCCCCCCCAATACCCCGCCGATACTACATCCACGCCTCAGGATTGATCGGTTCACCCACGGTGCCCAGCAACCTCAGACTACTGAGATCGTGCTTGCCCGGATGCTGGTCTCCCCACTTCATGAAGGTACGAATCGCCGTAGGTGCGGTATACAGAACCGTCACCTTGTAGTCCTCAACGATCTTCCAGAAGCGATCGAAGTCTGGAGTGTTCGGTGTGCCCTCGTACATAACCACGGTGGCGCCGTTCATCAACGGCCCATAGACGATGTAGCTGTGACCGGTAACCCAACCTACATCGGCGGTACACCAGTAGATGTCGTCATCGCGCAGATCGAAGACCCACTTGGCAGTGATGTAGGCCTGCGTCATGTAGCCACCGGTGCTATGAACCACCCCCTTGGGCTTACCCGTGGTTCCCGATGTGTACAGTATGAACAGTGGATGCTCGGCGTCGAGCTCAGCAACTTCGGCCTGAGCATCATCGACCGCAGCGACGGCATCATGCCACCACATGTCACGGCTGTCGTCCCAAGCCACGGCCAGCTCTTCGCCAATGCGCCGCACGACGACACAGTGCTCTACCGATGGACAATCCTTTACGGCGTCATCAACTATGGCCTTGAGCGCTAGCGGCTTGCCACGGCGCCAGCCCCCATCAGCCGTGACTACGAGTTTTGCCTCTGCATCGTTGATACGGTCTCGGAGAGCCTCAGCCGAAAACCCAGCAAAGATGATCGAATGGGTGGCCCCGATACGCGCACAGGCGAGCATCGCCACGGGCAACTCCGGCACCATCGGCATATAGATCGCGACGCGATCGCCCTTCTCAACCCCCAAGCGGAGCAGAGCAGCGGCAAAGGCACAAACCTGCTGATGCAGCTCCTCATAACTCAGCACCCGCTTGTCACCCGGCTCGCCTTCCCAAACGATCGCGGGCTTGGCGGCCCGCTCGCCCGCAAGATGACGGTCGAGGCAGTTGTAGCTGATGTTAGTCGTGCCGCCTACAAACCAGCGGGCGAAAGGCGGGTTGCTCCAATCAAGAACCTGATCCCACGTCTTGAACCAGTGTAGCTGCCGGGCGGTCTCGGCCCAGAAGCCCTCGCGGTCGCCTTCGATACGCTTGCACAGCGCGTCATAATCGGCGCGGCTCTTTATGTGAGAAGCGGCAGCGAACTCCGCAGGCGGTTCGAATCTCCGATCCTCCTTCAGCAACGATTCAATGTTCTTGTCAGACATGTCTCGACGCTCCCTTGGTTACAGTTCGAGCAAACGGGCGACCTGCTCTCTATTGGCGCTCGCATCGCCATAGCTATGTTCGCCTCCCTTGAGGCGCTTGAAGTACAATTGCATGTCGTGCTCCCAGGTAAAGGCGATACCACCGTGTACCTGTATCGCATCGGCGCCAACGCGAGTGCACGAATCCGAGGCCGCAGCTTTGGCCATGGCGCAGGCAAGCCGTCGATCCTCCGAGTGACTGTCGATGGCCCAGGCGGCGTAGTAGACGAGAGACTTCGCGTTCTCAAGCATAACCTTCATATCCGCGAGCCGGTGCTGTATGGCCTGAAAGCTACCGATAGTACGCCCGAACTGCGAGCGTACCTTTGCATACTCTACGCTCATGGCGAGCGCGGCATCAGCAGCACCACACATCTCGGCACTGAGCGCGACCTTGGCAAGGTCTACGAGCTCGTCAAATACAGAATTGTCGTAGGCGCGCCCACCAAGCAGCGCCGACTCATCGACGCAGACCCCTGCAAACTCAACAACGTCGAGCTTACGTGTCCGATCAATAGTCTTCATGGCCTCGATACTGACACCAGCCGCAGCGGCATCGACTTCGAAGAAGCCGATGCCTTCGTCGATCGGCGCGACCACTATTATGCTATCGGCTGACCTTGCATCGGCAACGAACAACTTGCTTCCTCGCAGGCAATAGCCACTGCGGTCTCGACGTACCTCAAAACCCAGCGCCGAAGCTTCCCACAACCCAGCCTGCTCGACCACAGCGATGGCCACTCGGCACTCACCACGCGCGATACCACCGAGCAGTCGCGAGCATTGGTCCTCGTCACCACTAGCGGAAACCATGGGCACGGCCAGCGCCAGAGTCGAGAACAGCGGCCCCGGGAAAACCACGGCTCCGCTCTCCTCCATGAGTACGACCAGATCGAGCACAGCCATACCGCTTCCGCCCCAGCGCTCGGCAACACCGAGCCCCAACCAGCCCAGCCTGGCCAACTCGCGCCACACCGTATCGGTAATCCCCTCAGAGTTCTCCGACATGGCCCGCGCGAACGATACCGGCGTTTCCTTGGCTAGATAGTCACGAACGGCAGCTCGGAGTTGCTCCTGCGCCTCGGTAAAGCCGAAATCCACGTTTCACCCGCCCCCCCCGCCACTTTGCCGCACGAGTTCGTCGAGAATGAGTTCAAGATAGTAACGCGCATTGAGGCCAAGCAAGTACACACCCGCAGCGCCCCGGCGCACGGCATACACGGCGGTACGTGTGGGGTTGCGTTTACCGATACCGAGTTCTGCGATGAGCTTACCAGCACCGCTGATCGCCACCGAGATCTCTGCCGGAGAAAGCCCAAAGCCCGCGAGATCTCCGTTCTCGGCCGGAAGTACTTCGATAGCAGGAATAGTCGTCAGAGTGTCGAGCAGCGCGACAACCAGGTCGCTGCTGATCTTGATCCCGGGTGGGCGGGTAACGCTCCAGCGGCGGTCCTCGCCACGCAGCAATAACACCTGCACGCCCCCAGCATCGATGTCCACGCGATCGAGGCGTGAGGCCAGCTCCTCGACTATCGGGGCGACTACGTGCTCTCCTGTGCCTGCTACTTCGACGGCCTGGCTGGCGCGATGAGTGACCCATAGGTAGCCACCGAGAACGGCTGCGGCGGCATAATAGACGGCGATGCTGCGCCAGCTCATGGCCGTAGCCTTTTCCACAGAAACAAGCCCACGCCAAACAGAATGAACGCACCCGGCTCAATCAGCGCTGCGCATAGGAAAATTGAACGTTGCTGCTGTTGGCTGACGAAGAAGTGCTTGACCCCCGCGGCCCGAGGCTTGGGACGAACGGCAATCAGGCCCTCATCACGCGCGAGCCAGTTGATCGAGTTGAGCAACAGATCGCGGTTGGCGAGGTAGTCGAAGAAACGATTGGAAACGAAGTCCGAGTCACCAATCGCGACGACCCGCGTGCGGCCCCGTGCCTGATCAGCTGCAGCCCTGGCTGTCATCGCCACTTCAACGCCCAGAAACAGCGGGCCGTTTACATCGCGACCGGCAACAAAGCGCGGGCGCTTGCCGCGCAAAACGGCCCGATCGTGGCTGGCCCAGCTGCGCTCACCGCTTCTCAGGATCCAAGTATCGTAGCGCCCAGCGCTCTCGTCTCCCCGGCCACGCACCGAGCGCATGCCAGAGAACAGAACGGGGGAATCCAGACTCCGGGTAACGGCGTGCTGAGTGTTGCGCCCGCGCACCACTGCCGAGGTCGCCTCGCCTCCAGCCAGACGATTATCGGGATCAAGAACCACGTCATCGGCGAACTCCACACCATAGTCCCTGAGCATGGCGCTCAGCGTCGGTGCGGCCCAGGGATCGAGAAGCACCAACAACTTGCCGCCGGCATCAAGGTAGTTGCGCAGCACCGTCAACTCAGCCGCCAGAGGATCCGAGCTGGGCCCGGCAATGACCACAACGGCACATTCCTCCGGTACATCGTCACCACCTACCAGATGTAAGGACTCGACAGTATAGAATTCGCCAAGCAGAGCTCCCCGCAGCGTCGAACAGCCGGTGTGGCGGTCGCTGTCTTGAATACCACACTCGCCGTGGCCCTCGACCATGCACACTTTCTTTGCGGCCCGCGTGGCATGAAGAATCGCCGATATCAGCTGTGACTCAACCGGCATCGAGAACTCGGCGCGACGCGATTTCGACTCCACCACCGCGGCTCCGTAGGTATCCACCCCGTACTCGGCGGCAAGCCGCGGGTTGCGGTTGACGTCGACGATATCGTAGCTGATAAAGCGCGTCTCACGGGCGGCCTGCCAAAGCAGGTCTTTCAGAACGACATTGCGCGCGTCCTTGGTACGGATGAAGCCGGTAATATGTACCGACTGGTCAAGCCCACGTAACACCCCGAGTCCGTGATCCGAGATAGTAAAGCGTGCGCCCGAGCTGAGGTCGAAGCGAACGTTGTGCACGTAGCCGAAGACGGTCACACACACCAGCAACGCGAACAGACCGACCGCAGCGACCAACAGTTGCAGGTAGCGCAGACTCGATGACGACATCATCGTCGCCCCCTCCACTGCCGCGACTCCATCGAACGCATGGTCAGGAAACCCGAGAACACGGTAATCGACACGAAATAGGTAACGTCTTTCAGATCGATGACACCGCGGGCGAACGGCTCAAAGTGGTCGTACGCGCAGGCCTGCGAAATCACCCCGAGAAGATCGCCGGGCACCGCGGCTTCGTTCCAGCTTAGGTTCCACAACAGCAAAATAGCGCCGTAGGTAAACATCGCGGCAATCAGCTGGGTCTCGGTAAGCGACGACAGGAACACACCTATCATTACCATCGCGCTGATCAGTAAGAACACGCCTAGATATATGGCGAGCAGTTGCGAGGTATCAAAGGGCTGTATGCGGTAGACCAGCAGCGGGTATAGCACCGTGGCTCCGATGATCAGCACGAATACGGCCATACACGCGAGATACTTCGATGCAAGTATCTCGAAATCACGCACCGGAGCGGTGTAGAGCAGCTCGATGGTGCCGAGGTTCTTCTCCTCAGCGTACACGCGCATGGTAATCAGCGGAATGACGGTAATGACAATGCGAACGATGTCATTAAAAAGCCGCTGCCACAGGTGCTCGACTATACTTTCGCCGAATCCGAAAGTAATGAAAGCGTTGAGGTTGGTGTAGAAATAGTACCCCGATAACGCCAGGAACACGCCACCTACGATGTAGACCAGCGGCGCGGCAAACAGCGAGTGCAGTTCCTTACGTAGCAATGCCAGAAAGCGTGTCACCCGGCGTCCCCTCCGGCCGAGCCGGCCTCGCTTAGTATCTGAACAAACAGATCTTCAAGCGTGATAAGACGCGAGGTGATCTCATACAGGGGGCCGCCGCGTTCCACCGCGGCTGCCGCCCGCGCG
>CAZPPZ010000227.1:0-5225 GCA_964588545.1 uncultured Myxococcales bacterium | reverse complement strand
CGGCCGGAGCGATCCGGGCATAAACACGCGCCGCCCGCAGACCCAGCGGCGCGTGTACCGGGTCGTCGTAGGAATGGATCATGTAGTGCACCGCGCCCGGGTGAAGCTCGTTGGCGGCGAAGACCTCCTCGGCCACGGCGCCGGCGCGCATGTAGATCGCAACTCCAGATCCGGTCAGGTCGTCAACGCCAAGGCCCTCGGCAACCCGCTGCCGAATCTGCGATGCGGATACGTCGAGGCCGTGTATGCGTTGACCGGTCAATTGGTGTCCGGTGCTGTGTACGAAGCAGCCGATGCGCGAATCATAACAACAGCTACCAGCCGCAGCAACGGGAGGGGCGGGGGCCCCCGCAGCGAAATCGTGTCCCGGCCGGCTGGTCACCAATAGGTTGGCCAGTTCGAGCAGCCGCTCGGGCCGCTGCCAGCTGTCGATGTCTCGATAGGCGTCGATGCCAACGATCAGATAGAGCTGGTGTTGTGGGTAGCGCTGTGACAGCGCCTCGAGTGTTTCACTGGTATAGGAGGGGCCGCTGCGTTCGATCTCGATGTCGCAGGCTTCCAGCCGGGGTTCGGCGGCGGTGGCGCGTTGCAGCATCTCCCAGCGCTGCTCGATACTGGCGTAGCCAGTACTTCCCTTGTGGGGAGGGCGCGCCGACAAAACCAGCAGAACCTTCTCCAGCGACGAGGCCACGGCTACCTCCCGGGCGCAGGCGATGTGGCCGAGGTGGATGGGGTCGAAGGTGCCGCCTAGTACCCCCAAACGCTGGCTGGCGTCTACGCCATGGCCACCGCGCGGGCTCAGCGTACCTGGCCCTCGCCGCGAACCACGTACTTGTAGGTGGTCAGTTCGCGCAGACCCATTGGTCCCCGGGCGTGAATGCGGTTGGTTGAGATTCCGACTTCTGCGCCAAAACCAAAGGCGAAGCCGTCGGTGAAACGAGTAGAGGCGTTCTCGTAGACCACCGCTGAGTCTACCCGGGCAAGGAAACGCTCGCCGTGGCTGTGGTTGCGCGTGACGATGGCGTCGGAATGCCCCGAGCCGTGACGGTTGATGAAGTCGATGGCCTCGTCGACCGAGTCGACGGTTTTTATCGCGAGGATCAAATCGAGATACTCTCGCGACCAGTCGTCGCCGCCGGCAGGCACGGCGGTGGCCAGGTAGGCTAGTGCCCTTTGGTCGGCACGCAACTCTACGCCGGCCTGTTCGAGCATTGGCCCGAGCTTGGAGAGCAGCGACTCGGCAATCGAGGCATGAACGACCAGGGTCTCCATGGCGTTGCACACGCCCGGACGCTGGACCTTGGCATTGATGGCGATGTCGCAGGCCATATCGATGTCGGCATCTTCGTCTACGTAGGTGTTGCAGACTCCTTCGTAGTGCTTGATCACCGGCACGTTGGAGTTCTCGGCGATGGCGCGCACCAGCCCCGGCCCCCCGCGTGGAATGATGAGGTCGAGGCCTTCCTCGTGGCGCAGCAGGGCCATGGTGGTAGCGCGGTCGGTATGGCGTACCAACTGCATCGCCTTGCTGGGCACACCGGCGCTCTCGAAGGCTTCAACCAGCAGGTCGGCGATCGCACCGTTCGAATGAATGGCCTCCTTGCCGCCCTTGAGGATGCAGGCGTTGCCCGACTTTATGCACAGAGCTGCGACATCGGCGGTGACGTTGGGCCGAGACTCGTAGATGACGGCGATTACCCCGATAGGTATACGGATCTGCTCGATGTCGATTCCCGAAGGTGCCCGCCAGCGATCGATCGGCTTGGCCAGTGGGTCGGCCAGCGCCGCTACGGTGTCCAGGCCTGCGGCCATGTCCTCGATGCGTTCAGGGCTGAGCAAGAGGCGATCGAGCAGCGGCGCGCTCAGGCCGGCCTCGCGCCCCGACTCGAGGTCTTTGCGGTTGGCCTCGACCAAGCCTTCGATATCGCCGCGCAGTTTGCCCGCAGCGCGGTGCAGGGCCTCGCTGCGGGTGTCGTCGCTGAGAGTGGCGGTGTGTCGAGCTGCCGCTCGAGCCTCGGCGCATAGCTCTACGATGTAGCGATCACTGTTCATTTAGCTGTCTCCCCGGCTGGTACCGAGCTCGGCGAGCAGTACCAAATCGTTGCGGTGAATAACCTCGTCACCCATATGGTAACCCAGTGTCGCCTCGATTAGTGCACTGCTAATACCCTTTATGCGCTCGCAGTCGGCAGAATCGTAGGCCACCAGGCCTCGCGCAAACTCGCGTCCGTGGCGGTCGAAGAGCCCCACGCATTCGCCGGCATGGAAATCGCCATCAACGGCGACGATACCCGCCGCCAGCAGACTGCTTCCGCGCTTGCACAGAGCCTCGACGGCGCCGTCATCGAGCACCGCGCTGCCGCCTCTGCTCACGCCGTAGGCGATCCAGTGCTTGCGATTTGAGATCGGCGATTGCGAGGCCGGCAGCAGCGTGCCCACGCTATCGTCGCAATCGACGATACGAGCGAGTACACCCGGTTGCAGGCCGCTGGCGATGACCGTGGTGGTGCCACGGTGGGCGGCACTGGCCGCGGCGGCAATCTTGCTCGCCATGCCACCGGTGCCGAGCGCGCCGCGCGGGGACGACAGTTCCAGGCCGGTGGCGTCGAGGTCGTCGAGCACCTCGATGACGCGGCTGTCGGCTGCGCCGGGGTCGCCGTCGAAGACCCCGGCTACATCGGTGAGTGCAATCAGCAATTCAGCACTGGCCAGTCCTGCCACCAAGGCCGCGAGTCGGTCGTTGTCGCCAAACTTCAACTCATCAACCGCCACCGAGTCGTTCTCGTTGACCACCGGTATGACACCGTGGTTGAGCAGGTGTTCCACCGTGTGCTTGGCATTGAGGTAGCGGGCACGGTCGTGGAGGTCGGAGGCAGTGAGCAACACCTGTCCAATGTGCTTGCCAAAGTCGGCAAAAAACTCGCGGTACAGCGACATCAAGCCGATCTGTCCCACCGCAGCTGCGGCCTGTTGTTCGGGGATGGTCGAGGGCATGGCCTTGAGTCCCAGGCGAGAAAGCCCCGCGGCCCTGGCGCCCGAGGTGACGACTACCACCTGGTAACCGTCTTGGTGCAGTCGGGCGAGTTCGCTGACCAGACGGCCAACGTTGTCGCGGGCTATGCCGCTGGCGGTGGCAACGACGCTGCTACCTAGCTTGACGACGATGCGACGTACGTCGGGAATGATCCTGCGCTTGTGCTCGGTCTGCATGGGTACTTCCCCGCCTGCCCGGTCACCACTGATCGCCAGCGGTGACCGCGAGACGGGCTTGGCTTATCCGCCGGTTGATTTCGCCGACTAGCTCGCGGCAACCCTCGCCGTTGGCCGACGATATCATGAACAGTTCGATGTTGCGCCGAGCGAACAGGCTTCGCAAGGTGTCGGCCTGAGCGCTGACCTCGGGCAGATCGGTTTTGGAGGCAACGGCAATCTGCGGTTTGGCCGCTAGTTCTTGCGAATGACCGAGTAGCTCGGCGTTGATCAGGTCGAAGTCTTCCAGCACCTGCTGCGGAGTTCGCATGGAGGCGTCGATGAGATGAACGAGAACCTCGGTACGCGCAACGTGGCGGAGAAAGGCCAGACCCAGTCCACGGCCGGTGTGGGCTCCGGCTACCAGCCCGGGGATGTCGGCGAGCACGAAGCTGGCGTCATCGCCTACATGCACTACTCCGAGCACCGGCTCGAGCGTGGTGAACGGATAGTCGGCAACTTTGGGACGGGCGGCTGACAGCCTCGAGAGTAGACTCGATTTGCCGGCGTTGGGCAGGCCGATAAGGCCGGCATCGGCGAGTAGCCGCAGCTCGAAGAGCAGCTGGCGGCACTGCCCCGGGGTGCCGGGGTCGGCGCGGCGTGGCGCTTGATGGGTCGAGGTAGCAAAACGTGCGTTGCCGCGGCCGCCGTGACCACCTTGGGCCAGTATCACGCGCTGGCCGGGTTGGGTTAGGTCGGCGACTTCTTCGCCGCTCGAGGCGTCGCGGATTATGGTACCCACGGGAATGCGTAACACCAGGTCTTGGCCGGCCTTACCGTGCTTGCACTTACCGCCACCGTTTTCTCCGCGTTGGGCCTTGTGTAGCTTGCGGTTGCGAAAACTCAGCAGAGTGTTGAGGCCGGTGTTGGCTTCGCCGATTATACTGCCGCCACGCCCACCATCGCCGCCAGAGGGGCCGCCCTGGGGCCGGAATTTTTCGCGCAAGAAAGCGATGCAGCCGTCACCGCCGTCGCCCGCTGCCACTTCGACGCGAGCCTCATCGAGGAACTTCATGTTGCGAGCCCTGGGTGGGGAGGCGAATCAGGCCGGGTAAACCGAAACTCGCTTCTTGTCGCGGCCAAGCCTCTCGTACTTGATGACTCCGTCGATGCGAGCATAGAGGGTGTAGTCGCGGCCCATGCCGACACCGTCGCCCGGGTGAATACGTGTGCCGAGTTGCCTGACGATGATGTTGCCCGCGCTTACACGCTGGCCACCAAACATCTTCACGCCGCGGCGTTTGCCGGCGGTGTCGCGTCCGTTGCGGCTGCTTCCTTGACCTTTCTTATGAGCCATGGCGCTGAACTACCCGTTTACTTCTCAGGCTAATTGATAGCCGTTATGCGCACAGTGGTCTCCCACTGCCGATGTCCTTGACGGCGTCGATAGTTTTTTCGGCGTTTCTTCTTATACACGAGGATGCGGTGACCGCGACCCTGGCGCAGTATCTGTCCGCTGACCTTGGCGCCTTCGACCAGCGGTGTGCCTACCGCGGTGGCCTCGGCCGTTCCCCGCAGCAATACTTCAGTGAACTCAACGTCTTGGCCTGCTTCACCTTCGAGTTTTTCGATGGTCAGCACCGCGCCTTCGCAGACCCGGTACTGTTTGCCGCCAGTCTTTATAACTGCAAATGACATAGTTTCTACTTCCGCAGTCCGCGAGTTTGGCCGAGCAGCAATCAGATGTCAATTGTAGCCTATGCCTAGTAGCGATTTCCAGACAGCGCGCGGTGCTGGTTTGTACGTTTTTGCCAAGGAGCCGTCGCCTGGTCAGGTTAAGACGCGTCTGGTCCCGCCGTTGAGCTTTGCGCAGGCCGCGCGCTGCCATCGTGCTTTTCTCAGTGATACTATCCGCTACTCGCGCGCAGCTGCGGCGGGCCTGCGCCTGGCTTTGGCCGTGGCGCCAGCGGGCCCCAAGCCTTACCTGGCGGGTTTTGCCCGCCAGCATGCGGTGGCCCGGGAGGTGCTCGACGAGG
>CAZPPZ010000226.1:0-5285 GCA_964588545.1 uncultured Myxococcales bacterium | reverse complement strand
TTGCCGTGGGTGAGCTGCCCTAGCTAAGCAGCCGTCCGCGATCACCGGTAGCTGCGTAGCCGCTTACCGCAGCACCTACTGAGATTAATACGGAACACAATAGGACTCGGTATCCAACGCTGCTACCCATGGACCACTCTCCCTAGCCCGAGCCCGATCGGCTCACACCGGCAATCGTAAGTTGTAGCCACCACACTAGGGATTCCGTGCTTGGCCTTCGGCCGATGCAATGGTTAGCCCAAACACACAGCCGCCTCGGCCAGCAACTCAAATACAATTAGGAGCTGGTCGTCAACGTTGGTCGAGGGCGCTGACAACAGGGCCTGCGCAGGGGCTGTCTCGGCCCAATTGGTGGCGAATCGTGGAGCTCAGATATCTCGACTCACGGCTCGGTACGGCTGTTCGCTACAGCTGTAACGACCGCGCCCGTCAATGACAAAAGTTGCTGTGTAACCAAACACAGCAGCGACCGTAGAATATGTTAGAGAGCTGCAGGTGGCTGCGGGACTGTCCGAGTGTGGAGGCTGGATTGAGGCCACCGATAACGGAGGTGCCCAGATGACGACACCAACTGCCAGTGTGGTCACTCTCTCAGTTGTTTTGCTCGCCGCCACTGCGTGGCCGGTCCACGCTAGTGTGGCGACGTCCACAAGCGAAAATCAAGGAGTAATTGTCCACTTTCTAGTTCGACACCCTACACCCGGGGTCGCAGCTCTAAATATTCGGCATAACGCGGCCGCACGGACCGTAGGGTTGTGGCGCTCACCGTCGGCCGAAGAACTCGGGCGGATGTATCTGAAGCGACGCGATTATCGCCAGCCGGCACAGGCCATGCCGCTGCTGCTCATAGAGTGGTGAAGGATGCCTAAGGCTAGCTCCAAGTCGTGGCCGTTTATAATGTTCGTCGCTGCGGCGATATCTCTTGTGTTGGTCGATCCTAGACCATCAGCTGGGTTTGGATTTCACGCTCACAACAGTCATGGGGGTAACCATCTGAGTTATCATGGCTCGCACTATGGTCACTACGGCTGTGGCTACGGCGGATACTACTCCGAGTACAACTACGGTTACCGTCCCCACTACAGCCATCGCCCCTACTACCGAAGCTACCAACCCGGTTACTACGAGCACGGCACGCCGTCCTCACTTACCATCCGACCCGAATCTCCAGATCCCGTATACACCAACGGACGAGGCGTAATCGATCAATCGCGTCGCAGCAATGCGCCATCCGCCACTGGATTCGATTCTGTCAAAGCTGCGCCATACCCTGAGCACTCAGGAATGGAGCCGGGACGCGATGCAACAGCGCCGAGCGGTTGGGCGTTACTTGCCGATCAACCAACAGCTGCACTCGAAACGTTTGCAAGAGAAGCAACCAACAATCCCACGAAGGGCCTGCCGAAAGCCGGCTATGCGATCGCACAAGCGCTGTTGAACAACCACACGCGTGCGATTTGGGCGATGCGTAGGGCGCTCAAATTTGAGGGTAGTGCACTCCACTACGCGCCGGTCGATGAGCGCCTCGATAGGCGCATCGATGAACTTATTGAGGGCTATCGCCGCGGCCTCGACCAAGGCACCGGACAGCGCGGTGATGATCAAGTAATGATTGGCGCGCTAGCTTACATGCAGCACGACTACAGAGTTGCACTACCCGCAGTAACCGACGCCGTAGACATAGGAAATCAACAGCAAACCACTCGAACTCTGCTCGAATTGATCAATCAGGAGTTGACTCATTAACACAACGGTCGCGGGTTGGGCAACGCTTGCCCTGCTCGAAGCGGCCGTATGCTAGGCGTTGTGACCACGTGAATGCCAATACGTGGAATCGCGAATCCCGAAACCATGTCCGCGGTTGATCGGCGGGAACTCTCCTAGCCCCGAACTGCGCCACTGCCGGCTAGACGCCTCGCACTTACGTAAATGTGCTTGACCTTCAATCACGACTTACGACAAAGCCGTGCTCTGTGCCTGTGACCGTTCGAGCACCGAGTTCGACGTGGGCGGAAAACGCTTTCGCGGGCTCCGCTCCGAACCAGGCAGCTTGGTTAGGGGAGTGAGCAGATACAGCCCGACGAATCGAGGATACATGCCTGGCCTGTGGCACACTGGTAGCCGTTGCAACTCGCGTCACAGCCAATGCCCTCGGGTGAGCAGACGCAGGTCTTGAATCCGAGTACGTCAACAGGAGTACATGTCGCTCCAATGCCGCAGCTACCACCACAGGTGGGATAGGACCAATTCCCCGGGCAACCGACCGGTGCGCAAAGCAGCGTGTCCGGAGGGAGGAGCGCACAGCCAAAGCCGGGAGGACACTCTACACCGCTTATGCCGCACTCCCCGGGTATTCCACAGCTGCAGTAGGGATCGCCGCCGAGGGAGGGCAGCTCGAAGACGGTCGCGCATCCTTCTCCAGACGGACACGTGCCACCGCACACCCCCGGAACACCGCCGCAAGCCGTAGTGCCGTCGGGTATGCATCCGCAGTCAGGCGTCGTCACGCGGCCGAAGGACGCGCAGGTCTCACCGGTCGGGCAGGTGCCGTTGCAAACCGGAGCGGTAACGCCGCAAGCATCACCCGGATCTACACATGAGCAGGTCTGGCCGAGCGGATCGCTAAGAGCGCACACGGCAGCACCGGCACAGCTGCCAACACAGGCAGAAGTAACGACGTCGAATCTGCAACTGACCCCCAGGCTATCATCGCTGCAGTCGGGCAGGCTGCTGGAATCGGCACGCCGGGCGGAGAATCGCGAAATGCCGTCGTGACGCACCGTCGATGCGGCGAAAACGACACAGCTGCGAACGTCGCCGATGACAAGCCTTACCGCCGCCCACTGAAGCGAGCCGGTGGGCACCAATCCGGCGCTGCGCGAGAGTATCCTTAGGCCCTTGCCTTGGGTGAGCCTGACCGCACGAACAGGCGATATGCCCGCAGGCGCCTTGCGATTTCTAAACAGCCACGAGTCTCGTTTCGTACCCCAGCCTGAGTCAGGCATCGAGATAACGCTGTTGTCGCCACTGCCGGCGAACAGTTCGAGGTCAGCTGAGATGCTGCGCGGGTCGTTCGCACCGAGAGCCAGGGGGAAGCCGACACCGCTATCCTTGATGACCAGAACTAACTTCTGTTTGCCGTTCTTGTTCTTGATCGCCAGCTTCTTCGCTGACACCGGATGGTCGGCGGCCGAAGCCACATACGCGCTCAACGCGAGTACAAACACCGATACTGTCAGACAGCGTGTTGTGGACATGGTTATACCCCCCGCAACAGGCGCCGGATTGCCGCCGTTTGAACCGTACTCCCTTCACCCAACCATTGTCCAGGGCCTCGACAGGGATAAGTAGTCGTCCCTGACAAACCCATTTCAAGCGGAAATGGGAACAGCGGGCTGCGGGGATGAGGGTTCCAAGAGCCAAAACCGCACGGCGTGGAATAGGCGCAAACGAAAAGCTCGGAGCAGCTTTCGCATATTGAACCCGGCACCGGCCAACACCGCCCTGTTCGCACGCGGTGATTGGCAGCAGCGACGAGACCTTCGCGTTTGCGTTGACTAGCTCCTCGGTTTCGCGGCGGTCAACCCGTTGACGACGACTATCCCTGTACACGTACCCTAATCCGGCAGCAACTCCATGGTTGACGTCGTCTTACCAACAACAAATTTCGGCGGTGGCGGAACAGCCGGGTGGACGGCCAACGACAGAGGAAACACGTGGACGTTCAAAGACAAGACGTGGTCGGCCAATTCAGGGATCGTCAAGGTCGGTCGCGATCTCAGGTGTCAGGTCGAAACCGCGGTAGCCATCGATGACCAGATCTGCGTCGTAGGATAGATCGACTCCGGTGCCGTTGGGAGTAACCGTACTCCCGGTGAGCCCGAGCGTCAGGGTGTACAGTACCACCGGAGTCGGCGTCACGTTGTAATGGCGGGCTGGGACAGTAGCCGTCCACACGCCGCTCAGATCGATGACCGGCATCGAACCGCAGCAGCACGAGGCCTTTCGCCGTCGTAGTGGCTGCGCGCACGGCGTCCAGCATCGACCTGTTCTCCGTCAGCGCCTCATCCGCAGACGATCAGGCTGCAAGCGTGCCCGCGCCCGTTCAGAGCGAGCACCCCTCCGGGCCCCCCCGACCAAGGGATAACATTTAGAATGTTAGTTTATGGGGAGAACACATATTATGACATGCGTCTAGCCGGGTCGTGGGAGAACGGTGTTTAGCCTGCCGGGACTGTCAACAACGCTCGTGGCTGGGACGGCGCGTGCGTTTCACAGTCACTCACGCCACGGCGAACGTGACGAATCTCGATTTCGCAGCCCCCTCGACCCACCGATTTATGAAATTGACTTGCCGATACCCATTGACAGGTCGCTACAACCCGTGAGTAGGCTAGCCCCGGTGTCGTGGTGCATATGACACGGTAGTTCCCGTTGGCGACATGCCGCCGACGGGCGAGACCGGAAGTCCGGGGGCAACCAATGAAAATCGTATCTCCGCTGTTTGCCGCGCTAGCTTGCGTGGTGATACCAATACTGACGGTGGTGGTCGCCGTGAACGCATCGGCGCAAACACCGCCGCTACGGGAGCCGCTATTGGCTCCCATACCACCATCACTCAAGACCGTCCCGGTTCCTGAGCCGTCCAATCTGGCCGATTTTATTCTCGACCGTGACATGGCCATAAGGCTCGGCAAAGCACTCTTCTGGGACATGCAGGCTGGCAGCGACGGCACGCAAGCGTGCGCGAGCTGCCATTTCCACGCTGGTGCCGATGGACGTGATACTAACACTCTCTCCCCAGGTCCAAACGGGATTTTCGATACCGCTGGTCCCAACTCGAGCTTACTATCGGAAGACTTTCCGTTTCACGTGTTCGCCGATCCGACTAATCGCTTTTCGCCCGTGTTGTGGGACAGCGACGATATAGTTGGGAGCCAAGGGGTCCCGCGTGCAGACTTCATAGACATAGTTGAGGGAAGTGATGTTGACGCCGGTATCACTGTTCCCGATCCCGTGTTTAACGTTACGGGTATCAACACACGTGGAGTCACCGGCAGAAACACGCCAAGCGTAATCAATGCGGTATTCAATTTTCGCAACTTCTGGGATGGCCGCGCTGCCGCGTTCTTCAACGGTGTCAACCCCGCAGGACCCCGTGACCCGAACGCACGAGTCTTGCAGGTCCAGCCTGACTCGACCGTACTTGCGGTGTCGGTTCGGATCGACAACGCGAGCCTCGCTTCCCAGGCTACCGGCCCCCCTCTAAGTGGGGTCGAAATGTC
>CAZPPZ010000225.1:0-5296 GCA_964588545.1 uncultured Myxococcales bacterium | reverse complement strand
CGTTGGCGCGCAGCGCTGACTCTCAGGCACGCGAGCGTCTACCGCCCGGCGTGCGGTTGCAAGCAGAGACGCAACCCGACCGGCGATTTCGCCGAGAGTCTGTAGGTCGCTGCCGGTGGCCTGAAAGTGGATGGGCGCCGGTTCGCCAAAGTTGAGCGCCGCACTGAGCATTCCGCCGGTGTCGAAGGAAAACACTGCCTGGGGAAACTCGCTACTCAAGCGCTTGCGTAACTTATCGACGAGCTCGAATACATCCCTACGGCCTGCCTTTAGCTGAACCAGCACGAAGGCGTCCATAGGCCCCGCGTTGGGCGTATACGCCGCAGGCCAGTCCATGAGTACTCCAATGTTGGTGATCAACATCCGCAAGTCAGAATCCGGGTGACGCTCGATGGCGGGATACTCGGGATCGGCATCGCCTAGTTCGCCAAGCAGAATCTGCTCGATCTGCGCGAGGGTTTTCTCGGTATTCTCTAGGCGCGTCCCCGGCGGCAGGTTGACCTGCATCTGGAACTGCGCCGCGTCTACGCGTGGAAACAACTCGGTTCCGCTTCGCGATAGCAGTGCGAGCGCCAACAGCGTTGCTAGCCCCGCACTACCGAGAACCATCCCGCTATGGCCAAGCGCCCAGCCGACCAGCCGTGCGTAGCTCCCACCACTAGCGACCTCGGTGTCGCGACCATCGGAACGCCGGGCGTCAAGAAAGTACCTAGCAAGAGTCGGGACCACCGTCGCCGCGACGATCAACGAGGCGAGCATCACCAAGCTCGCCGATAACCCCAGCGGTGCGAAGAGAAACCTCGCCATACCCGAGAGAAACACGATCGGGAAGAACACCACGGCAAACGTCAGTGTCGACACCAGAATAGAAGGAGCAACCTCTCGGGTTCCCTCTAGAGCCGCCTGTGCCGCGCTGGCTCCTTGGTCGCGGTGACGAACAATGTTGTCGACCACGACGATCGATTGATCCACGAGGATTCCAATCGCGAGCGCCATCCCCCCGAGAGTCAGTGTGTTGATTGTCTGGCCCAGCGCGAGCAGCCCCACCATCGAGGCGAGAATCGCCAGGGGAATCGCGGTCACGATTATTGCTGTGGCGCGCAGATTTCGTAGGAATACGTATACCACAAGCCCAGCTAAAAATGCGCCAAGCAGAGCCGCTAGCTTTAGACCATCGATCGAGTCGCGAACGTATACCGATTGGTCGAGTACCACTTCGAGGGCCAGGTCACCCGCACGCTGGTCCATCTCGCGCAGCCTGGCTCCGATTCGCGAGAGTTGACCGCGTATCGAGTCGACTATCTCGATAGTATTAGCACCGGGCTGGCGGTAGATGGGGATGTATACCTGGCGGCGACCGTTGATCCGGACAATGTTGCTCTGGATCTGCGAGGAGTCCTCGACGCTGGCAACGTCGCGCATGAAGATCACGCGGCCGTCATCGAGAGTAATAGGAACGTCATTGAGTTCTTCGACTTTGGAGGGCATCGCGTTGGCGAAAATCTGATAGTCGGTGTCGCCGGCTTTCATGTTACCAGCCGGGACAAACACCGACTGTTGGTGCAGAGCTCTGACGACATCGGTGGGCGCGAGACCACGCGCCTGCAGTTTCTCTCGATCCACGTACGCCAGAATCCGACGTAGCTTGCCGCCATAGACCGCTGGTGCGATCACGCCGGGGATCGACTGTAGGCGGTTTCTCAGTTCGAAATAGGCGACGTCGTAGAGTTCCTTCTCCGTCATCGTAGGCGATGACACAGCAACCAGGCACAGCGGCACCGATGCCGTGGGATCGAAGGGCATGACCATCGGGGGAATGGTACCGGGGGGCAGATAAAACATGTCGCTGACGGCGTAAGAAGTAACCTGGCTCATCGCCGTATCCAGGCTTATACCTTCGCGGAAGAAATCCTTGACGATGCTGACGCCGAGCATCGACTTTGCCTCCTGGTGCTCGATTCCCACCGACTGCCCGGTCCAGCGTTCCAGCCGGCTCATGATGTCGCGCTCCATGACCTCTGGCGGCATCCCCGGATAGAAGGTAACGATTTGCACAGCCGGAGTATTGAAGGTCGGCAGTAGGTCAGCAGGCAGCTCACGCAGCGCGACCAGGCCAAGCACGATGGTGACCAAGACCCCTACTATGACCAAGTATGGTGCTTCTATGGCTCGCTTGATCATCGCTTCAGTTCTTCACTCCAACGTCGTACGCAGCCCGTGCGACAGCGGTCTCATCGCGGCAGCGATTGTATGGGTAGGACCGCCCGAAGGCGCTCAGACTCGGAGTCTAGTACCAGGATAGAACAGGCCTACGGCCTTCGCTCAAGTATTCTCGGCGATGCTATGCGCAGTGAGCAAGCCTAGGCTTGAAGACAGCGCAGGTTATTTAACCTTGGCCTTGAACTGAGCGACGGTGTTCTTCGTTGCCGTCGCAAACGAGGATGACCAGCAGGTTGAAGTATCACTGTTGAACATCTGCACAGTGACATCGGGACTCTGCTCGAAGAACGCAGAGGAGCTAAAAGGTATGGGCGTGGGCAAGCTACCACCCTTGGCAATAAGCTGTACCTTGGTCTTGCCGGCACTGCCGGTCTTGAGTTTGATCTTCTGGACACCGTCAAACGTGCCGCTCTTATCCTTGTACTGCCATCCCTTAGGACTCTTGCTCTGCCATTTGGCACTTGGTGGTATCGACAGTGACGTCGCCAACGAAGCCACGCCAGCAGAACTATCGTATACGCACACGGTGTAAGTCGCGGTGGTGGAGGGGTCGCCCAGGGCCCCCTGGCCGAAACTTGCTCCGCGGCTAAGTTTCCACTTCAGCTGGTCTTTGGGCTTGGTGATCTTATCCTTGATCTGTAAGCCAGCAACGGTCCCAATCACACAAGTCGTCGCCGGGCTGGCATCGTTGACGCAGCTACCCGTCGAAGCTACGCACGAATCCTGGGTGCAGGGATCACCGTCGTCACACTCTACCGACACGCCTACTACGCATACACCCGCACCATCGCAGGCCTCTAAGCCATTGCAGGCATCACCATCGCTGCACGAAGCTCCAAGCGTCTCAAACTGGCAGCTAGACGAACAACAATCGCCGTTTAACGTACCCGCGTCGTCGCACTGTTCTCCAGCCTGGATGAAACCATCCCCACAAACGGCAGGACACAAGCACGCGCCCCCACCACCGCACAGTCCGGGACACGCCGCGTCATCCGCACCGTCACACTGTTCACCTTGCTGCAACACTCCATCTCCACACACCGCTGCACCGGCACCAAAGCCGACAAGCGAAGACATCGCGCCTGGAGGAGAGTTGCCTGCATCAACCACCGCAGCCGAACACAGGAGCTGATCAGAGTTGCTCACTACCCTGGCCATGCCCTGGGCAATTCCCGGCAGCACGATCACGGTGTTCTCAAAAATCGCCAGGGTTCCCGTGGTCCCGAACGTAACCGTACTCCCCGGTGTAACCCCAAGGATAGCCCCGTTACCGGCAGTAACGTCGTTGGCCAGAGTTCCGTCGGGCTTAAACACCTGAACGCCGATGTCAATAGCGCCCGTCGCGATCGAAGAACAGAATATGTCGGTCTCTGCATCAAGACGCTTGATCAGTCCGGGGAAATCCACCGAATGGGTAGCTTGATTACCACTGGCAAACTGCGGGAGCGCAACACTGGCCGGTAGACCGCCAGCGGCCGGCTGAACCACCCGTCCGAGCGTCGAGAGGGTCAGCGGCGGAAGCACCAGATCGTCCACCACGGTAGCAATGCAACGCACCTGGTCGGAACTGGCTACCACACGCCCAAGTCCCTGGAGGCCGTCTTGAACAGGAATGATACCCGTCTCGGTAAACGTCGCTGTCGCACTGGTCCCGATAGTTGCCGTCTGTCCAGGCGCGACATCAAGGATCGCACCCACCCCGGCAGTAACATCGTTGAGTAAGATACCGTTTAGATCATAGAGCTGCACGCCAATATCCACCGGCGCTGAATCCACAGACGTGCAGATGAAGAGAGTCTGGAGCTGGACGCGTTTGAGCACCCCGGAAACGGTCAAGACGTGCACGCTGGCCTTGCCATCGGCAAAAGTGGGAAAGGGGTCGGAATGGGTGGGGCCGCCGCCATCACCACCCTCTATAGCTCCGAGCAGCCCCGAAAATGCCGTTGCCGGAGACAGTGTCGCGTCCAGCACCACCGCATTACAGCGAAGCTGGCTCGAGGTAGCCACAACACGTGCCAAGCCCTGGGCAATGGTAGAAGGAACCGACAGTACGCTCTCCTCAAAGAACGCAGCCGTACCGCTAGTGGAGAAGGTTACCGTTTGGCCCGGAGCTACGTTGAGCAGAGCGCCAACACCACCGACAATAGAATTTACGATACTACCGTCGCTGTTGAGTAGCTCTATGCCAACGTTAATGTTGGTCGAGGACAACGACGTACACAAGAACGCGGTCTCCATGCTGAGCCGGCTTATCACCCCGGGAAACAGCGCTGAGTGCGTCGCCACCTGGCCGTCGCTGAACTGCGGCAGCGGAATACCGGGGGGTAGCAGCGAGGTCGTGGGCTTAACCCCCTCGCCCAGGGTCGCTAGCGCTACCGGTGGAGTCACAGCCTTGTCGAGCATCATTATATTGCAGCGAACCTGGCTCGAACTCGCAACTATCCTAGCCGAGCCCTGGGCCAGATTAGCGCCAGGCGGCAAAGTGATCACCAGAGTTTCCGAGTAGGTGGCAGTCGAACTCGTAGCCAGCGTAACCGTTTGCCCGGGAGCGACATCGAGTATCGCCCCAGTCCCGGCGCTGACATCGTTCAAGAGGCTACCGTCCGGACCAAAAATCTCGACGCCTATATCTACCAAGGCGCTATCGAGCGAGGTACATACGAACTCGGTCTCCAGGCCGTTGCGCTTAACGACGCCAGGAATAGTCGAGATGAGCACGCTGGACTTGAGATCAGAGAACTGCGGCAGAGGCGTGTCGGCTACTCCGGCAACGGCCAAACCAGCGCTCAGAGAACAAACGGCCGCGACAATGACCAGCGCGCTCAGTGCTGAAAGCCATCCACGTCGCCGCAGCGATGGCCAGACGCTAGACTGCAAGGTCCAGGCTGAACGTATAAGAGCTAGCTTAGAGTCACTATTTGTTCGCATGTCACCACCGTGTCGTCAGATACTGTAAAAAACCGGAAATCCTTCTGCCTCCACCACAGCCACTGCTGTCTGCCGCGCAGCTGCCGCCGCTCGCCGCGATGCCCTATCTGTCATCTTACGGATGAACACTAGTGATCACACGTCATTC
>CAZPPZ010000224.1:0-5346 GCA_964588545.1 uncultured Myxococcales bacterium | reverse complement strand
CACACCTGTATGCTGTGAGGGTTGCGAGTCTAGAGGTTATGTCGGAAGAGCTTCTCAAGGTCAGCGAGCACGGGCCCGCCTCGGTCGTCCAATAAAGAGTTACCAGCAACGCTCGGAAGCGGGGGTGCCGCGCCCGCAGGCCATCGAGTCGGTGACGCCGTTGGAGATATAGGCACAGGCGTTGGTGATTGCGCCTTGGACTGCGAGTTCGCGAGTTGCCGCGCCGACGGTGCGGCACTGCTGCTGCCTTTTGTAGTTCATGCATACCTCGCAGGTTACCGATTCGGCGCCCATGGACTGGAAGATTACGAAGCCTACGACGACCGTGAGGAGTAAGGTTCCGACAATACCAACACGTGTAATATTCATATGTTATGCTACTAAAAGTAATTTACTACTAGAGAAATATTCAGCCTCGTCTTCAAACCAAAACGGTATTCTCATGCAAGCTAGATCACAAATCCTGGCAGCGCTAACGGGCGGCGACAGCGACGCGCGTGCGAGCGCCCTGACACGCCTCGAGTCTCTTGAGGCCATCGCCGACGGCGAGCTGGTGGCGGCACTGCTGGCGCTGCTGGCCTCGGCCGACAAGCAGCTTCGTCGCCGCGCTGCCGGTGTGCTTGCCGCCACCGCTGGCGAGCAGCTTGGGCTGCTGCGCGCGGCCCTGTGTGATTCCGACCCTCAGCGGCGTTGGGGCGCTGCCTTTGCGCTACAGCGTGGGGGCCACGCTGATGAGGACGTGTTTGCCGTGGCTCTTGAGGCTATAGGCGAAGACGACGCGGATGTTCGCTGGTCGGCCGCTGGGGTCGTCTGCCAGGCGGTGTCGCGGCATCCACGCTTGGCTGATCGGCTAGCCCATACTGTGGCCACTGGAACGTCGGCGCAGCGCAAGATGGCGCTCTACAGCCTGCGTGACCTCGGTCTGGAGCGTGTCGATGTTTACTTGGCTGCGCTCAAGGACGAGGATTCAGGCGTGCGGCTGGCTGCGCTGGCCGCGCTGGGCAGCTGCGTCGGCGCTTCGGCTCTGGTTAGCGCGCGGCTTGAGCTGTGTCGTGACGGCGACGCTGACGTCGGCGTGCGGCGCGCGGCCACGGCTGCGTTGGAGAAGATCATGCGAGATGAAGATGACCTTGCTGCTAAGACCTGCGTTCCTTGTCATGGAGGCGTCCCGGTTCTCAGCGAAGCCGAGCAGCAAGGGTTACTGGCCCGCGTGGCTGATTGGCAACTAGTCGACGGCCACCATCTGCGACGCAACTTCGAATTTAGAGATTTTGTTTCGGCCTTGGCTTTTGTCAACTCGGTTGGCGAGATCGCCGAGAAGCAAGGTCATCACCCCGATATTCACCTCGCCTGGGGCAAGGTAGGCGTGGAGATCTGGACCCATGCGGTCGATGGGCTCACCGAGAGCGACTTCATACTGGCGGCCAAGATCGACCGTTTATGTTTATGACTAGCTGACTAGCTGACTAGCTGACTAGCTGCGGCCGAGCGCGGCGATCACGTCTTGGTAGCCCTCGCGGAAACCAGGATAGATAAAGCGGTATCCGCTGGCCAACAGACGCGTATTGCGGCAGCGCTTGCTGCCCGCTGCTTCCGTTGGCCTCGCTGCTCGATCGGGTGGCGCGGCACCAAGACGATTGGCTATCCAGGCCACCACCTCGGATAAGTCGGCGGGTTCGCAGTCTACGCCGAGGTAGAGGGCCTCGGGCTGCTCTAAGTCCATTAGGTGGTTGAGTACGGCGGCGCAGTCGTCGCGGTGGATGCGATTGGTATAGTGCGGCTCGAGACAGCATTTGGCCTCGCCGCTAGCCACGCGCTCTATGATGCGGGTGCGGCCTGGTCCGTAGATGCCGCCGAAGCGGACTATCGTTGACGAAAATGCTGCCTGCGAGGCAACCGCCTCGCTTTCTAGCAGGAGCTTGCCGGTAAAGCGCGCTGGCTCGGTAGCCGAAGCCTCGTCTAGCCATTCTCCGTCGTGCTGGCCGTAGACCGCCGTGCTGGTGGTGACGAAGAGGCGACGCGGGCTGAGCTCCCGCGACTCGATCGCTGCGATGAGATTAGCCAGGCCATCGACGTAGATGGCACGGTAGGCTTCTTCGCTGCTGCGGTCAGCTGCGGCTAGGAAAAACACCGTGTCGACGTTGTTGGGCAGCGCGGTGCCCAGGTCTTGGCGCCGAGCTAGGTCTGCGCCAATGGCGTGGACGCAGGCGGGGAGGCGGCTGGGGTTGCGCCGCAGGCCCCACACGCTGTGCCCGGCAGCACTGAGTCGTTCAGCCAGCGCACTGCCTACGTAACCGCAGCCGGCAATGAGGACGTTTGCCATCGTCCGAGCATAGTAGCCGAGGCGTGGCTGGCTGTCAGGCCGTCAGCGTGCCCCACAGCCGGGTAGCCGGCGGATCAGTCCTGCGAGCGCTGGGCCTTTACCGAACGGTTGGCATAGTTGGCCGAGCCGGCTTCCTGCCATTCCGTGAACAGCTCTATGAAAGGCTCGCCAAAGGGGTCCTGACCACGAATCGGCATCGCCGCCCTGCGGATCGTGAAATCGTAGGGGGCCAGCTCGCCGGCGCGCTCGAAGTGCGGCGCAGCGGCTTCCCCCGCTCCGCTGTGGTGAAGGTGGCAGGCCAGCGCGAACTCGGCACGCGCCAGTTGTTCATCGACGGTTGGCAACATCTGCGCGTCTCGGATCGCCTCGGGGCAGTCGTAGGGCACTTTCCCCTCGCACACCCACTCGCGCAGCGCTTGAAGATGGGGTGCTGACTCGATGCCGTGGAAATCGATGAACGTATCGTTGCTGAACTGAATGTCGTTGGGGCGCACGATCATGCCCGCCTCGTCAATCCAGATCACGGTTGGAATATTTATGATCGCGTAGCGATCCGCCACGACATGGCCGCTATCGACGAGGCTGGGGTGAGTAGGCTTGGCCTCTTCGATCCAGGGTCTCGCGTCGTCGGCGCTGGCGTCGAGTGCGACCGTGACGACGACGAAATCGTGATCGGCTAGCTCTTGGTAGGTTTTCTGCCAGACCGGCAGGTCATAGCGGCATCCTCACCAAGAGGCCCAGGCTACCAGTAGAACCTTCTTGCCACGGTAGTCACTGAGCGAGTGGGGCTGGCCGTCGAGGTCGGGCAGGGTGAACTGCGGGGCCTTGAGCGTGGCCATAGCGCGGGCGCGAACACCGGCCGAGGCTCCGAGCGCCGCGGCCCCGGCAGCACCGTCGAGCACCAGCGGTCGTTCGAGTCGGGCCGCGAGCCGAGCAAGATCGACGCCTTCGTCACTGACCAGCTCGCCGGGTGATCCCGGACTCATGCATATACCATCCTTACACAGCCCTTCGCCTTCGAGCTTCCAGCCCAGGGCAGCCTCGAGACTAGCGGCCGGGAGCCGGACGCCATCGTCAGTGATGACTGCTTCGACTTCGGTGATTTTGTTTTCGTCAATTACAGTGAACGCTTTTCGAGTCACGGCGGCACCTCCCCAGGGCAACTATAGTTAGCGCGGTACAAGTCCTCGGTAAAGTGGCGAGGATCTATGTTAGCCCGGCTGTTTCTGGGGGTCGGCGCCGCTGATGGTGTAGGCCGCGACCGGACGGCCGCCGATCAAGTGCTCTTGGATTATACGCTCGAGAACCTCGGGTGAGCACGAATGGTACCAAGTACCTTCGGGGTAGACTACGGCAATCGGGCCCTCGGTGCAGACGCGCAGGCAGTCGGCCTTGCTGCGGTATATGCCCCCGGCGCCGCTCAGTTCGAGCTCGTCGAGGCGGCGCTTTAGATAGTGCCACGACTCGAGGCTCTGCTCCTTGTCACTACACTTGGGCTTGCTTTGGTCGCAGCAGAGAAAGATATGGCGACGGATGCCGTCAATCCCGAGAGTCCGGGCGATGCGTTGGAGTTTGCTCGTCATTATCAGACGTTGATCAGACGTTGCGGTACTCCACTACTTGAGCGAGGCCGCTTGTAGTTCTTAGGCTCAGGCTGCGCTGCTCATCCTGCGGCTGCTCGACATCGTGGCTGTCGGTATGCGGATCGGTCCGCAGGCCAAGGCCAAGTACGAGGCGCTGAAGACGAAGATCAACGTGATGATCGTGGAGGGTCGTGACCCGACGCCAGAAGAATTCGATGCTTTGATGGCCGAGAGCGCAAGCCTGCATGATCAGATCCAAGCTGAGACGACCTAGGCGTCAAGGCCGGACTATGACCCCGGCCGCGACAGGCCCGCTCGACCTTGGACCCCTCCGGGGCCGGGCGGGCCGTGAATTGACAGGCGTCCCCCTAAAGGGGCGGTTCGGTTGTCGTGTCGTTGGGATGTTCAGACCTACGATAAAGCTGCCCAGTGATGGGGAATACCCCGCATGGACCGCGGGTATTCCCCAATAGATTCACGACAGACAATGTTGGTAGTATCGGGTCGGCGCAGCTCGGTCCGGGGGGCGCCCCCTTGTGGGGGATCATTCTTGGTTGTTAGGTAGCAGACACTGCTACCCTGAGACAGGAGATAGCAAATGGGGAAAGCCCTCTGGATTTCAACCTTCACTGCCAGTTGCCTGTGCCTTTTCGCGTTCGCGCAGACGTCGTACGCAATATCGCTGGCTAACTCTTATAAAGTAGCACTAACGATGCCGTACGCAGAATGCCAGACCGACGATACGTCGACAACGGACTGCACGACCGGGTCGATGGATTTGCAATCTATCTGGGTCTTCAGTGCCGGAACACTCGAGATCGACGACGATGAGGTCTCGCTCCGACTCGACGATTTGGAATTGCGTTCCGGACTCACATGCACCGGTGTTTACGGAAACACCACCGAGTGCTCCTGTTGGGACACCAATAATTCTGTGCAAGCACCTTGCGACGATTACGCGGACTGTAGCGGTGGAGACCGTTGCGGACCGACGAGTTGGAACGACAGCGACAACGATTGGTTTCACGTCGACATCTATATGCAAGACGGCTACCACTATGGAGGCACGGACAAGATCCGACGCGATACAAACTGTAACTATTCCATCGACTTCGATGTCAAGAACGTCAGCAACAATAGGAACCGGCAAGTCAACCAAACGATCAGCGCCAACATCCACATGTGTGGTTTCTATAATCGTTCTCTGGGCGGCGAAATTCGAGACGTTGTAGTGTACGACCGCGACGACAATATCCTCGCGGTCGCAACTCACTAGCCTATGGGGCACTATCTACCGTCGGAGCCGGGTATACCCTCCGACGGTAGGTAGTGCCGCTGTGATAGCAGGCGATCTCGGATCCGGAGGTTTCAAAATGTATACAGCTAACTCGAAGGCCCGCACTGCAGTGATAGCACTAGTCTTACTACTTGCCCCGACCG
>CAZPPZ010000223.1:0-5361 GCA_964588545.1 uncultured Myxococcales bacterium | reverse complement strand
CACCGCCAGGACTCACGAGTGCGTATCGATTCGGGATCGGTCTCTGCTGCAACCCCACTTGCAGCGTTGGTATCGAGCAACGGTATCTCGCTGTCGGAGGCAGCTACCAGTATAGAAGGAGGGCTGTTTGGCATGGCCGTCGCTGGCGACGAAGTCGCCAGCTTCGACTACGATGGTGATGCCTGCCGCCGCCTTGACGACATCGATTCGCTGCTCGAAGACAGCGCCGGTCGTTTCGTCGAAAAGTGTCTGTCCGGACTCGGTGCCGGCGCTGCCAAGAGCTTCAAGGGTGCGGTGCTGCTCTCTCCCGAAGCGGTTGGCGAGTTCCTGCTACCCGACTTGATCGCGGCGATGTCCGCGGATTCGATTCGCAAAGGCAAGAGCCCGTTGGCCGACCAACTCGGCAGCGCCATCGCCTCGCCGTTGTTCACCTTGGTAGACGACGGAACACGGCCTGGCGGGATCGGTTCGTCGGCCTTCGACCGCGAGGGCGTTGCGCTCAAGCGCCGTGTACTGGTCGGCGCCGGTGTGCTCGAGAGCTTTCTCTATAACAGCTATGAAGCACGCGCTGCCGGTGGCAACGTTCGTTCTAGCGGCCACGCCAGCGGTTCGGCATCTACGCTTCCCGGTATCGGCCCCGCCCAGCTCGAACTCGACGCCGGGGATAGCGACGTCGCCGACCTCGTCAGCGATGGCCCAGTGATAGTCGTCGGACGTTTCTCGGGCAGCACCAACCCGGTAACCGGCGACTTCTCAGGAGTGGTCAAGAACGGGGCACTGGTAGAGGGCGGCAGCAGACGACCAATCAAGGAAACCACGATTGCCGGCAACCTCTTCGAAATCCTCAAGCAGATCTCAGCGGTGTCGCGCCAGCGTCGCTTGATAGGTGGTTCCACCTTGCTGCCGAGCATCCGTATCGAAGGAGTCTCGGTAACCGCGGGCTAGCCGCCTACTCGGCAGACACCGCTGCGCGCAGCCCCAGCCGGATCTCCGGGCTCAGACTCGGAGTCGGACCCTCGGGGCGCGCTACGCGCTCGCAAGCGACCGGATAGCTCTCGAGCACCTGACGCAGTTCCTCGAACCATGGTGGCGGCTCCAGGCCTTCGCCAACCAGGTTCTGCTCTTCCCTGGGGTCATCAACCAGGTCATAGGCTTCAAACACCGCACCAGCATCGCCACCACTGTTCATTATGACCTTGCGGCCGCCTTGGCTTACCGCGTAGGCTGGCGGTCGCCAACTCTCGTCGTTACCCTCACGGCCGATCCTACGCACCGCGTGGGCCTCGCTAAAGCGCGGGGGTAGCGAGTAGGGCAATCCGCTGCGCAAAGACTTGGCGATCGACTGCCCCTGGACCTGACTGGGAACGTCGACATCGGCAAAATCGAGTATCGTCGACGACAGATCTACCAGTCCAATAACCTCGCCATAGCGGCTGCCCGGCCGAATACCGGCACCACGCATCAGCAGCGGCACACGAACCGATTCTTCATAGAGTTGGGCACCAGAGCCGCGCGCGCCATGCTCGAGAAACTCAGCACCATGAGGCGAGGTCACAATCAACAACGTGGTGTCAGGACTATTGACTTTATCGAGTTCTCCGACAAAGCGGCGTAGTTGATCATCAAGGTAACGAACCTCTCTTTCGTAACGAACCCGGGCCCCCTCGTCGACACCAGGCTCTGCCGAAGGTTCAGCCACGGTATCCTTGAAATAATCCAAGTAGCCACGCGGCGGCACGTAGGGAGGGAGCGCCTGCGAGACGTCAATGAACACGAAGACCGGCGTCGCCGTGTTCTCGGCCATCCATTTGAGAGCAGCATCAAAGGTTGTCGTAGTGCGGCCTTCGGTACTCCAAACCTGACCAGGCTTGGCTTGGTGGTAGAACTGAAACCCTCGCCCTGCCCCGGTCTCGGGTGCCAGAGCAACGCTATCGACAAACGCCGCTGTAGCGTAGCCGCGATCGCCCATCGCTTGGGCAAGGGTTGGCACTCCCGCCGCAAGCGCGTGGTCGGGACCGAGCACCCGATGAACTGAAGGGTAGAGACCGGTGAGCAGCGTCATCTGTGCGGGAAGAAGGTCTACGGCTTGAGTCACCGCGCGATCGAAGATCGCACCCTGAGTGCCGAAGAACTCGTCAACAAAAGGTGTAACCGCGCGCTCGGCACCGCAACAACTAAGCGCACGAGCACGTACACCATCAAGGGTTACGACCACCACCGACGGCAGATCGCCACCGCGTCGGCCATACACCACCCTCGGCACGCTCCAAACCGCATGCGCCGAAGACAATTTACCCGCGGCAACCTGTGGCAGGGCGCGCAGTTCCAAGCGCACGCTCACACCGGCGAGGTCGGAGAGATCGATGCGTTGATCAAACCACTGGGGGGAGGAATCGGCAGGAATCAGATGCTTGCGAAACAACTCGATCTCTTCGCCGCTGGCTACTCCATCACGCACTTCTTCGGCCAACACCGAAAGCGTCAGCGGCGCCAAGCCGTGCCAATCCCACTCATCGAGACTATAAGCAAAGCGAAGTTCGCCTCCTCTGGGAATACGAAACGCGTGAGTGTGAAGACTCTCGGGCTGCCCATCAACCGGTTGACGACGAAACACCGCGACCGGCACAGGACCAGATTCCAAGTCGTCGATTACCAGAGTAGCCGACACGTGTCCGAGCTGGCCGGAGCGCTTGTGAACCATCGAGTAGCGCCGCCATCGTGGCGGGATGCTGGGTTTGCGCTCGTCATCACTGTTGATTCCGTGCCAAACCAAGATCTCAGCATCAAACTCCTGGAGTCCAAGCTCTGGCGGCACCCTGCCAAAGGCAAAAACACGCCCTCCAGCACCAACCTGTACTGGACGCAGACTGAGCTGAACGCGACCGCTAGGCGCGAGTACCTCACGGCGCACTTCACCAATTCTCACCGATGCGTAGGGAAGATCACCACCGCTGAGGGAATCAATAGCGCGCAGCGTAAATCCCGCCGCCTGCGCCTCACCTGCAATCGCCAAAATCGCGAAGCACGAAGAGACCAGGACTACCACTCGGAGATACGCGGCACGCTGCCAATGCAGCCCTGCCATGTAGCAGCTTTAGTAGCGAGGCATCGTGGGGTCAACTTCACACGCCCACGAATCGAGTCCGCCGAGAAGATTGGCAACGCGGGTAAACCCGTATTGCACCATGAATCCAGCCGCTTCGGCACTGCGGATGCCATGGTGACACACCACCACATAATCTTGGTGGGGATCAAGTGAGCGCACCGAAGCCTCAAACTCCGACATCGGAACATGCAAGGCACCCTTTATGGAAACGATCTCCAGCTCCTCGGCCTCGCGAACGTCGATGACGACAGGGGGACTGTCACTATCGAGTCGCGCCTGAAGCTCTTCGGGATTGAGAACAGCGTGGCTCATCACCGTTAGCGTGACGTTTCTCCGTACGTGTTTCAAGACTTAAAGCGATTTGCCCGTGCCTAGATTGCGCTGCAAGATGATCAATTGGCGCGTGAACCCAGCAAACAACAAAGCAAAAGCCTCGGAGAAACGCTTGGTAGTGGGCATCGATACTGGCGGAACCTTCACCGATGTAGTCTATCGTTGGGGGCAGCAACGCGGGTGCTACAAGCTACTCTCAACCCCCAACGATCCCGGTCGTGCGGTCGTCGACGCGCTGCTTCATCTGTTTGACGCTCAGCGGCCTCGCCAGATTACCTACGGCAGTACTGTAGCCACCAACGCCATGATTGAAGGGCGCGGAGCCCGCACGGCACTGCTGACTACCGGCGGTTTCGAAGATGTCATCGAAATCGGCCGCCAGGCTCGAGCCCAGCTGTACGATTTGGAACCGCTCAAGCCCGAGGCGCTGGTGTCACGCAAGCATCGGATGGGGCTAGACGAGCGAATACTCTTCGACGGCAGCGTGGCGCAAACGCCTTCACCAGCCGTCATCGCCAGGCTACGCAGCGCCTTGAGACGACAACGCATAGAATCGATCGCCGTGTGTTTGCTCCACGCCCACGTCAACGGCGCCCACGAACGCCTAATCGCCGACGCTCTCGAAGATCTCGGCCTTCCTGTATCGCTCTCCCACCTGCTCTCGCCTGAAGCGGGAGAGTACGAGAGAACCAACACCACCGTCGCCAACGCGTATGTACGCCCTTTGATGGCCAGCCACCTGTCGCGCTTGGCCGCTGAGACCGAAGCTCGAGTGTTCCGCGTCATGCAGTCAAATGGCGGTGCCATCGGCGTAGACATTGCCGCTCGCGAGCCTATCCGCACTATGCTCTCGGGCCCGGCTGGCGGTGTCGCTGCAGCGCTGGCGCTGATCAAGAACTCGGCAATCGACAGAGCCATCACCCTGGACATGGGCGGAACTTCCACCGACGTAGCGCTGCTCGATGGCGACGTCCCGCGTTGCTCGGTCACCACTATCGCCGGGGTTCCAGTACTGACACCGTGTATAGACATCCACACCGTCGGTGCGGGCGGCGGATCGATCGCTTGGTTAGATGCCGGCGGTTCACTAAAAGTGGGCCCCCTCAGCGCCGGTTCTAACCCCGGCCCGGCCTGCTACGGACGCGGCAAAGACGCGACGGTTACCGACGCCAACCTAGTCGTCGGCCGGCTACGTCCCCAGGCCTTTCTCGCTGGCGCCATGGAGCTCGACCAAGACCGTGCCCAGCAGGCCCTTGGCCATCTCGCCAGCCAACTCGGTGCCGGTTGCGCCGAAGAAGCCGCCGAGGGCGTGTTACGCGTGGTTGAGGGAACAATGGAGCGCGCTATTCGCGCAATCACCATCGAACGTGGGCAAGATCCACGCAGCTGCGCGCTGGTGGCCTTTGGAGGAGCGGCGGGACTACACGCCTGCGGTCTCGCCGAGGAACTTGGAATAACAGAGGTTCTGATCCCCAGCGACCCCGGCGTATTCTCGGCCTGGGGCGTATTCGACGGGCCTGTCACGCGTGACCACAGCCAAGCATACAAACGTGAACAGCCGCTGTTTGCCGACCTCTCCAAGGTCGCCGCGAAACTGCGCCGTCGCGCTATCGCCGATGTTGTCGCGAAGGATACGCCCAAGGCGCGGGTCAGCGCCAAAGCCTTCGTCAGAGTACGCTACCTCGGACAGGCGCTCGAGCTGGAGGTCCCGCTTACCCGCGGTTTCCGCCGCGTCTTCGACGACCAACACCAACGCTTGTTGCATACCTGCGATCGTAGCCGGCCGATCGAAGCCACCGGAGTTCGCGTAACCGTTATAGGCAGATCTACCGTCGCGGCCGCACCAAGCCGCGGCCGCACCAGCCCACGCCGCCCCGCCCACCCGCCCCAACAAGCGCCGGGGGCTCGCGGCGGGGGGGTTT
>CAZPPZ010000222.1:0-5370 GCA_964588545.1 uncultured Myxococcales bacterium | reverse complement strand
TCATTTTGTATGTGACTTTCGGGCAACTGCTCGACAAGGTAGCTGACCAGCCGTTCTTCGATCTGGCCACGGTAGTGCAGCAGTCCGGCCAGGACAGGGTGGGGGTACGCACGCAGCTGTACCGCTGGGCGCGGGCAGGCAAGGTCGTGGCGCTGCGACGGGGCATGTACGCGCTTGCGGATCGATACCGTAAAGCCGTGCTCAACCCGACAGAGCTTGCCAACCATCTCTATCGGCCGTCGTATCTAAGCGGCCTCTGGGCTCTTGGCTTCTATGGACTCATTCCCGAGAAGGTGCCGACTTTCACCTCGGTGACATCACGTGTCCCGCGTCGATTTGAGAATGCCCTGGGCTGCTTCGAGCATCGGCATGTGAAACAGAGTGCATTCTTCGGATACCGCGTCGCCGAAATTATCGGGTGCAAGGTGATGATAGCCGAACCGGAAAAGGCACTCCTCGACCTCTGGCATCTCGCGAGTGGAGCATGGAGCGAGGCGCGAATGCGTGAAATGCGATTCCAAAACGCGGAGGTGGTCGATCCTGGCCGGCTACAAGAGTATGCCAGCGTCTTCGATTCACCACGGCTTCAGCGGGCTGCAAAGCTATGGAAGGAGTTGGCAGCGGTCGAGTATGAGGGGACGGTGGAGCTATGAAGGAAGAGTTGCTAGCACTGGTGAGCAAACTCGAGGATCCAACCGACCGCTTGAACCTCCTACGCGAGTACCTCCAGGCTTGTGTGCTGCGCTCTCTTCACGAGAGTGAGGCCTTTCTCTTCATTTCGTTCGTTGGCGGAACGGCCTTGAGATTCCTCTTCGAGCTGCCGCGGTTCTCAGAAGAGTTGGACTTTTCCGTCGAGGATTCCACTGGGTACACGCCGGAGAAGTGGATGGGGAAGATCCATGCCCTGGTTACGCGCAGCTACTCGAAAGGACGCGACTGGTATGACCTAGCCTGGTATCGCGCCAAGCGTCCGCCTATTTCGCCCAACCTGGTCTTACTCCAAGCCGCACTCGACCAGACCCAGGGTGCAGGCGTGCTGCGGGCCGACGACTGGAAGCAGCACGTGAGGGCTCGTCTCGCGTTGCTTACCGACGAGGAGTTGGGACGGGATGCCGGGCCGTTCTTGGAACGACGCCAGGACGTGGAGATGCTGTCGATCGAGAACCTCCTCTCGCTACTGTGAACCCGATCGCGCCGCGATCGAATGCATAGTTACCACGCGCTTCCTACTTCGGCGGGCCGTGTTATAGTTCCGCTCGATTTTGGATCATGGCTGGCTACGAACCGAAAGAATTTGAAGAGAAGTGGTACTCGTACTGGCTCGAGAGGGGCGAGTTTGCCCCACCTCCGCGCCGCGACGGCGAGGAGACCTTCTCTATCGTCATCCCTCCGCCCAATATCACCGGCTCGTTGCACATGGGCCACGCCGTCAACAACACCCTGCAAGACATCCTGGTGCGCTATCAGCGCATGCTCGGCAAGGCGGTGCTGTGGGTCCCGGGTACCGACCACGCCGGTATCGCCACGCAGAACGTCATCGAGAGACAGTTGCTGGCCGAGGGCAGCGATCGCCAGGCGCTCGGGCGCGAAGCCTTCGTGGCGAGGGTCTGGCGTTGGCGCGAAGAGTCGGGCGGAACCATCACCGCCCAGCTCAAGCGTCTGGGGGTCTCGTGTGATTGGAGCCGCGAGCGCTTTACTATGGACGAGGGGCTCTCACGCGCGGTGCGCGAGGTGTTCTGTTCGCTCTACGAAGCGGGGTTGGTCTCGCGCGACCGTTATCTGATCAATTGGTGCCCGCGCTGCAACACTGCGCTGTCTGACATCGAGGTTGAGCATGAAGAGCAAGACGGCCAGCTCTGGCATCTGCGCTATCCGCTCGAGGATGGCTCGGGCTATGTCACCGTGGCAACCACCAGGCCCGAGACCATGCTCGGCGATACCGCGGTTGCGGTGCATCCCGACGATGAACGTTACGCGGGCATTTGCGGCAAGAATATCACTTTGCCGGTGGTCGGCCGTGTCATTCCGATAATTGCCGATCGCTATGTCGACAAGGAGTTCGGCTCGGGTGCCGTCAAGATAACCCCGGGGCACGATCCCAACGACTACGAAATGGGGCTGCGTCACGATCTGCCGATGGTTTCGGTGATGAACGAAGACGGCACCATGTCGCCAGCGGCCGGGGAGTACGCTGGCCTCAGTATAGAGGACTGCCGCAAGGCTCTGGTCGAGCGCTTCAGTGCCGATGGAACCCTGGAGCGTAGCGAGCCACACCACCATGCCGTGGGCACCTGCTACCGCTGCCACAACGTGGTCGAGCCGCTGCTCTCGCTGCAGTGGTTCGTCGCCGTCGAAGGCCTGGCCAAAGAGGCGCTTGCGGCAATCGATGACGGCCGTACGGCGTTTGTGCCCCAGCACTGGGAGAAGACCTATCGCTCGTGGATGGAGAACATCCGGCCCTGGTGTATCTCGCGCCAGCTGTGGTGGGGGCACCGCATTCCAGCCTGGTACTGCGACCCCTGCGACAAGGTCATAGTCAGCCGCGAGGATCCCGACTGTTGCGAGAGCTGCGGCGGCGCGCTGCGCCAAGATGAGGACGTTCTCGACACCTGGTTCTCCTCGGGGCTGTGGCCTTTTTCGACCATGGGCTGGCCCGAGAGTAGCGAAGACCTCGAACGCTTCTACCCGACCAACGTGCTGGTTACCGGCTTTGACATCATCTTTTTCTGGGTGGCCAGGATGATGATGGCCGGGCTTCGTTTCATGGACGAGGCCCCATTCTCGGAAATCTACATCCACGCGTTGGTGCGCGACGAGCACGGACAGAAGATGTCGAAGTCCAAGGGCAACGTCATCGACCCGTTGGTGGTAATCGACGACTACGGCGCCGATGCCCTGCGTTTTACACTGGCCGCCTTCGCAGCCATGGGCCGTGATATCCGCCTATCCGACGAGCGCATCTGTGGTTACCGTAATTTCATCAATAAGCTATGGAACGCCTCGCGCTTTGCCGAGATCAAGCGAGAAGGAAAGGTTGTAGAGTGCGGGATGCCGGCCGAGCCGAGCCTCTTGGTCAACCGTTGGGTCCGCTCGCGGCTGGCGGCGGTTGCCGGTGATGTTCGCGTCTCCCTAGAGGGCTACCGCTTCAACGACGTGGCTTCGCGCATACACGATTTCGTGTGGCACGAGTTCTGCGATTGGTACATCGAGATGGCCAAGGTCTCGCTCGACGGCGGCGAGGCCGATAGTGCTGAAACTCTTCAGATGCTCACCGCGGTTCTCGAACATGTAGTGCGGCTGATGCATCCGCTTACGCCTTTTGTAACCGAAGAGCTGTGGCAGGCTTTGCCAGCCGCGGGTCGCGCCGAGGGCAGTATAATGCGGGCTGCTTATCCTCGCGCCGAGGCCGGGTGGGCTGATGCTCAGGCCGATCGCGAAGTAGAGCTGTTAATCGAGATCGTGCGCGCGGTGCGCAACATTCGCGCGGAGATGAACATTGCACCCAAGATCGAACTCGATCTTTACCTTGGCGATGGCGAGGCGGCTGCGGTAGCCGAAGCCAACGCTGACATGATTCGCCGTTTGGCGCGGGTCGGCATTATCTACAGTGGCCAGCCGGCGCCTGAGGGCTGCGCGACTGCGGTGGCCGCAGCCACCGAGATTTCGGTGCCGATTGCCGAGCATGTCGACGTGGCTGCCGAAAAGGCCCGTCTCGACAAGGAGATCGGCCGTATCGACAAGGAGATTGCCCAGCTCGATAAGAAGCTCGGCAACCAGAAGTTTATCGAGCGCGCTCCGGCCGAGGTCATTGAGAAACAGCGCTCGCGGCTGCGCGCCAGTGAGCTGGAGCGAGACACTCTCAGGCGAAGCCTCGAGCGGGTTGCCGCGATCGGAGACGCAAGCTGAAACTCGAGCTGCCCAGCGATAGTGCGGCTATACAGGCGCTGCTGCGCCTGAGCCTCGACGAAGACATTGGCGCGGGAGACTTGACCACCGAGCTTACGGTACCTGCCGAGGCGGAGTCTGGGGCCAGCGTGGTGGTTCGCGAAGACTGTAGCGTGAGCGGTCTGGCTCTGCTTGCACCCTTAGCCACGGCGCTGACGGCGCGCAGTGGCTCGGCGTGCACATCGGCCTCGGTGACCATGACCGAGAGTGTCGGTGATGGTGCCCGAGTTAAGGCTGGCTCCGTGGTGTGTCGTCTTCAAGGTCCGACACGTAGCCTGCTGACACTCGAGCGGACCTTTCTTAACTTCCTCGGCCGTATGTCGGGTATCGCGACGCTGACGGCGCGTTATGTCGACGTTGTGGTTGAGGCTGGTGCGAGCGCCCGCATCCTCGATACCCGCAAGACCACACCTGGGCACCGCCTGCTCGAGAAGTACGCTGTCGTGTGTGGCGGTGGCGCCAACCATCGCATGGGGCTCTTTGATGCAGTGCTGATCAAAGACAACCATGTTGCGGCTGCCGGCAGTGTTGCGGCGGCGGTTGCTATTGCCAACTCCGGTGCCGGTGAAGGGGTAGTCGTAGAGGTGGAGTGCGATAGCATGGCTCAGGTTGAAGAGGCGCTCGGTGCTGGTGCCCGCGCGCTGCTGCTCGACAACTTCAGCCCTTCGCAGGTCACTGAGGCCGTAGCATTGGTGGCCGGGCGCGCGCGCATCGAGGTCTCCGGTGGAGTTACCCTGGCTACGCTTGCGGCTTATGCGCGTGCCGGTGCTGATGACATCTCGATAGGGCGTCTTACCCATTCGGCGCCGTCGATCGACGTCAGCATGGAGATCAAAGCCCAGCCGTGAGCACGCGAGCACGTATTGTCGAGGAACTCGGCGCCTCCCCCGGCTTTATTTCGGGGCGGGCCCTGGCCGAGAGCCTGGGCATTTCGCGAGCTGCGGTGTGGAAGCATATCGAGCTGCTCAAGGCCGACGGCTACCAAATCGAGAGTGCCCGCGCTCGCGGTTATCGCTTGCTCGAATTCCCCGATCGGGTTTCGCAATCTGAGCTTGGTGCTTGTCTCGACACCGCCTGGCTCGGTCACCATGTGGTCTGGCATGCAGCTACCGGTTCGACCAACGCCGATGCTGCGGCCTTGGCCCGCGAGGGCGCGGCCGAGGGTACAGTGGTAGTTGCCGAGCAGCAGAGCGCTGGACGAGGCAGGCTAGGGCGTAGCTGGGTTTCGGCTGCGGGGGTTAACCTCTACGTGTCGGTGCTGCTGCGTCCGCGCATACTTCCTGCTGAGGCGCCGCAGCTTTCGTTGGTGGCTGGTCTGGGTGTAGCCGCCGCGCTCGAGGCCGAAGGGCTCGAGCCGCGTATCGAATGGGGCAACGACGTCCTTCTTGATGGCCGTGAGGTCTGCGGTATCACCGCCGGTTGACG
>CAZPPZ010000221.1:1003-5445 GCA_964588545.1 uncultured Myxococcales bacterium | reverse complement strand
GACGGAGTTGTCAACGAGGGGATCGAAGAAGGCGACCGCGGCACCCGCAACAGCGACAGCGCACCCAATGCCTGTCGGCTCTCGTGTTCCCTCGCCCACTGCGGTGACGGCGTAGTAGACAAGGGAGAAGCCTGCGACGACGGCAATACAATCAACCAAGACTCTTGCCTGTCGAACTGCGAACGGGCTACCTGCGGCGATGGATTCCTAGCAGCGGGCCTTGAGCAGTGCGACGAAGGCATCGCCAACGGCACGGCCAGCGCCGCTTGCACCAGCAACTGCGTGACACAAAGCCCAGAGGCCGCAGCCCTGCCCTATCAGTAACTCGCAGAGCCCCGGAACAAGCCGCTACAGCCAGGGCTGAGGTTGACTGAAGAGTTCCCAAGCCCAGACTGGAGGACTAAAAGTCCCAGCGATAACCGACGTTGAGGAAGTATCCGAGTTCTTCTCGGTTGGCTGTCGTGTTGTCCGACCACTCACCACCCAGTTCCAGCTCAAGACGCAAGCGCCGACGCCACCGATACTCGAGACGTGCGGAGGCCTGAGCTCCGTAGTCTTCGCCACCCGCTTCTAGATTTCTATAATCCGTGCGTAGCCTCGGATTAAAGCGCAGCTGAGGGGTAATAGGATAGCGAGTGTTTAGGTCTGCTGAAATTGCCTGAGAGCTAGCCGTGTCCGAGTAGCGAAGGCCGAGAATGGTAATGTCACCCTGTTTGAACAGACTGCTCCCAACCAGCTGCGTCGAGTAGAAAAACTCGTTACCCGTCCCGTCGGTCGCGTCAACGCCACACGACGCATCAGTACTCGACAGGTTAGATACCATGAAATCACCACTTAGCTGCAACTGCGGGGTCAGAGAATGCGAAGCTCCTACTGTCGCAGTGCGGCTGTCTGCTGTACGATCCAACGCGCACTGTCTCAGCTGCTTACTGCTATAGACATCAAGCAAGTCGTCAATAGTCGTGATCGGCTGACTGGAGCTATCCAGGGGCGGGCCTTGCAGAGCGTTGCTCGCGGTCAGCACTGGGCTCTTACGGAAATCGGCCGATAGATTTACGGTCGTGCCGTCGTGTGTGGTCACAGTCCCAAGAATTATCGCGGAATTGAGTTCCTTAAAGAGGACGTCGTAATCCACCGCGCCGAACAGCGAACGTGACCCATCGAAATAGCGGACCTCGCCACCTACCGCACGGCGATCGGCGATCTCGTCTATGCGCTGCTCGATGATATAGGCATTGAGGTCCCAGTACTTACGAAATGTCCCCACGTCGAAGCTGAGACCATAAAAATAGCGGTCGGTATTAATACGATCGATCGTTGAGGAATCGACCGGGAAGCCCGCAACCAGGTTTACCTTAGCTATATCAGCGAATCGATAGCCAACCAGCGCACCATCGAAGCGCCCGAGAACCCCTCCCACACTACGCGACTGCCGACCCACCCGACCCGAGGCACCCGAGCTGAACCTCTCGGCATCAACATAGGCCTCCAAGACACGCAGATCACTCTCGACCCCGCTCATGAAGTTATGCTCATACCCACCGGTAATCTGCGTACGCACCGCGTAGTCCTCGCCGCGGGTGCGCGCACTGGCGTTTACATCGTTCGACAGTGTTGAGTTGTTGAGCTGCCTTCCGGCTATGTCGGTAAAGCTCTCGTCGCGCCGATAGAACTGCGACAAGCTACCGAACAAATTCCAATCCGACTTGCCGTCGCGAGGGCGGGCAGCACGCAGCTTCTGCTTGAGGGGTCTGCGTGCAGTCACCAGCGCCGAGAGCCGCTGACGAACCCTACCGCTGGCTTCGCCTTCAGGATAGAGCCTCAGGTACTCCTCATACTCAGCCTTGGCATGCGCAAACTGACCTTTGCGTTCACGCGCCAAACCTAGCAATTCGAGCGCCTCCCGACGGTACTCGTGATCCGGATACTGCAACATCTTGGTACACAAGGTAACCGCAGCGTCGTAGTCGCCGGCGGTCATCGCGTGCTTGATCTGGCTGTGGAGCGCGGCCAAGGACTCTCCTGAAATCGCGCGGCGCGTCGGTTTGTGCGCCGTATCTACGGCGGAACCCTGCACAGCATGCAGAGCGATCGGCTGGGCAGGGGATGGTGTCGGCGCCTGAGTCTCTTTGCCCGAACTGCCTCGAGCGGCCTCTTCAGCAGCGACTCGAGTCACCCACGCTTGGGGATACTTACTACGTGACGCATTGGCAATAAGTTCTGCCTCGGCACGGCTGGCAAAAAACCCCAGACGTAATCGATGCCAGGTCTTGCCCTCGCGCTCATGACTCGTGACGTAGAGCAGGTGGGAAGCAAACGCCGCAGGCTTGGCCACCTTGTCTAAGCTGATCGGCGCAAGCGTCGAAGCCAAATTGACGGCATAACGTCGCTCTGCAGCTGCGTTAGCCACCTGTGCGGATGGCTGGGCTTGGGATCGAACTGACTCGGCTGCTGCACCCACCGCGTCGGCGGCCGACGGTGCGGTGGGCGCGACCTGCGGTGTGGGCGCGACCGCGCGGCGCGGAACCAGGGTTATGACGATGCTGCGCAGATCGGCGCTGCCACTCACCTCGGCGCCTATGCGCCGATTAAAACGTACGAACAGCGAACTGCCGGCCGGTTCGTAACGAACCTCTACCAAAGGAGCGACACCCGAAGGGTCCCAGCTGAGGGTTTCCTCGCTGGTCGCTTCCTGCCGTTGCCCTCCCAGGGAGACCGGGGACAGCCGCACGCGGACAGTATCCCCATTGCCGCTCAAGGCGTGCGAAATGTAACGCATTGGCAGGTTCAGGTGAACGCGCACCTTAACCTGGCCCTGCTCAATCCCGGTCTCAATATGCGAAAGCACACCGCCACTCGAAGCGGCAGACACCGCCCGCGCCAATCCTAGCAACAACACCATTGCCGCTAACACGCGTCGATTCTGGCCAACTAGTCGACTCATCGAGGCGATCGGTCGGAGCTTAGCTTAGGGCATTCGGTCGCCGCATCCGCACCCGGAAGCGACACTAGTAGACTACGAAAATCAGCGCCTTGATTCACACGATAGGTCACCGCGCGGGAAAACAGTAGTGTTAGAATACGCCCGCCAACAACATCCCCCTCATACACCGCCTCTATGAGTGGGACACGGTCGTCGTAGTGATCGGGACGCAACGCCTCGCGTCGCGAAACTTCGTCACGGTCAAGCGGATCCACGACAATCGGGGCCAAGTATATACGTAGCTCCTCGCCGCGCGACTCGGGGAAATGCTTGACGTAACGAACAGGAAAACTAAAGCCTACGCTAACCTGCATGCAAGCATCGTCGCCGCTAACCCTGAGTTCTTCTATCACCCGTCCGCCTCCGCGCTCGCCGAAGGCCCCACTCGACACCACCACCACGGCCGCCACTGCGGCTATCGCCGCGATACTTCCCAACCTCATCATCCGCCCTTGCACTACTCAGAACCCTCCAGTCGGTCGGTGTTTACCCGAGCGGCGCTTCTTGATCGTCGTAAACGTCGAGTCGGTGTACTCGTGGCAGGCACCACTACAGTCACGCAGCTCGCCAACAGTGTATATAACAGTCGGATTGGCGACCTTCTTGTGCTCGCTGGGCTTGAAGGTACCAGCGTGGCAACCGGCACAGTCGGGCTTATACGCAGAAAACTGCCATGACATGGTCGAACTATTAGAGCTGTGGCAGTCGGTACACCCTACACTGGAGCGATGATCTCCGGGGTAAGATGAAGAGCCGTGGGAATAGCTCACCGGTATCCAGAAATCGCTGTCGTGACAGGACTCGCACGGCAGAGAGGTAACGAAATGACTGGCTGGCTTGGCAGTCGCAGCGCGGCCGTCGTGACAACTCGAACACGACCCCGTGGCCACCGAGTGATCGAAGCTTACCGGTGTCCAAGCCAAGGTGGGGTGACACGCATCGCACTGTGCCGAGGTCTGGATATGCCCAGGAAACTTACCGGTAGCGGTCGAACCATTATGGCAGCTGGAGCAAGACCCACTCGCGACAGAATTATGGTCGACAACCGCCCCAGACCAACTGTTAGTAGAGTGGCAGTCATCGCAGGTGTTAGCCGAAGCGATATGCCCCTGGAACTTGCCCGTTGCGGTAACTCCATCATGACAACTCGAACACGTGCCGATCACCGCTGCATGATCGACCCTGCGCACCGGCGACCAGCCTGTAGTCTCATGGCAGTCGTCACAAACGCTGGTCGCGCGGATATGCCCTGAGAATTTACCCGTCGCGGTCGAGCCGTTATGGCAGTTACCGCAACTTCCGGCCGACACGCTAGCGTGATCGAACACCGCCCCCGACCAGCTAGAGGTGCTGTGACAGTCGTCGCAGGTGTTCCCCGAAGCGATATGCCCAGAGAACTTTCCAGTTGCGGTAACTCCATCATGACAACTCGAACACGTGCCGATCACCGCTGCATGAT
>CAZPPZ010000221.1:0-903 GCA_964588545.1 uncultured Myxococcales bacterium | reverse complement strand
TATGGCAGTTACCGCAACTTCCGGCCGACACGCTAGCGTGATCGAACACCGCCCCGGACCAGCTAGAGGTACTGTGACAATCGTCGCAGGTGTTCCCTGCGGCGATATGCCCGGGGAACTTGCCCGTAGCCGTAACTCCATCATGGCAGCTCGAACACGCGCCAATTACCGCGGCGTGATCGACTCTGCGCACCGGTGACCAATGAGTAGTTGCGTGGCAGTCGTCACAGATACTGGTCGCGCGGATATGACCCGGGAACTTACCCGTAGCCGTCGAACCGTTGTGGCAATTACCGCAGGTGCCGGCCGCCACGCTAGCATGATCGAACACCGCCCCAGCCCACCCCGAGGTGCTGTGGCAATCGTCGCAGGCATTGCCAGCAGGGATATGCCCGGTGAACTTGCCCGTAGCCGTAACCCCATCATGGCAACTCGAACATGCACCAATTACCGCGGCGTGATCAACCCGGCGCACCGGCGACCCGCGACCGGCGGAACCGACGGTGAACGGTTTCCTCTGGAACGAGCTGTGGACCGGCAATGTGCAGATGGCTACAGACTTCTACAAGAGCACTGTCGGCTTTGCGATCGGAGACCATGCTGTCGGTCAAAATAGTTGCCATTTTGTGTGGAAACCTAAATACGCCAAAGATCCTATGAAGTTTTTTGGCGTAAAATGTGATCTTGAATATTTTTTGCGTGAAGTTTGCGTTCGTAATAACTTCACTATTTTTGAGATGAATATTCAACCAGATCATGTTCATTTGTTTTGTGATATTCCTCATACTATTTCTGTATCAAAGGCTCTTCAGCTTTTGAAAGGGTATTCGTCATATGCTCTTATAAAAAAACATCCTTGGTTACGAAATCACTTTCGTAAAGGCCATTTCTGGAGTCCTGGAA
>CAZPPZ010000220.1:0-5465 GCA_964588545.1 uncultured Myxococcales bacterium | reverse complement strand
TTAACGGAAAAGAAGTTATCGGCTGTTCAAAAGGGCCTTTGGACTTCTTATCCGCAGTCTCTTTAGTGCATTGGTAGATGGCAATATAGGGTCCCCAAGGCAGGGCATACAGTAGCCAGTGGCTCCGCTTGGCGATTAGCCACGGCGCGGCAAAGACAAATCGTCCCGTCTCTTTGTCGCGACCATCGCTTCGGGTGATTGACATGGCCGGTGCCAATCCCGATGCGGTGACCGTAACTGTGCTCGTGGGCGGTGTCATCAATGGGCCCAACTGCGGAGACGCCGACGGCAGCGGCGATGCGATGAGCGGCGCCAATATCACGGCAACCGATGCCCTGCGCACATTGCGAGCGGCCGTTGGGCTTACTGGCTGCGAAACTTGCAGGTGTGATGTAGATCTGTCGACGACGATTACTGCCACCGACGCGCTGGCCATCCTGAGAGCCGCCGTCGGATCGCCGGTGGAACTGGTTTGTAGTGCGTGCGGCACCGGGGGGCCGTGATGCACTCGTCGGCTTCTTTCTTTGCCGGCGCTCCGTTACCAAGCTGCGCGAGGATCATCTAGCGGGGTCTGGTTACCATAATTTTCATACGAGGACATTCGCCAAGAAGTGCGTTTGAATTACCCGCCATGTGATTGCGAATATGCCTGAGGGCTCCGACATCGAGCGGCGAAACCGAGGTCTGGTTGCGTTCACGCTCTTGACCGGAGGCACGGGACAGCACCATTGCGTCGATGAGGCTGAATAGTGGATCTCGGGGTGGGGGACATCCTATCCCCGTGTTTTACTGACACTTAGTGTCGGCGCTTACAGCGGATCCTCACCCTCGCCAACATTCGTGTCAATGGCCTCCTGCGGGAGCGAGTTGCCGTAGACACGCTCGTATAGCCTGCGTTTTCGATCGAGTTCGGGAAGGTCTAGCGGTAACGATGCCAGGATCATGCGTTGCGCCGCAGCGAACATGTCTGCACCCATCCGTATTCGTACAGCACCGGAGAGCGACATGACGCGCTCACGAATCATCCGTTCTATTTCCGCGGTAGTGTCGCTCATCGTCGACATTCCTTCCAGAGATCGGTGAGGCCCAATATTTCGGTCCAGTGCGCGACATACTCTTGGTCGTAGCCGGTCGAAAGCAGGTTCTTCACGTCACCCAGCTGCAATTCGCTACGTGAGTCTCTTGCCCAATCTAGCTTTGAGATGATCAGGTCTTCTTTGCTTACAATCCATGTCGAAAAATCTTCGATCTCTATTCGCGCGCGACGGTCAAACTCTTCGCGACGATATGGAGCGTTCTTTTGAACGATGCAATCGACCTTGATGATGCTCTCTTGGTGGATCAGGTTGAACATGCCACGATTCTCGATCGCACTAGTGAGAGCATCATACGGTACGTAGTAGTCGGGACTGAATTCTCGAAATATCGTAGTGGCCGCACCCGGCTTGAGAGCGACAACGATATCGATATCGCGGGTCATGCGAGGCTGAGCGTAGTAGTTCATGGCCATCGAGCCTGTGAGCATGTAAGCGATACTGGTCCTCTCAAGGCGGGCGGACACGTCACGAACGATATCTAACTGGTTTTGCATAGTCTCTAACAGGCCCAGCGATACTGTGTAAGTCTATGCGATGTCGGCGGTGTGGCCAAGACCCCCGCGGGCGATCCCGTCTACGCCCGTGCCCGCTTCGCCTCCATCGCAGAGGCCATGGCCAGTGTCCCGGTGGTCTCGGCGGCACTTGGAGCAGTTGCCGGCCTGCCGGCAGCACGTTTTGTCTCTTCCCATTTTGCTCTGATGGTTCGCGACACCGCCCAGGTACTCATCGCCGGGCCCGCCGTACTCGAGCGCGCTCTTGGTGAGCACAAGACCAAGCAACAGCTTGGTGGTGCACAAATCCATGGGCGCAGCGGCGTCGTCGACAACGTGTGTGAGAGCGAAGAGCAGGTCTTCGCGGAGATCCGCCGCTTCCTCGGCTACCTACCGACCAATGTGTGGGAGCTGCCGCCGCGCCTAGTCGGACACCCGGTGGGAGTGATGGCCAACGATTCTCGTTATTATGCCGGTGCGACGAGCGCCGAGGGCGCACAGAAAGTGCGACGCTTCGTCGACGAACCTGGATTCATGATCGGTGCAGCTGCTGAGGCGGTGGCCGGGCCTCGGCAGGTGGGAAAGACCACACTGGTGCAGCAGGTGGCCGATGCTTCTGCGCCGCCTCTTCGAGCTGGGCTGCAGGTACTGAACACTGCTCATCGGCGGCGACGGAATCATGCTCGAAGAGTTCATTCTACGTCCCGTCGAGCATTGGGTGAGTTGAGCATGGGCTGCTAGCCGTGACGACGTGAGCATGGAATTGCGGACGCTGCGCGCGAAGCCCTAGGTGAGTTTGCCAGCCACCGCCGCGCCGATATCGTGGCGACCACCAAGATGGTCGACTCTAGCGGTGCTACACTCTTCGAAGCCAGCTTCGACTACGCCCTGTGAGGGGGATAAGCCCGTTCGGGAACTCCTTGTAAACCAAGGGCTTCTCGAACGGACTTATCCCCTATCTCGGCGCGATGCGGACTACGTGGCTCTTTAGTGGGGGGAAGGCGAAGACTGCGATCAGCATTGAGCCATCGGGGGCGCGGTCCATGTCGACGACCATGCCGGCCAGCTGGCCGAAGTCTTCGCGACTGTCACTTAGGGTATGGTCTCGGGTCTGGTTGACGGCAAGCGACCACAGTCGCCCGTTGCTACAGTCTCCAAGGATGTAGTGGTTGCGCAGTTGAACGGGCCAGCTCGGATCGTCGATGATCAATCCACCTCCGGTGGATCGGCATCCACCATCGATACCGTCCTTGGATTCGCCATGCCGGCAGTAGTAGGCGGGGTCGTGACAGGGCTCGTTGCGTGGTGAAACGCGTTCGCAGGTGTCAATGGGATGACCCGCGGCCCCCTCACGCCAGGGCCAACCAAAATGACGGCTGCCGGCGGCTGTGACTACGTTGACCTCTTCGTGGGTGATCTCGCCGTCATCCACGAACCACAGGTTGTCGGTCTTGGGGTCGATCCACAGGCGCCAGGGATTGCGCACGCCCCAGACGAATATGTCTTTGCGCGGTGGGGCCTGACCCTGCTCCCAGGGATTGTCGCCGCATTCTCGCCCACAAGCGGCGACGCTCTCTACGTTGACGAGGGGGTTGTCCTCGGGAATAGAGCCATCGAGATTGACTCGCAGGATCTTGCCGTTGGCATTGCTCAAGCAGGTCGCGAAGTAGTTGGTGGGAGTGTAAGGGGGCTCGGCCGGCAGGCCTGAGCGGCAACCCCCGTCTCCTACGCCGATGTAGAGCTTGCGGTCCTTGCCGACTACTAGCCCGCCGCCCTGCTCGAAGCCCTCTGATCCATAAATGCCGCGCACCAGTATCTTTAGGCTCGACATTAGCAGGCGGTCGTCCTTTCCCAGTTCGATACTGGCCACCCGGTGTTTGTCGTTGTCGGGGGCGTCCTTGGCTGAGTAGTAGATGAAGAGTCGGCGGTTGTCGCTAAAGTCGGGGTGCACAATTACATTGAGAAGCCCCCGTGCTGCGATCGTATCCACGGGTATTGTGCCCGCCAACACACGCTTCTTATCCGCCCCCTGGATCCACAGTCGCCCCTCTTTCTCCGAGATCAACATCCTCCCATCGGGCAGCAATTCGATGGCGGTGATCATGTCGAAGTCGTCGGCCACGACGCTGATCTCGAGATCGTCGGCATACTGGGTGGCCAGTGTGTTACCGATTGAAGGCGGGACGTTGGCTATCTTCTGCCCGTCGATGTCGTAGAGCTGCGGCTGCTTGGCCGCCAGCTCGCGCGAGTCGAGCAACGTGGCAAGGATGATTATGGTAACTGCGGCCCTGCGGGCGGCAATGCTTAGGGCTGTTGGCGTCGGAGGTCGCGCGTGGGTGGTCATACTCATTGGGCCTCTGCTCGACGATCATACACGCCAGGTGAGTCATCCACCATGCCCGTCGTCAAGGCCATTGCCACAGATGCGGCTGCGATTGGGGCCAAACGCGCCAAGCAAGCGCTGTCCTGGTAATAGGGCGTCCTAGTTTACATACTGTCGCTGCTTGGTCACTCGATGAAAAGACGTTTGGCCTGTCTTGTCGTAGGCGTCGAGCCCGGGTAGGGGAGGGAGATGGCCGAGATTAGTGAACTATCCGAACGCGCGTGGTCAGGAGATTTGGGTGAGATCAACGTGCACCCGGGACGGGTGTTAGTTGGCTTCGAGGAGTTTGCCGCTGGCCTGGGTTTCATGTCGGCCTTTTCCAACGCGCTGGTCATCGACAGCGAGGAAGGCCTGGTGTTTGTCGACACCAGCAGTTTTTTTCACGCCCAGGAGATGTTCGATGCTGTGCGCGCCTGGAGCAGCAAGCGTGTGCACACGGGGATCTACACTCACGGCCATGTCGACCATGTTTTTGGCCTGTTGAGGTTCTACGACGAAGCCAAACACAACAGCTGGCCGCAGACGCGGATCATCGCGCACGACGCGTGCCCGGCTCGCTTTGACCGCTACCTGCTGACCAACGGTTATAATGGAGTAATCAACGCGCGGCAGTTTGGCTTTGATGCTCCGGTGTTTCCGCAGGACTATCGATACCCCGACGAGACCGTGACCCTGGATCGGAGCCTGGAAGTAGGCGGGTTGCGCATCGATCTGCACCACGACCGCGGCGAGACCGATGATCATCTCTGGGCATGGCTACCCGAGTACCGCGCTATCTACACGGGTGATCTGTTCATCTGGGCTGCTCCTAATTGCGGCAACCCGCAAAAGGTACAACGCTATCCGCTCGAATGGGCCGCGGCGCTTCGCAAGATGGACAAGCTTGCCGCCGAGATGCTCTTCCCCGGCCACGGACCACCCATCCTTGGTGCCGACCGGGTTTCGCTGGCGCTGCGAGAGACCGCCGAGCTACTCGAGACCATTTGCCGCCAGACCCTGGAGATGATGAACGCCGGCGCGGTGCTCAATGACATCCTCTACAGCGTCGAGTTTCCACGCACGCTGCTCGAGCGGCCCTACCTGCGACCGATCTACGACGACCCGATGTTCATCGTGCGCAATCTCTGGCGGCTCTATGGTGGATGGTACGAAGGCGATCCAGCCAGACTCAAGCCGGCACGAGATTGCGACCTTGCGTGTGCTGTGGCTGAGCTGGCGGGCGGGGCAGGGGAACTAGCAGCCAAGGCCGAGGCCTCATGCGCCGACGGCGAGCTGGCGCTAGCCTGCGAACTAATCGAGTTTGCCAGCAGGGCTGCCCCGGACGATGAGCGCGTGCAGGCTGCGCGAGCTGCGATCTACCGCGAACGAGCCGCCCGCGAGAGCAGCCTGATGGCAAAAAGCATCTATCTCGCGGCGGCAGGGGGATAAGTCCATTTCGGAACCTCGTGAAAACAAAGGGGTTGGGGCTATTTGCCCCAACCCCTTTGTTTTCAC
>CAZPPZ010000219.1:0-5502 GCA_964588545.1 uncultured Myxococcales bacterium | reverse complement strand
TAGGTAATGATATCACCAGGTTTTTGTGCACCCGCACCGGGCATATTTTCGGCCGAGGCGATGTAACCACGAACCTCTACCGCCGGCTGGGCGACCGCTACCGCTTGCATCAGCCCGATAACCGCCGCCGCACCCGCCATATCCTGCTTCATCCATTCCATGCTCTTCGAGGGTTTCAGCGAAAGTCCGCCCGAGTCGAACGTCACACCTTTGCCGACCACAGCGACGCTAGCGCGTGGGCGTTTCTTGGGCGTGTACACCAACTTGATAAAAGCTCCCGGCTCCTTGCTACCCGCCGATACCGCGAGGATGCCGTTCATGTTCTCGCGGCGCAGCTTTTCACCTTGCCAGACCTCACACTTGATGCCCGCTTTACGCGCCACTGCCTTCGCGGTTTTGGCCAAATAGCTCGGCGTTTTGACACTCGACATTTCGTTGACCAGATCACGGGTCAGACAAACCGCATCGCACACGGCTTTGGCCTTGTTCACGCTGCTGCGTAGCGCAACCCCAGAGGGCGCGCCGGCACCAACCAACACTAGTGATTCGGGTCCCAGATAGCGGTCCGAATTCTCGGAGCGGTAGCGATCGAAACGGTAGTTGGCGAGCAGGAAGCCTTCGATCATTGGCGTCACGGCTTTCTTGGCGGCCGCGCCCCCACCAATGCACAGCGCGACGCGCTCGGCGCAAACCACCGCGGCTGCGGCGCGGCCACTTGCAGCCACACGACGGTAGCACTCGGCAGAACGATCACCTCCGGTTCCGACCAGAACTACATCCCCACACGGCGCCTGAACGGTCAAGGTCTTACCGGCCTTACCCTTGAATCGTGTCAGAGACACACGTGCCGCAATCGCCTCGCGATCGGCCCGTGCCAGCTCTTTGACCGCAGCACCGGTCTCGGCACCCGCAGCCACAGCAATGACATAGACATCGGCCTTGATGTCTTGAGCCTTCTTCTTGCTGACCGTAATCTCCATATCTGTCCTCCGTGCCATCGCTTAGGGCGTCCTATTCATGAACTTTCGACGCGAAGTCGTCAATACGATTGTCACCAACGTGGTCGTCAATGCCTTGCGGGATCTGCGGGCCAACGGTAAAGCATCGCAGCGTGCAGTCGTTTCGCCCAAGCCCCGAGCAGTCCGGCAGTCTGGACCCAGCACTGATAGAGCGTCGTCGTGAAGGTGTTTTTCTGGTCCTATCGGGCATCTTTCTCGGGACCTTGGCCATCCTCAACATACTGGGCATCACCCGCTTCATAGATCTGTCGTTCTCCCTGCCAGGCTTGCAGTGGCGAGTACCAATGGTACTCGCCGTTGGAGTTCTACCTTACCCCGTCACTTTTCTCTGCACCGACTTTATATCGGAGTTGTACGGGCAAACGCGCGCCAACTTCGTGGTTCTCGTCGGGCTGCTGATCAATCTCTGGGTCATCTTCTTCTTGTGGCTAGGCGGTGTGCTGCCCGGGGTTGATGCCGATGCCGGCGGACTGTTCTTCGAAGTCCGCCGACTGGCGTTTGGCGCGGTTACAGCCTCGATGATCGCTTATCTCGCCGCGCAGTTCATCGATGTTTATTTGTTCCATTTTTGGAAGCGCCTGACCCACGGCCGTCACCTGTGGTTGCGTAACAACGGTTCGACTATGATCAGCCAGTTCGTTGATACCACAGCGGTAATACTCATCACTCACTTCTACGCACGAGCGTTGCCACTCCAGCCGCATCAGCCATTGTGGCCTCAGCTCATGGTGTTCATCGCTTCGGGCTATGCCTTCAAATTCTCAATGGCTGCGATCGATACGATCCCATTCTACATCGGCGTGCGCTATCTGACCGACTATCTTCGCCTGGATAGTGCTGACTAGCCACCACTAGCACTCAGGGCCGTCGTCATCGTCTTTTTGATGATGGAGAGTCGCGCTCCAGAACGTGCCCTTGCCCCAGTACCAGACCACGAGTCCGAACACCGCGTACACCGCGATCCCCTCGAGCAAACCCACGCCACCGGCCCACAGAAACAGCGCCAGTACCAGTAGCGTCGCAACAATGGCAATTACCTGCTCGATGCGCTTCTCGCGCAGCCGTGCGCGGGCAACGTGGACGGTTACCATCGCTCCGCAGGCGGGACAACGTCCCCCGGTTTTGCGCAGCAGAGGCCGCTCGCAAGCGGGACAATCTATCTTTGTCGCGTAGGGCACCCGACCCTGGATAGTCCAGAGCCGGATCCCCTGCAACAGCTACTGACGCGCTGCTCTAGTGATCGCTAGGCGCCAGGTAGAGCTCGGGATACTCGCGAGCTACCTCGAGCGGCAGAGCCTCTACCGCCTCAGGCGGCAGCGGCTCTTCAGTATCCTCGTCAGACCTCGCCTGCGTAGACGCAGCCATGGTCTCGAGCATGCGTCCACGATGACGCGCGAGCTCCCGATCCCGCCAGCTCAGCAGGCCACTACGAAGGTAGTCAGGATTCATCCCGAGCAGATCGCAAATATTGTTGAACGAGAAAGTCTCGGTATAGTCATCCTCGCGGATCCACTCTTCGGCATCGACGAACAACTGACGACGCTTACTGTCGGTCGCATGGATGTGCTTTTGAAAGCACTCGATCGCATCCTGAATGATCGCGATCACCAAGCGATGCTCACCCGACGAGTAGCGCTTCCTCTTGAGTGCCGAAAAATACTGAATCGGGAGAAGAATATCCGGTTCGAATATGTCGTTTACGCGCTCTTCCGCCTTATGACGCTCGCGCTCTGCGTCCACCTGCATAACACCCCTCACTTCCACACACCGCCAAACGAAACTCGAACGCTTCGATCAACGTCTCAGCCACACCACGGGTGTCCGAACCCAGGCTACGGGAAAAACCGCAGCCACAGACTCGCCTCACACTCCACACCCACAACAGACCACGCTGCGTTACGCGAACACCAAACGACACCGGCTAGATCCAACCAACATCGCCGCTTCGCGTACCCCGCACCGAGGTCGCCAGTCTGCCACAAACGGACAGCAACAAGCAATATCTAAACGTACACAAATAGACGAACGTTCCTGTTCGCACGATTCTTGTTCGCGCTTGTTTCAGACAGCAAAGGAAAGACCGCAGCCACAGCTACGCTTGACGTTAGGATTGTCAAGTTTAAAACCCACATCCTGCAGGCCATCTTTGTAGTCGATAGTGGTGCCGTTTAGGTAGAGATAGCTCTTGCGATCGATATATAGACGCGCTCCCTCGTGCTCAAAGACCTTATCGCCCTTGCGCTGGCTGTCTAGATCAAGCTTGTACTGCAACCCCGAGCAGCCGCCACCGGTAACCTTGATTCGCAGGCCATCAGCCTCACCATCAGCAGTAGACTCGATGATCTTGCGGGCCGCCTGGTCGCTAATCGTAATCATTGTGCACTTTCTCCCTCGGCGTTGCGCGACTTAGTCGGGCCTGGCGCCGATCTCCGGCGTCCCGAGCGGGCCAGGCCACGCAGCCTTTCGACCTCAGCGATCAGCCGTGAAGCTACCGCATCAATCTCTCGCCGATCGTTGAAGCGCCCTATCCCGAAACGGATCGAGGCTTGGGCGAGGCTGTCGCTAACACCGATTGCACGCAACACATGAGAAGGCTCGAGCGACGACGAAGTACAGGCCGAACCCGACGAAAGCGCGATGTCACGTAGCGCCATCAACAGTGCCTCGGCTTCGATACCGGCAAAGCTGAGGTTGAGGTTTCCGGGCAGCCGAGGCTCGAGAGCACCGTTCAAAGACACTCCTGTTAGTTCGGCAGTGAGACGCTCATAGAGATGATCACGCAGCCTGCGCAAACGCTCGGCCTCTTCTTGCATACCTTGCCCGGCTAGCTCACAGGCATGGCCGAGACCGACGATGGCCGAAACGTTGAGGGTACCCGAGCGTAGGCCTCGCTCCTGGCCACCGCCATCGAATAAGGGCTTGAGCCTCACCCGCCGCCCGCGACTACGTACAAACAACGCCCCCACGCCTTTGGGCCCGTACAACTTATGCCCAGACAGCGACAGCAGATCGATGTTCATCGCGTCGACGTCGATAGCAAGCTTGCCCACGGACTGGGCGGCGTCGCAGTGGAAGAGCACACCACGATCACGGGCCAGGCCGCCGATCTCGGCGAGAGGCTGAATCACGCCAATCTCAGAGTTGGCGTGCATCACCGAGACCAGCACCGTCGCCTCGGTAATCGCGGCAGCAAGCGCGTCAACATCAACCAGGCCGTCGCTGCGAGGCTTTAGGTAGCTAACCTCGGCAAGGCCATCGGTTTCGAGCCGGCGGCAGCTATCGAGAACCGCCTTGTGCTCGCTGGCAACGGTGACGATGTGGGGGTGGCTATCTGCGCAAAACGCCGTGACACCCTTGAGAGCAAGGTTGTCGGCTTCAGTAGCACCACTGGTAAAGATGATCTCTCGAGGACGAGCGCCGATGATCTTCGCCGTCTGCTCTCGCGCGGTCTCTAGAGCAGCTGCAGCCTGCCAGCCGAAAACGTGAGTCCGGCTGGCAGGATTGCCATAGATTTCACTGAAATAGGGCAGCATCGCCTGCACCACCCGCGGGTCGACAGGCGTAGTCGCATGATTGTCGAGATAGATGGGTCTGGCCTGGGAGGACCCATCTACACGGCTGTCGGATAATCCGGACATCTTCGTCTACTTTATAGCTGGGACTGGATCAGGCAGCCAGCCCAGGCAGAGCCCGCAAGAGAAAACGCCCGGTATGCGACTGATCGCACACGGCCACTTCTTCGGGGCAACCAGCGATCACCACCGAACCCCCGCCCTCACCGCCCTCCGGGCCTAGGTCGATGACGTAATCCGCGGTCTTAATGACATCGATGTGATGTTCGATGATTATTACCGTATTACCTGCATCCACCAGCTTGCCCAAAACCTCGAGGAGCTGTCTCACGTCGGCAAAATGCAGTCCGGTAGTGGGCTCATCTAGAATGTACAGCGTTTGCCCGGTAGCCCGCCGTGCGAGCTCTTTGGCCAGCTTGATACGTTGAGCCTCGCCACCAGACAGGGTCGTCGCCGACTGACCTAGATGGATATAACCCAATCCCACCGAGGCCAGGGTCTCGAGCTTGCGCTTGGCCGAGGGAATCGACGAGAGAAACTCCGCCGCCTCACCTACTGTGAGATCGAGCACGTCAGCGATGTTCTTGCCTTTGTAGCGAATCTCCAGAGTCTCACCGTTATAACGCCGGCCGTCGCAGGCATCGCAGGTCACGTAGAGGTCAGGCAAGAAGTGCATCTCTACGCGGATCAGCCCATCCCCGCGGCAGGCTTCACAGCGCCCACCCTTGACGTTGAACGAAAATCGACCAGCGCTGTAGCCATGCATCCGTGATTCGGGGAGCATCGCAAACAAGTCGCGAATGTCAGTGAACACCCCAGTGTAGGTCGCCGGGTTGGAGCGTGGCGTCCGTCCGATCGGCGACTGATCAATGTCGATGACCTTGTCCATCGCATCGATACCTTCGCTGGCT
>CAZPPZ010000218.1:0-5520 GCA_964588545.1 uncultured Myxococcales bacterium | reverse complement strand
GGGGGGCCTCCGCCTTGTCGTTTTGGTGGGCGGTCGATGGGCTGCTGGGCTTCTTCTTTGAGGCTCCCCCCGTGGGTTTCAGCCGCCGCTACGCGCGTGGAGCTAGGCAGCGCTGTGCGATCATCGCCCAGGGCGGCTACGGCCGACGCGAGATGAACCCGTGGTCGGATGTCGACTACCTGATCGTCTACCCCGGGCGCGTCAACGCTTACGTAGAGACCGTCAACGAGAGGATGATTCAGACCCTCTTTGATGCTCAGCTTCAGGCCGGTTGGGCGGTTCGCACGCTTAAGGATTGCGTTGACCAGGCTGCGGCCGACGTGACCATCAAGACTACCTTGCTCGATGGCCGCTTTGTCGCCGGAGAGAGTGAGCTTGGATCGCAGTTCACCGAGTCGGTTCAAGATGTCCTGGCCTCGCGCGATGTCGATCGCTTCGTTGCACACAAGCTAGAGGAGCAGCGCTCGCGCCACGCCGCTTATGGTGGGTCGGTGTTCATGCTCGAGCCGGACCTCAAGGAGGGGCTAGGTGGTCTGCGTGACCTCCACACCCTGGTTTGGGTCGGCCGTGTTTTGTGCGGTGCGCTCACGCTTAGCGATCTGTCACCCGCGAGGATCGCTTCGCCGATAGAAGAAGCTGAACTGTCACAGGCACGCGAATTTCTGATGCGCGTACGTAACGCTTTACATTTTCTGTCTCGATTCAAGCAGGACAAGCTCAGCTTTGAGGCCCAGGAGAGTATTGCTGAACGTCTTGATTATAAGGCTAGCAGCGATCACAGCGCCGTCGATCTGTTCATGCGTGACTACTACAGCAACGCTGCGATCATCGCCCGGACCAGTGCCGACCTGATCGCGCGTATGACCGCGCCGCCGGAGCCCAAAGGAATAATCACCCGATTGAGTAGCCGCGAGCTACGCGACGGTGTCAGCGTCGTCGGCGGGCAGCTGGTAGCCGAGGACCGCATCTTTGCCGCTGATCCGATCAACCTCCTTGCCATTTTTGTCGATGCGCAGCGCAACGACGTGACTTTGTCGTCAGGAACCCAGGATGCCGTGCGCCGCAGGGTCGGTTTGCTCAACACCAAGGTGACGCGTTCTCAGGCCGCCATCGATCTGTTCATGTCGATACTGCGCGCCCACGACGGCGTATATCGGACGCTGGCGGAGATGAATCGTCTGGGAGTTTTGGGCGCGTTGATTCCCGAGTTCGGACGACTGTTCTGCATGGTGCAACACGACTTCTACCACGTCTACACCGTAGACGAGCACTCGCTGGTGGGCATACGAGAACTCGAACGGGTTCGCGAGGGTAGCTACGCTGGTGAGAGTCCGATGCTCACTCAGGCCATGCGCGATTGCGATAAGCCGGAGTTGCTCTTTCTCGGCATGATGTTTCACGACCTTGGCAAAGGTTATGGTGGGGATCACGACGAGAAGGGGGCGGTCATGGTGCGTGAGATCGCAGAAAGACTGAATTTGCACCTCGACGACCGCCGTGGCCTGGAATTCCTGGTGCGCTATCACCTGATGATGTCGACGTTGGCACAGACCCGCGATATCGAAGACGCGGATTTGATAGCGGAATTTGTCAAACAGGTGGGCACGATCGAGAATCTGCGCAACCTCTACCTTCTAACCTTCGCCGACATGAAGGCTGTCGGACCTCAGATCTGGAACGGTTGGCGTGACCATCTGCTAAGCGAGCTATACCTGCGAGCCATCGACGTCTTTGAAACCGGGTCGGTTACCGAGGCGAACCTCGAGGCGAGGGTTGGTAGGGTGCGCGAGCGCCTCCTCGACAACGCTGCGGGTGACGCCGAGCGAGAACGCCTGGGTGAGTTTCTTGCTGCGATGCCCGCGACCTATCTCTTATCGAGCGCTGATGATCGCATCATTGACCACTGGCGGCTCTACGAGTCGCTTGGCCAGGGCTTGTTCCGTGCCGGTATAGCCCACTTTCCCCGACGTGGATTTAGCGAGTTGACGGTCTGTACTCCCGACCAGGAGGGGTTGTTCGTGCGCTTAGCCGGCGTGCTCTCAGCGCGCGGGTTGAACATTGTCAGTGCCAAGATCGTTACCTCAGAGCACAGTGGCATCGCCCTGGATTCATTCCGCGTCGACCATGCCTGTACTGAGGCTGACCCGCTGGATCCCAAGGTATGGGGTGAGGTGCGCGCCGATGTTGAGCATGTGCTTGCCGACGAATTGGACGTGGACGAGATGGTCTGCCAGGCCGAGCGCAGTCGTCCGGCGCCGGCTTCGGTTCGTCGGGCGCGTAAGCGGGCGATTTCGCGGGTGAGTATCGATAACGACATCTCGCGCGACTATTCGGTGATCGACGTCTACGCCGCGGACAGAATTGGGCTACTCTTTCGTGTGGGCAGCGCCCTTTATAGCCTCGGGCTGACTATTCACTTGGCCAAGATCAACACCCATGTGAATCAAGTGCTCGACGTCTTTTATGTAACCGATGGATCCGGAGCGAAGCTCGAGGACGAGGCTGCGCAAGCGAGGATCATCGAGGCGGTGAGCGGTTGTATCGGGGACCCAGACGGCGCTGTGGCGCAGTGATAGGGAGCGGGTGTGGCGGATCTCTTCAGCAGTGTCGATTTGTATATGAACCATGTCGCCACCGAGAAGGGCCTGGCGCGCAATAGCGTCGAAGCCTATGGTCGCGACATGCGAAGCTTCCTCGACCTGCTCGATAGCCGCGCTGTCGACACTATAGCCGAGGTCTCCGCAGAGGATGTTCGCGCTTTCATTTCGGACATGAGCCGGCGTGGACTCTCGGCCAGTTCGAGAGCACGGGCGATGTCGGCGGTGCGTGGTTTCTTCAAGTTTTTGATGCGTGAAGGGTTGGTCGATAAGACACCGCTTGCTGAACTGCGGGTGGGGCGTCAGTCGCGCCGGCTGCCCAAACAGGTTGGAGGATCGCAAATAGAACAGCTCCTCGCCGAGGCTGCTGGTGACGATCCACTTGCTATTCGTGACCGCGCGATGCTCGAGCTGGTCTACGCCTGCGGGTTGCGGGTGTCGGAACTGGTGGGTTTGGAAACCGCCCGGCTGAACACCAGAGAAGGCTATCTGAGGGTGCTCGGCAAGGGCAGCAAGGAGAGGGCGGTGCCGGTGGGGCGCCGCGCGCTTGCGGCCATTCGTCTCTACCTCCAAGAGGTTCGCCCCAAGCTAGACCCCGCGGGTCTCAGCCCGCAGTTGTTTGTCGGCCGTAGGGGCCGGCCGCTGTCACGACAGGCGTTTTGGAAGAGGCTGCGCGACTACGCCCTGCGCGCCGGTATTGCCGATCTATCTCCGCACACGCTGCGCCACTCGTTCGCGACGCATCTGCTAGAGGGTGGGGCCGACCTTCGCTCGTTGCAGATGATGCTTGGCCATGCGGATCTTTCGACCACGCAGATCTATACCCACGTCGCGACTCGGCGTTTGCGGCAGGTGCACTCGCAACACCACCCGCGCTCAGGCATGCGACTTGGCCGCGGACGCGACCACGGTAAGGCCGGCCATGAGGACTGATCTCCGGGCTGTGATATGCTCCGTGCACCTTGCCAGTTGCCGACCCGGGAAGGGGCTGGTATCCCTGTATGATAGGCCTGCGGGCCCGGCCGAATGAGCTTCGACATCGCATCTGCGGCCTTATGGGTCTTTCCTCTGCTTCTAGCCGTCGTCTGTCACGAGTGGGCGCACGGATACGTGGCTTTCAGGCTAGGCGACGATACCGCGGCGCGACTGGGTCGGCTGACCTTGAACCCCTTGGCCCACATCGACCCGATCGGTACGGTGGTCATGCCGGGGCTGCTGCTGCTCAGCGGTGCGCCTTTCTTGTTCGGCTACGCCAAGCCCGTGCCGATCAGTTGGCGCAACCTGCGCAACCCCCTGCGCGACATGGTCTATGTGGCTGCTGCTGGCCCTGCCATGAACCTGGCGCTGGCGGTTGTCAGCGCCGTGCTGCTTGGCGTTATGGTCCGAGCTGGTGGTGCGGATCCTTTCTCGGGCAGAGTTGCCACCGGAGGCTTTGCTATTGCTGCTCCGATCGCCGCGATGGCTTGGAGGAGCGTCCTGATAAACGTCGTGCTAGCGGTTTTTAACTTGATCCCGGTGCCGCCGCTAGATGGCGGCCGTGTTGCGGTGGGGCTGCTGCCGCGCTCGATGGCCTCCTCGTTGGCCCGCGTGGAGCCCTTTGGTTTCATGATCGTCTTCGTGCTGCTGATGACGGGGTCGTTGTCGGCTATTCTCGGCCCAGCGGTCAATGCTCTGGTCGGGTTGTTGATGGTGTTTATGTGAGAGCGAGAGGGTGAGCGGTAAACAACAAGACAGTGTAGCCAAGCGCGAGCGTATCGTCTCGGGTGCCAGGCCCACCGGGCAGCTGCACCTCGGGCACCTAAACGGAGCGCTGAAGAGCTGGAGCGAGCTGCAACGCGGCGCCGAGTGCTATTTTTTTGTGGCCGACTGGCACGCGCTGACCACCGAGTATGCCGATACCAGCGGGCTGCGCGCGAGCGCTGAAGCTATGGTGCTCGATTGGCTCGCGGTCGGTGTGGATCCACAGCGCAGCGTGTTGTTTCGTCAGTCCGACGTGGCGGCTCATGCCGAACTCTTCTTGATGTTCTCTATGACCATTCCAGTGCCCTGGCTCGAGCGCGTGCCTACTTACAAGGAACAGCAGGAGCAGCTCGAGGGCCGCGACCTTTCTACCTTTGGTTTTCTTGGCTACCCGCTGTTGCAGGCCGCCGATATTCTCATCTACAAAGGCACCCAGGTACCCGTTGGTGAGGATCAACTGCCGCATATCGAGCTCACCCGAGAGGTCGCGCGGCGTTTCAACCGGCTCTATGACGGGGTGTTCCCCGAGCCCAAGGGGCTGGTCGTGGCCGCCGCGCGGGTTCCTGGTACCGACGGACGTAAGATGAGCAAGAGCTATGGCAACGCTGTCTATCTGAGCGACGATGCCAAAACCGTGCACGATAAGCTCGCGCGCATGGTTACCGATATACGGCGCCAACGGCGCAGTGACCCCGGCGATCCCAAGGACTGTCCGGCCTTTCGTCTTCACGAGATCTACTGTAACGCTGAAGAGCGGGCCGAACTCAGCGAGGGCTGCCGTAGTGCGTCGATAGGCTGTCTTGATTGCAAGAAGGTCATGATCGGTCACGTCAACGAGGAACTCGCGCCAATCGGCGAACGTCGACGTGAACTCGAGAAACGCCCGGGCGTGGCTGCTGAAATCCTCGAGGCTGGCGGCCAGCGTGCACGTGCCGCCGCTGCGAGCACGTTGGCTGAGGCTAAGGAGGCCATGGGACTGTGAGCGAACAATCCTATCGTGTGCGGCTTGATGCCTTCGAAGGGCCGCTCGATCTACTGCTTCACCTGGTAAAGACCAACGAGGTCGACATCTACAACCTTCCCATCAAGACCATTACCGATCAGTACCTCGAGTACTTGGGTCTCATGGAGGAGCTCAACCTCGACGTGGCTGGGGAGTATCTGGTGATGGCGGCGACGATGA
>CAZPPZ010000217.1:0-5526 GCA_964588545.1 uncultured Myxococcales bacterium | reverse complement strand
CGCGTCTCGACCTCGCCGGCTACCTGCCGGCGGGCCAAGCCACTGAACTCGTTGCTGATCTAGTCCGCGCCCATGCCGCTCACGACAACCTCGCCGCGGCCCGCGTGGCGCTGGGGCGGCTGCGTCTGCTGGCCCCCGATAAGGCCGCGGCGCTGTGGCGAGAACTGCAGTCGCAGTAAGGGCAATGAGTCGCGGCTCGCCCCCCTAACAACTGTGGGCAAGAGTGTTGCGGGGCGGCGCATCATGTGGGACGATGTCTCCTCGTTTTGGCCAATTCCCAGTATTACCCCTTACTCGTTTTGGAGGAGCCTTCATGATCGCAAGGATATTCTTCGCCGGCGCCCTCGCCGTCTTGGTAGTCTCAGGCTGCGCCAGCAAGCAACCTGTACAAAACGACGCCGTCGCACAAGACAGCGTGAGCCGCGCTGAAGAGGCGGCCAAACGCGCTGAAGAGGCGGCCCGCCGGGCAGAAGTCTCGGCTGAGAAGTCTGAGGTTATCTTTCATAAGGGCCTACAAAAGTAGGCCCGTTGCATAAGCCCCTACAAAAGTAGGCCCGTTGCATAAGGGCCTACAGAAGTAGGCGCTGTGCTAGTCGAAAACTACTAGGGTCTTTAGCGCTTGGTTGACGTCGGCGGCGGTTTTCATCGCCTCGTTAATCTGAGTGAGCGCAAAACGGTGGGTAACCAGCTTATCGATCGGTAGCGCGGCGCTGCGCAGCAGCTCGAGCGCGGCGCGGGTGTCGTCGGGACCACAGGAGTAGCTGGGTATCAGCGAAACTTCGTCGAAGTAGAGGCGAAAGGGCGATATCGTCAACTGATCCTCGGGCATCGAAGCGGTAAAGAGTATCACCCGGGCTCCCGCCCCTGCCGCGGCGATACCGCTGCGCATCGCCGGCAGCGATCCAGGCCCAACGATGACGAGGTTTGCCATGGCCCCGTCGGTGAGTTCGGCGACGCGCTCGGCCAGGTCCGAGCTGCTGACATCCACCAGCTCGGCGGCACCGAGCTGGCGCGCGCGCTCAAGACGAAACGGCACCAAGTCAGCGGCAATCACCCGGGCCCCGGCGTGCACGGCCAGCGCTACGTGCAGCTGGCCCATAATTCCCAGGCCGACCACCACCACGGTATCATCACTGTTTAGTGCCGCCCGGCGCATCGACTTGACCACGCAGGCCAGAGGTTCGATCAGCGCTCCGGCTTCAAAATCGACCTCGTCGGGCAGTACTAGAGTATCGGCGCAGAGGTTCTCTTTGGGAACGATGAAGTACTCGGCCATACCGCCCGGCCGCAGCGAGGTAGACCTCCAGGTCGGACAGTGCACGTAGTCGCCGCGCCGGCAGCGGCGGCAACGGCCACAAGGCGCGTGGTGATGGGCAAACACACGGTCGCCCTCTCGCACGGCTTCAACACCATCGCCTAGCGCGACTACCTCACCGGTGGGTTCGTGGCCGAACACCAACGGGGCTTTGCGCTGCATGTACCACCCCATGAGATCACCAGTGCAAATGCCACAGACTCGCGTGCGCACCAGTGCCTCACCGGGGCCGGGCTCGGGCCGCGGGTCCTCTTCTATACGGATGTCATCGATCGAATAGAGTCGGGCTACACGCATAGCGGGGTCATACTCCGTGGGGATAAATAGCACACTTGATGTCGGCACCATCGGCCAGTCCGGCAAACACCCGCGGCAACTCCGCCAGCGAGGCGCGCGAGGTGACGAATCGCGACCAGTCGATGTCGCTGCGCACCAGCAGCGCGTGCGCGCGCGCGACGTCGGCGGGACGAAAGTGAAAGGGACTTATGACGGCGACACCATCGTAGTGAAAGCGTAGGGCATCGAGCGACACCACCGTTCCCGGTCGGCAGCCGCCAAACAGCACCACCAATCCCCCACGGCGCGCATAATCAGGGGCACGATGCCACACCTCGGCTTGGCCGGTGCACTCGACTACCAGGTCGGCACCGCGACCAGCGCTGGCCTCGACAACCCCGGCGGCCAGATCATCGCCTTCACCAAAGGTCGCATCGGCGCCCATCGCCGCCGCAACCGCCAGACGCGGCTGACGGCGCCCCGCGACGATCACCGTGCCCACGCCCGCGGCTTTGAGTGCCACCAGCCACAGCAGCGCGATCGGACCGGCGCCGATGAGCAACGCCGTCGAATCTTCGCGCAGCATTGGCGCGGGCAGCCGCGAAAGGCCGAAACACACCGACGACAGTGGCTCTAGCAGAGCGGCCTGCTCGAAGGGAAGCTCCTGCGGCTTGGCAAAGACGTTACAACGTAACACCCGCCGCGGGATGCGCAGGTACTCAGAGTAAGCCCCGAGTATCATCTCATCCATGATCGACTCGCAGAGGTTTTCCTGCTCGCGCTCACAGTAGAAACAGTTAGCGCAGGGGCCGGTGTTGGCCGACATGATCTCATCGCCAACGGCGAAACCGGCGACCTCGGCGCCGGCAGCGACGATCTCGCCGGAGAACTCGTGACCAAAAGGGGTAGGGAAAGGCATCTTGGGATGACCACGCAGATAGGCCTTGAGATCGGTCCCACAGGTTAGCGCCGCACGCACCCGGATGACGACGTCACCGGGCCCGGGCTCGGGATCGGGCAGCTCGGCGATACGAATGGTCTGCGGCTTTTCGAGGATACAGGACTTCATTTGCGAGGGCGTCCGGGCTAATCCCGGCATTACGCGACAATACTATGTGCCGACGGTGGCGAACAAAAACAGGGGCAGCATATGACCAAGCGAGAGTTTCGTAATCCCGCGCCGACGGCCGACATCATCATCGAACTCGGCAACGGCGCCATCGTTCTCATCGACAGGAAGAACCCGCCCCATGGCTGGGCCATCCCTGGTGGCTTTATCGACTACGGCGAGTCGGCCGAAGCGGCGGCCGTGCGCGAGGCAAAAGAAGAGACTTCACTCGATGTCACGCTGCTCGAGCAGTTCCACACCTACTCATCGCCAGGGCGCGATCCACGAAAACATACCATCACCATCGTTTTTATCGCCAGCGCCTCGGGCATCCCTGAGGCTGCCGACGACGCGGCTGCGGTCGTAGTGGCGCGCGAAGACTCTCTGCCCTCACCGCTAGCCTTCGACCACGACCGCGTCCTTGCCGACTACTTCGCCTACCGCCGCAGCGGCCGACTTCCAGGCATCAACTGAGGCCGACGCTTGAGGGCAGAGGCCGGGGGGCTCAGAGCGATCCGAGCCAGCGCTCGATCGCATCCATGCCGCGCTCGAGCTGCTCCATCGAGGTCGCATACGAAATGCGCACGTGGCCTGGCGAGCCGAAATCGTTGCCGCCAACCAGCCCCACCGAGGCATTCTCGAGAATCTTGATCGCCAGTTCATCACCGCTGGTCGTGGCGGTTTTTTCGAAGACCCCCTCGACATTGACGAACACGTAGAAAGCACCGCCGGGCAGCTGCACCGACAGCCCGTCGATGGCGTTGATGCGCTCGCAGACGTAGTCACGGCGACTGCGAAACTCAGTGACCATCGCCGGCAGGCGATCCTGGGGGCCGGCCAGCGCTGCAGCCGCGGCAGCCTGGGCAATAGCCGAGGGGTTCGAGGTCTGCTGGCCCTGTATAGTTGCCATCGCCTTTATAAGCGCGGTCGGACCAGCCGCGTAGCCGATACGCCAACCGGTCATCGCGTAGGTCTTGGACACCGAGTTGACGACGATGGTCCTCTCGGCCAACTGCGGAAACAGCCGCAGCAGATGCGCCGGCATCTGGCCATCGTAACGAATGAACTCGTATACCTCGTCGCTAAGCACCCAGCCCTCATAGCCCTCAGCCAAAACCGTGCCGAGCTCGCGCATCTCGGCCTCGCTATAGGTCGCACCGCTGGGGTTGGAGGGGCTGTTGATCAGCACCATCTTGGTGCGCGGCCCGATCGCCGCCGCGAGTTCAGCGGCGGTAATCTTAAAGCCGTTGTCCTCGCGCGCCATGACTATACGCGGCCGGGCCTCGGCCATGACCGCCATGTCGGCGTAGCTAACCCAGTAGGGCGCAACGATGGTGACCTCGTCGTCGGGATTCAGAGCCGCCTGCATGGCGTTGAACAGCGCGTGTTTGCCACCGCAGGTGGCCACCACCTGGGCGGGCGTGAAGTCCAGTCCGTTGTCGCGCGAGAGCTTGGTGAGAATCGCCTGTTTGAGCTCAGGCGTGCCGCCTACAGCGGTATAGCGGAAGTCGCCGCGCGCTATGGCCGCCCTGGCGGCATCACAGACGTGTGGCCAGGTATCAAAATCGGGCTCACCGGCGGCAAAGCCTACGACCTCTCGCCCGGCGGCCTTGAGCTCGAGCACCTTCGCGGTTACCGCGAGAGTCGAAGACGGTTTGATGCGCCCTAGGCGCTTAGCCAACTGCATAAGTTAATCCTCAAACCCTCTGGCTGCCCATAGCGACAGCGCCTAGCCCTTGAACTTAGCGCGCAGCCGCTCGGCCACCAGCGGCGGTACGTGTGCCGAGGCATCGCCGCCAAGCGACATCACTTCCTTGACCAGCTTGGAGCTAGTGTAGAAGTGGGTCTCGTCGGCCATCAGAAACACCGTTTCGACGTCAGGCGCAAGATGGCGGTTCATCAGCGTCATCTGAAACTCGTACTCAAAATCGGCCACGGCTCGAAGCCCACGGATAGTGGTGCCGGCGCCGACCTTGCGCGCGTAGTCGATGAGCAGGCCGTGGAAGCTGTCTACGCTGACGCGCTCACCGAGATCGGCGGTGACCTCGCGAATCATCTCGACACGCTCCTCGGGCGAGAACAGCCCGCTCGGCTTGCTCTCGTTATAGGCTACCGCAACCACAACATGGTCGAAGACGTTTAAACCCCGATTGACGATATCGAGATGACCGTTGGTAACCGGATCAAAAGAACCTGGATATACTGCACGCCGACCGTTCATAGTTTCCCCTCTCCTGCTTGGCCGCAGTGCTCGTATAGAGTCACCTTGGTGTCGCCGTAGACGTCCTCGCGTACCCGCGTCAGGCTGCCCTCGGACTCGGGCATGTCCTGCTCCACACTACTCTCGACTGCAACCCAGCCCGAGCGGGAAACCAGTCGGCCGCTGGCCAGACGGGCAAGGGTATCGCGATCCAAGCCACAGCCATAAGGGGGATCGACAAATACCCCATCGAAACACCGCCCGGCACGCGCGAGCCGGCTCAGACAACGCTCGACTTCCTCGCCAAGCACCTCGGCCTCGCCGGCAACCCCGCAGGCCTCGAGATTAGCAGCGAGCACGGCCGTGGCCCGGCGGCTACTATCCACGGCTACCAGATGGGCTGCGCCGCGGCTAAGAGCCTCTATGCCCAGCGCACCGGTACCGGCAAAAAGATCGAGCACGCTAATCCCCGCCAAGTCGTACCTGCTGCCCAGACGGCTGAACAACGCCTCGCGCACCCGCTCGGCCGTCGGCCGGGTGCTCCGGCCAGGAACAGCGCTCAGGCGCCTACCTCCGAGGCTTCCGGCAATGACCCGCATGAGACTGCCGCGGCGGGTTATACAACAA
>CAZPPZ010000216.1:0-5579 GCA_964588545.1 uncultured Myxococcales bacterium | reverse complement strand
CTGAGAGCACCGCGCGGCGCGCCCACACATACAGCTGCGTGACCTTAGCCTGCTCCAGCGACAAAAGATCGCCTTTCGGAGTGCGGCACAACCGCCCGAGTCGGGTCGGTTGGCCGCCACGCGGCGCGTTTACTCACCAATTAGATGAAGAGCCAGGTTGCGACTGAACGAGCCATCTCGATGCTCGAAGACGTACACACCCTGCCAGCTGCCAAGGCTCAAAACCCCAGACGCTAGCGGCACAGAGATCTGCGTGGCCGTAAGTGCGGCGCGGATGTGCGCCGGCATATCGTCGGCCCCCTCAGCACAGTGCCGGTAGAGCGCCTCATTTCGCGGAACCACGCGACAGAAAAAAGCATCGAGGTCTCGCAGCACGTCGGGATCGGCGTTTTCCTGGATAGTGAGCGAGGCTGAAGTGTGACGAATGAACACCGTCAACAAACCATCGCCGATCCCCTGATCGGCCACCCAGCCGATCAATTCAGAGCTGATCTCGTAGAGGCCGGGGCCATGCGTGCGCACTCGTAGCTGACCAAGAACCTGCTGCATGAGGCAACTGTAGCTGCGCTCTCGACGCAACGCTACGATCAGTCGCCAGTCATGACGCGCACTCTAACGTTGTAGCCTCAGCGCCGCCAGGCCATCGCGCCTAGGGACAACCCCCAACTCCCGGCGTGTAAACGGCCGCTGGATCGCTTGCACAAAACAGCGTTGAGACACCTTCGCGCAGAGTCCGCAGCGGGCCCGGCAGCCCCACAACCGCGTTTACTGCTCCGTTGGAGGTAGGCGCCTCACAGCCTAGCGACGCGATCACAGGAACGGTCGGATCCGCACTGCCGGCAACTTGGATGCTGTCGGGGAAGCAACGCTTCTGTTCGCTCAACGCGCACGCTCCCGCCGCCACACCGATAGTGGAAGCAGCGCAGTCGAGGTCGGTCAAACATAGGATCAAGCCGTCTCCATTGGCGCGTACGATGCCATCGCAGAAAGCGAGCGTATCACCCGCGCCACTACACTCGCCACGACCGTTACCAAGGTCGCTGCAGGTTCCCGACGAACAGTCATTGGGCAACCGCAGGCCGCCTGGCAAAACACAGGTGTCACTGCCCGGGCAGTCTAGATCAGAGGCACAGCCGCGCCCTGAAATCACCGAGCACTCCCCACAGTGGCACTCAGCGCTGATAAACGGCGGAAGGCCACAGGAGAGACCAGCTGTTAAGCGCAGGGCGCCGGTAGACTGACGAAGCCTTGAACGCGTACCAATGCCGGAAACATTCTTCGCAGCAAAGGGGAAGCAATCCAGGCTGTGGCCAGCACCGCCCGGTGCCGGCAAGCTTGGATGCACGGCGCCAACATCACAACTCATCCCGGCGTTCTCACCTAACACGCAGGTGCCGTCACGCAGACCGTCGCCCGCTGTAGTGTCACCAACACAGAAGGGACAGGGCTGGACAAACGACTCCCCCAAATAGCTACGCCGCACTACCTCGAGCTCAGCCGTGCGGGCTCCGCTGTCGACGTCTATCTGTCCGGAGAGATCAGCCCCCAAGCGCTCCACCAGGCAGACCGGCACACCGCCTGCCGCCAGAGGAGACGGCGGCGCCGTATAGCATTCACACAGACCCCCACCGCAATCATCCATGTCGGCCACCAGCGGCTCGTTGCAGACGATGCGGTTATCTCCCGCACAGCGGCAGTTACCCGGGGCCGGATCTACTCCGACTACGGCGCAGGTACCGCAAGGCGGCCCAGCCCCCGTGCACGCCAGCTTAGCCCGAAGCACCGAGCCTCCGCTTAGCTCATCTGAGTGGCCAAGGCCGGAAGATCCGCTCAGAAGTTCAGTGGTAGTTAGGCAACGGCCCAACCCGCCATCACATGTGCCGACACTACAGTCGGCATCGCTCGTACAGCTGGGACCAACGCCAGCGGCAAGCACAAACTCTTCTGCAGCGGGGCACAACGGGTTCTGCACGCCGGCGTCGAACTGGCAGCTTGAAGTGCAGCCATCGCCGTCGATAGTATTGCCATCGTCGCACTGCTCGCCGGCAGCCGTATTGACGATGCCGTCACCACAAACCGGCAGCGTGCAGTCGGCATCACAGGTCGCACTTTGACCACCGCTGTCGCAGAGTTCGCCTGCGCTCGCATTGAAGGTAGCATCTCCACACTCAGGCAACGTACAGTCGACATCGCAGCTGGCGCTCTCGCCACCGTCATCACACTCTTCCCCGCCACTCACGATCGCGTCGCCACAGAACCCACCAGGAACGACAAAGGCCTCGGCAACCACAGTTTTAGCTGCCGCCTTGGCACAGCAAGTCACGCACTGCGAAACCTGAGCAACACTGTCGGTTGCCGTCGCCGCGCTGGCCGTGTCGCAATCGACGCTAGGGCAAACCGCCCCGAAGCCGGTGCTTACCAAGTCTGGGCAAACTTTGGCGACTCTGGCCGAGAATTTCTGTTCTTGCTTGGCAATGCGCGCCGTAGTCTTGGTGTCGGGACAGGCGGCGACCCTACCAACGAGCAGAGCATCGGTGCACTTGGCGAGCGACTTGGCAATGGCATCGGCAAGCTTGGCCGACGCCTTTCCCAAACCCCGCCTGCACTTACCGCGGGGATCGCTAACACTACTCACCGCCGGGTCACCGCCGAAGGCACAGGCCATAAGAGTGCTGGCAGGGTCTACCACGGGAGTCACGTCGAGAAACGTGCCGCAGGCCTTGTTGACCTTATTCGCCGCTTTGCTCTTCGCACGAGAGATGATGTCGGCAGCCCGGCCATCGGGGCAGCTCGAGGCCGTGGCCTGCTTGGCCGCAGCATCCTCGCATCTGGCCAGAACCTTGGCCGCAGCACGAAACAGCCCCACCATCACCTGACCAGCTCTGCGCTGACAGCGTGGCGCGAACTCAGTACAGCTACAGGCCGAGTCGAGCCCTACGCCGCCAGACCAAACACACTCAGACGGCAACGACCAGCACCTACTCGGACAATCGATGCTGCAGCCGGCGCCGTCTACCTCGCTACATGTGCTGAGCGCTTCACTGCAGGTGTCTGCCCGCACTGGCGTTGCCGAAAGCAGCGCCGAGGCAGCCGACATGGTGACCAGAAGCAACGCCAGGCGAAAGCCTGACAGACGGGGATGAGCAAGCTGCGGCCCCATAACGATCCCTCCGTTTAGACGACCGAGCCGCTGCGCCTGGATGGCGCACGACAGCCCCAGTCTAGCCCAGCTATACTCCCCCGCACCCGGCCTCGTCAATAGCACTCGAGGCAGCGGCGCAGACGGGGTGTTTAGTACGTGGAGAGTGCCCCCGGCATGACTCGAACATGCGACACCAGGATTAGGAATCCTGCGCTCTATCCACCTGAGCTACGAGGGCGTAAAACTTGGCCTGGCTCTACTCTAGCGCTGGATGCCGCTCAGCCCAAGGCGCGGCTTGCTCGAGCTGCCCAGCCAGACGCAGCAGTTCGGCTTCGCCCCAGGGCCGGCCGACCAGCTGTACACCGATGGGGACGCCATCATCGCTGCGGTGTAGCGGCAGTGATACCGCTGGTTGCCCAGAGATGTTGAACCACGGGGTAAACGGAACCATATCGGCCGCGCGCATAAGTGGCGCCATCGGATCATCGTCATTCCCTTCGAAGAGGTAACCGGTTTTTGGCGGCTTGATCGCCAAAGTAGGAGTCAGCCACACATCAAAGTCGCGGCCCCACGACGCGACCACCGCGCGGCTCTGGATCTGCAGACCCATGAGTGTCTGCACGTAGTCGAGGCTGCTGGTGGCCAGGGCTCGCTCGCGCATCGCAGCGCTCAGCGGCTCGACACTTTGCCAATCGGCCAGAGGCCAATAGCCGATACTGCTGCACCACAGCGTGATAAAGCCGGGAACCAACGAATCGACGTCGGCCCAGCTCGGCTCGCCCTCGAAGACCTCGTGACCGAGATCCTCGAGTAGCTTGGCGGTGGCCTCGACCGCTTCCACACAACACGCTTCAACGTCTACACCGGTGGGGGCCTTGGTGGAGAAGGCCACACGCAAGCGCCCCGGCGCAGCCGTGACTTCTTCGAAGAAGGGGCGCTCGGGTGCGGGAGCGTTGTACCAAGCGGTGGAGTCAAAAGCGGAAATCGCATCGAGTACCGCCGCGGTCTCTGCCACGGTTCTACTCACGCAGCCTTCCACCGCCGCGCCATGCATCGCGTCTACCACCAGTGGCCCCGACGAAACCCGGCCACGCGACGGCTTGAGACCCACCAGGCCACAGCAGGAGGCTGGAATACGGATGGAACCTCCACCGTCGTTGGCATGGGCAATAGGCGCCATGCCCGAGGCCACCGCAGCCGCCGAACCGCCACTAGAACCGCCGGGGGTTAGCGAGAGATCCCAGGGGTTATGCGTAGCTCCCCAGGCTTGGTTCTCGGTAACCGGCAGCACACCGAACTCAGGTGCGTTGGTACGATACATCAACAAGAATCCGGCACGACGAAAGCCCTCGATAACCTCAGAGGTAAAGAAAGCAACGTTATCGATCCCGGCGCGCGAACCAAACGAGATCGGCCAGCCCTCTACAAACACCATATCCTTGATGGCAATGGGTACGCCGAAGAAGGCACCCTTGGCTTCGCCGCGCATCAAAACATCCTCGGCGGCTTTGGCCTCGGCGCGCAGCTCGTCATCACGCCGCCAGGTCACAGCATTAAGCCGCGGATTGAGCTGATCAGAGCGCTCAAGGTAGTAATCGACGATCTCGACGGGACTGAGCTCTTTGCTTCTGACCGCCTTAGCTAGATCAAGAGCTGAGGTAAATGATTCCATGTCTGATTCCTTCTTTCGGCCTGAGCCTAGCGTCGTCCCCTATATGGGCAGCGCCCAAGGCTAGGTCTGAATCGCTGAGCGCTCAAACTCCCCTGCCCTTGTCACCCCAGGCCTCCCCACCTAGCATTGGCCAATGGCAACGACCGCGACTGTGGCTACCAAGGCATTGCTGCTGATAACGCTGCTGCTTTCCACCTGGGCGGTCAACTCCCCTGCTCTTGATTACGGCTTTGTTTACGATGACATCGCCGTGGTCGTCGAGCGAGCGCCGCTGTCGACGCTGGGCTGGAGCGGCCTACGCCAGACTCGGCAGTGGGGAGCAGGGCGTCACGCGGTGCTGCTCTCCTTCGACCTCGAGCGCAGCGAGCCACTGAGCCCCCGCCGCTTCCATCGCAGCAACATCATACTGGCGGCGGCGGTCACGCTACTCGTATACCTATTGGCAAGATCTCTTGGACTGCAACTAGGAGGCGCCTTCACGGCCGCCCTACTGTTCTCGCTTCACCCTATCCATACTGACGCGGTCGTCAGTATAGTTGGGCGAGCCGAACTGTTGGCGGCGCTGGCGGTACTCGTCGCCTTAATCCTACACCTGCGCGGCTACCACGGCGGCGCGCCGAGTATGGCCGCAGCCGCGCTGGCGTTCTTCGTCGGGCTTTCGTCTAAAGAGAGTGCCGTGGTGCTGCTTCCCCTGTTGGCTCTGGCCGACCTACTCGGACTCGGGCAGCGCCCGGACGTGGGTCGGGTCACAGAGCCGTTCGATCC
>CAZPPZ010000215.1:0-5599 GCA_964588545.1 uncultured Myxococcales bacterium | reverse complement strand
CGAGCGTCCGCGGCCCTCGGGGTGGCGGGTGCCCGCGCCCGCCCGGCCAGCGCCCCGTGGCCAACCCCGCCTCGCCCCGGCGAGCCGAAGCGACGAGCTTCGCCTACCGAGTAGGGTGGAAAGTTGTAGTGGAGCAAGAAGCGTTTCCAAATGTCACCCTGCAGGGAGTCGATGCGCTGCTGATCGGCAGAAGTGCCCAGCGTTGCCACTACCAGAGCTTGGGTTTCACCGCGGGTGAAAAGCGCACTGCCGTGAGTACGTGGAAGCAGCGAGGTCTCGACACTGATTGGCCTTACGTCTTTTAGTCCACGGCCGTCCAAGCGCTCGCCCTTGTCGACTATGTCTCCACGTACGATGTCTTTCTTGACCTTGCCCAGAGCCTCTTTGACCTCGGGCGCGCGCTCGGCCAGATCTTCTGGCAGGTTCTCGTTGAACTCAGCCTTGAAAGCATCCAGCGCCGCATAGCGCGGCAACTTCTCGCGGACGCTGTAGGCCTTGAGTAGCCCCGGGGTCGCCAGCTCGCGAACCTTGGCGAGCAGCTGCTCGTCAATCTGCGCAACCACGACCTCGCGTTTTTCACGTCCAGCCTTGCCGCGCAGCTGCTCCTGGGCATCGAGTATGGGGATGATCGCGTCATGGGCAGCATAGAGCGCCGCAAGTATGTCATCCTCGCGCACGACCTTGGCCCCGCCCTCGACCATCACGATGGCCTCGCGGCGGGCCGCCACCAGAATATCTATGTCGCTCTCTTCAAGCTGTTCGACGCTGGGGTTGATGACGAACTCACCCTCGAGGCGCCCGACTCGAACCCCGGCTATCGGACCGTCAAATGGGATGTCGGATATCGTCAGCGCTGCTGAGGTGCCGCACAGACTCATCACATCGCTGCAGTCGCCGGCATCGGCCGAAAGCACGGTAGCGATGATCTGTGTCTCGTTTCGGTAACCGTCGGGAAACAACGGCCGAATCGGTCGGTCGATGACTCGGCAGGTAAGAATCTCGGCGGCACCGGGACGCCCTTCGCGCTTGAAAAAGCCACCGGGAATCTTGCCCGCGGCAAACGCCTTTTCCTGGTACTCGACCGTCAACGGGAAGAAATCCAGACCCTCACGGGGGCTGTGTGCCGAGACCGCGGTAACCAACACCACGGCGTCACCGTAGCTAACCATTACGGCTCCATCGGCCTGCTTGGCGATCTTTCCTGTTTGTAAGATTAGGGAACGTCCCCCTACTTCAACTGATACTTCATGACTCATAGGTAAACTCCTACCTGAAAAGGGCTAAAAAAAGCGGGAGAGGATCGGAGATGCCGGGCGTCCGCGGCTACTTACGCAGCCCGAGCCGCTCGATTACTGCTAGGTAGCGCGGATAGCGCGTCCTCTTGAGGTAATCCAGGAGGCTGCGCCGCTTGCTAACGAGCTTGAGAAGGCCCCGGCGCGAGTGGTGATCCTTGGGGTGGGCCTTAAAATGCTCAGTAAGATAGGTGATCCGCGAGCTGAGCAGCGCGATCTGGACCTCTGGGGAGCCCGTGTCGCTATCATGGGTTCGGTAGGCCTCGATCAGGCCTTGCTTGATTTCTACTGTGTTACTAACAGACACGGACACGCTTCGCTTTCTTCCTTATTCTTCTTCAACCGCTGTAATCGCAGAATTTGTAACATGGCTGGTCAATCGCCGCAACTTGGCAAGTCACGAAATACGCGGTCGAGTTTCCAGCCCTCTCCGGCCGTGCAGATTACCGCAACCAGGGTTTCTCCAGGATCAATTACGCGGGCCCGCCCAGCCGTTTTCAGTTCGGCTGGGGCAGCGGCAAAGACCGAGGCCAGAGCCTGCTGTCGACCCGCCCTCAGGCTCATGGCGGTCTCAGTGTCGACGCGCAGGCTGGGCAGATGTGCCAAGGCCCGGGCCGGGGCGATCATCGCTGCAGCGGCCTTGGCTGCGCCGCCTTCTGCGTCGAGATCCGCCAATGCCAGGGCTTCACTCAAAGCAAAAGGCCCAAATCCGTCACGGGTCAACTCTTCAAGTAGCGCGCCGCAGCCAATGTGCTCGCCTAAGTCGCGAGCCAGGCTGCGTACGTAGGTGCCCTTTGAGCAGTGCAGGGTCAGGGCAACACGCTCGGCATCAAGAGCTTCCAGGGTCAGATAGTGGATGACGATCGGGCGCGGCTCAAGCTCCACGCTTTCTCCGCGTCGCGCGAGTTCGTATAGCGGGGTTCCCTGGCGCTTTATTGCCGAATAAGCCGGAGGCAGCTGCAGCTGCTCACCGCCAAACATGGCAGCCAAGGCTGCCAAATCGATGCTTGCCGGGTCCGGCGGAGCGGATTTGGCTGAGATCACGCCGGTGCGATCGAGGGTGTCGCTGGTGACGCCGAGTCGCAGCACGCCACGATAGTGCTTATCGGCACTGTTCAGATAAGGCGCGAGCTTGGTCCCCTCACCAACACACAGTGGTAACAGTCCCGAGGCGAAGGGATCGAGGGTGCCGAGGTGGCCGATCTTAGGCCGGCCGAGCACGCGTTTGACGACGCTTACCGCCGCAGCCGAGCTAATGCCGGACGGCTTATCGACGAGCAGCACCCCCCCACTGACCAGTTTATCGCCGCGCATCGGAACTAGTCCTCGCGGTCATCGCTCGAGTGCGGGCGCGCGTCGTGACCGAGCAGCCGCGAGATGCGCTCAGCCTGGTCTATAGACTCGTCGAGTTCAAAACGGATGTCGGGAACATACTTGAGCCTCAGCCTGCGGCCAATCTCACGACGCAGGTAGCCGCTGGCGCTGCGCAGTGCCTGATAGCAGTCGCTGCGGGATTGCTCATCTCCAAGAGTGGAAAAAGAGATCCAGGCCACACGCAGATCCGGACTCATCCGTGCAGCCGTCAAGGTCACCATACCGAGGCGGGGATCGCCAAGGTCAAACTCTACGATCTTGGAGGTCTCGTGGAGTATCTCTCGGGCAACACGTTGGGGTCGTTGGTTAGCCATTTTCAGTAATTGTCGAACTGATAAGACTCTTGACCAGCCTCGGCAAGGCCAAGCTCACAGATAAAAGTAGATACCCCGCGCAAGCAGCGGTCGACGTGACTACGCTCGTTGCCCACCTGGGAGATTCCCAGGGTTATGCGCTGCCAGTTGTCTAGATCGCCGCACTCGGCCACCGACACGTTGAACTTGTTACGCACCCTGGCGGTGATCGAGCGCACCACCGAGCGCTTGCCTTTGAGCGAATGGTTCGCCGGAAGATACAGCACCAACTCTAGCACTCCCACGACCATCACTGGCGCCCACGATTGCCAACTCTAGTCAGCCGTCGCTCCCCTCCGCAGAGGATTCGGCCGCTGAGGCTTTGGCTGCGGCCGCCTTTTCGGCATCGGCCAGCGTTCGCTTTATCTCATCCATGCGGAAGCACTCGATAACGTCACCAACCTTGACGTCGTTATAGCGCTCGATGCCGATTCCGCATTCATAGCCGGTTTGTACTTCGCGCGCGTCGTCTTTGAATCGTCTCAGGCTGGAGATCGTTCCGGTATGGATGACGACGTTGTCGCGCAGCAGGCGGCACTGGCTGTTGCGCGTGATCTTGCCCTCGCGAACATAACTTCCGGCAATGGTGACCCCGCCTGGCACCTGGAAGGTGTCGCGAACCTCTGCGCGGCCCGCGACAGCCTCTTGGAAGGTTGGCGCGAGCAAACCCTCGAGCCCCGCCTTCACCTCATCTATGACCTCATAGATGATGGTGTGAAGCCGCATGTCGACGCCTTCGCGCTCGGCCAGTGCTCGTGCTTTGGCCTCGGGACGGACGTGAAAACCGAGCACTATCGCCTGCGAAGCAGCTGCCAGCTGCACGTCGGTTTCGGAGATCGCGCCGACACCGTGGTGAATGACGTTGAGCTGCACCTCGTCATTGGAGAGTCTCTCCAATGCCTGCTTGAGAGCTTCGACCGAGCCGTGGACGTCAGCCTTGATGACAGCTTTGAGTTCGCTAACTTCTCCTGCGGCAAGCTGACGCTGCAGATCCTCGAGCGACATCCGTGCGGTGACTGCGGCCTTCTGCTTCGACGCCTGGTGTCGGTGCTCGGCAACCTGTTGGGCGCGCGAGAGGTCTTCGACTACGTCGAAGCTATCACCGGCCACAGGAACGCCGTCGAGACCAATCAGTTCCACCGCGTGCGATGGAGTCGCCAGCGATACCTGGCGGCCGGCGTGATCTACCATTGCACGAACACGTCCGGTGGTCTTGCCTATGACGAAATAGTCGCCGTGCTTCAACGTCCCCTCTTGTACCAGTACCGTAGCCACGGGGCCCCGCCCTTTGTCTAGTCGAGCCTCGATGACGGCGCCACAAGCCGGTCGATCTACCGTAGCCTTGAGTTCGAGCAACTGAGCAACCAAGACAATGGCTTCGAGCAGCTGGTCTATGCCGGTCTTCTCGATCGCCGAGACTTCGACGAATTGAGTGTCACCACCCCAGTCCTCAGGCTGTACACCGTGGTCCGAGAGTTGCTGTTTGATACGGTCGGGCTTGGCATCTGGACGGTCGATCTTGTTGACCGCAACCACCAACGGAATGCCGGCAGCCTTGGCATGATTTATCGCCTCAATGGTCTGTGGCATCACCCCGTCATCGGCCGCCACCACGAGGATGACTATGTCGGTGACGCTGGCGCCACGCGCACGCATTTCGGTAAAGGCCGCGTGTCCAGGCGTATCGAGGAAACAGATCTCACCCTGAGTGGTTTCGACCATGTAGGCGCCGATGTGCTGGGTAATTCCACCCGCCTCGCCTGAAACCACGTTACTCTTGCGAATTACATCCAGTAGCGAGGTCTTGCCATGGTCGACGTGTCCCATGACGGTAACGACCGGCGGCCGAGGCAGGCTTTCGACCTCCCCCTGCTCGACGCGCGGGATCACTTGCAGCAGTTCTTCGACGTTTACGGCGGTGTTCTCCACCGTAAATCCGAACTCTTCGCAGATCAGCGTGGTGGTATCGAAGTCAAGAGTGTCGTTGATACTCTTCATCGCCCCAAGGCGCATGAGAACGCCGAGAATCTCACCGGCCTTGACTCCGACCATCTTGGCCAGCTCTCCGGGGGTGGTAACCTCGTTTATTCTCACTACTCGTTTGCTTGCCTTGGGAACCGTAAGCTCGGTCTTAGCGACCTTTTGCCCAGGCGAAACGCGCTTCTTCATCGGTCGGCGCTGACGCATCTGGAAAGACTTCTCGAACGCGTCGAACATGTCTTCCTTGCGTACGACCTTACGCTTCTTCTTGCGCCCGGGCTTTTGATCCTCGCTCGCGCCCGGCTCCGAAGCCTTGGTCTCATCGCTGTCTTTGGCCTTCTCAGGCAATACAGGTTCGGTCTTGCGCTTTAGATCGATGCGTCCGAGAACTTTGGGGCCGCTGGGCTTTTCAGCCTCTTCTGCGGCCGCAGCAGCTATGGCTTCGGCCTCGGCTTGGGCAGCCGCTGCGGCGATCTCGGCGGCGGCGGCCGCCTCGGCCGCTTCGGCCTCGGCCTTCTCACGCTCGAGGCGGGCCTGTTTGGCTGCTTGTGCCTGGGTGAGAAGGTCTTCGGCGAGGTTTGCGGGGTCCTCTGCCCGGGG
>CAZPPZ010000214.1:0-5611 GCA_964588545.1 uncultured Myxococcales bacterium | reverse complement strand
GGTCTGCAGGGCTTCTTCGGCGAGCCACACCGCGACGCCGTCGTCGTCCCCCACATGACACTCGATCGTGAGGCGGGCCTCGCTGTGTGGCCGGGTCGACTGCGAAAAGGTCGCCCCCAGCCTGTCGTGTGCGCGCGCACCCTGACCGTCCCCTCGCCGGCGATACACGCCGCCACGCCCAGCAGTCCCACCGCGAACAACAGGCTATGAACCGAGCACAGCGCCAGCGCCGACAGCCCGGCCAAGCCAAGAAAGCGCGGACTGCACGAGCGCAGATACTCTATCGCCATCGCCAGCAACACCGGTACCAGCACCAGCCCGGCCACGAACTTGTCTTGATGCAAGCGCGTAAAAAATGGCAGAGCTTCGGTGCCGTAGAGCCACAGCGGCACGAACAGCACACTGGCAACCGCGGCGCGCGGCCGTTCAAAGACCGCGGCGGCCAACAGGCACACAGCCGACACCACCAGCACGCACACGATCACTGGCAGCGCGCCCGACTGCAATGCAGCTCCCGCGCCATCGGGAACAAACTCGAGAATCAGCGACTGCAGCACCAACCAGGCGTTCCAGACGAAGCGTGGATGTACAGCACCGGTACCAAGCATCGGCTCCTCGAAGGAAAGCCGCGGGCGCTGCGAATAGGCTCGGATAAACGCCAGATCCCACCAATCATCCACACTCCCCCCGGCCCAGCGCTGCACGGCAGGGAGCAGCACGACAACGGCGAGCGCAAAGGCTATCCATAGATACAGCTGCGAGTCGTGCTTGGGGCTAGCGCAAGCTGGAGCCCGAGTGTGGGGAGGACAGGCCGTGAGCACGAGGCCTGCCAGGGCAAGCAGAGTGTAACTCGCGCCGAGGGTGAGCGCCGCCACCGCCAGATCTGCAGCGGTAACGAACAGCGGCAACACCGCGACTCCGAGCAGCACCAACGAGAAGGCGGCTTCAAGCGCGAAACGCCCGGGACCCTGCAACGGACAACGGCGGGCCTCGGCCCGGCAAGCGCTGCGACAGGGCCCCAAGGCCACCACCCCGGGAAGCCACAACAGGCCAATCAACAGCAGCGGGGCCGGCAGGTAAGGCCACTGCCCAGTCATGCCGGCCAGGCCAAAACCGAGCAGAACCAGCGCCGCTAGCCTAGACATAGCACCGCTATGCCGCATAGAGCGCCTGACCTCAGCTGAGATAGCCGAGATCACGCAGCCTCTCCATGATCTCAGCCTCCTCCTCTTCGCTGTAATCGTGCGCAGCCGCAGCCGCTCCCCCGCTCCCAGCACTACCCACCACCACCGGGTGGCTGCACCGGTACTCGCTAGACATCAGGCTCTCGAGTGGACGTCCGTCCATATCAGCGGGCACCTCGTGCCCCATCCAGTGGAGAACAGTAGGGGCTAGATCGACTATCGAACCGCCCTCCAGCCCAGCCCCCTCGCGGACCCCCGGACCGGCAGCAACAAGCAGACCATCGTCGCGATGCATTCCCGAGTAACGGTAGGTCGTGTCCCATATTCGATTCGATCCGAAATCCGACAGGCCATAGAAAATGTCGCCGGGGTCATGCGGAAGCAGCATCAGATCGGGAGCCTCTTCGAAACGCTCACCGTGGTAGAGTTCTTCGCGGCGCAGGCAGTCGCGAACCAACGGCCGCCCTAGTTCCGGGTCGACGTAGGCGAGCATGGCCTCGGCGATCTCGTCGCGGGTACGTTCGTAGTCGGCCCCGACATCGACGCAACCCTGGGGTTCACGGCCCCTGACGTTGAGAAATATCGAACCATAGTGGCGGCCGAAGGAGTACGCGCGGGTGCGCGACCAGTCAACGTTGAGAAAAGAAAGGAAGAAGCGTTTAAGGACCCCGTCAAACGAGTAGACGTTCTTGTACTCGGCATGCTTAGCCAAGCCGAGCCGATCGGCAAGTCGGTGAACGTTGCGCAGGGTAAAACCGCGGCGAAACGCGAAGGCTTTGAGGCGCGTAGGCCAGTCGCTCGAGAGCGTCAAAAAACCAGTGCTCAACAACAGGTTGTTCAAAACCACGAAGCGGCCAGCCCTACCCATACCGTGGTCAGACATCAGCATAACCTTGGTACCCGGGCCAGCTTCATCGACGAGCTTGGCGATGTCCTGGTCGAGCCGGCGGAAATAACGAATCACCGGCTCGGCCAGAGCAGCGCGGTCGGCCCGAGGGACCGAAGGCCCACGGCTGTCGGCGTGCCAGGGATGCTCGGCATCGATGTAATGCCACAACTGGTGCAGCACCCTATCGGTGTCGAAATACACCGCCATGAAAAAGTCCCAAGGCTCGCGCCGCATCAAATACAGGTTGGTGCGCGTGAGCATATCGAGGAGATCATCCGAGGCCTTGAAAAAGCCCTGGCGACGACCTTCACTGAAGGTTTCCGCCGGATAAATCCTGTAGTCGCCCACGTTACGCTTGAGCTCTTCACCTAGCTCGCGAGGCCAGGTGAAATCTTTGGCGTAATACGGGGTCATCCACCCACTCATCAGCACCCCGTTGACCTGCTCTACCGGGTACGAGATGGGAATGTTGACGACCACGACCCGACGACCGTGCTCGCTGAGAATCGACCACAGCGATTTGCCGCTACGCATACTCGCGTTGACCGGCGGGAAGACGTAGCCACCTTCACGGCGGTAGAGAAAATCGTAGACCCCGGTCTTGCCGGGATTCATACCGGTGAGGAACGACGACCAGGCCGGGCCCGAGGTAGGCGGCATGGTCGAAGCCAGAGGACCACACACGCCCTCATCCATGAGACGGCGAATGTTGGGCAGGTGTCCGGCATCCGCCCACCCACGGAGCAGATCAAACGGGACACCATCTAGCCCGATCACCAGGACCCTGTCGCCACTATGCATGGGATAGCCGAGAATCCGCCGGCCGCTCACTATCGTGACCAGTCTCACCTAGGCCGCAGCCCAGCGGATCGAGGTCCGATACTAGTCGGCTGGCGATTGCGGCTCAAGCGGCGAGGGCTCACGCCGCAACAGCCGGCGGCCGAGCCAGCGTAGTGAACGGTAGACCACCTGCCCCAGACTAAGCTCGGCCAGGTAGGCTTCGAGCAGATGCACCATCGCCCGAGGCTCCGAGACCAGCCCCAGTCTAAGCGGCTTTGGGCCTCCGTAGTCTCCGCCATGGCGAGGATTGGCACACCACTCGAGCAGTGGCTGGGCGCAACGAGCATAGCCCAGATGCTCTGCAGCATAACCGCGGCAGGCCTCGCCAACCTGGCGTAGGCGCCCACGGTCGCTCGCGAGTCCGGCCAGGGTCGAAGCAATAGCGGCACTGCTACCCGGTTCCACCGCAAAGACCAGGCTGCGGCTTGCCAGTTCCCGACCGAGCTCGCTTAGGGCTGTGGTCACCGCCGGTACACCTGCGGCCATCCACTGCACGAGTCGATTCTCGGCGCCCAAACGCCGCTCGTAGAGATCGCGCTCGATTATGATGCCAACGTCGGCAGCGGCGACGATCGCCGACAGCTGCTCGTCATCGACCCAGCCGAGCAAGTGAAAACGATCCCGCATCGCGCTGGAGTCGACGAGCGCGACAAAGCGCTCATAGCTGTGTTCATCATGACCGCAGATGGCGCCGCCCGTAGCCACGAACTCCAGTCTCGGCTCTAGCGACATGGCCTGCTCCAATGCGTAGAACAGCGTCTCGACATCACACCAAGTATTGAAGCCGCCGCTCCACATCACCACGAACGCGTCTGCGCCAACCCTGGCCCCACGCAGCGAAGGCGCGCCAGCGCGAAGCGCCACCAGCGGTTCAGCCGCACAGGGAATAACGCTGACCAAATCTTGACCGGCGGTAGCGGCATTGAGCCTACCGGCAAGGCCGAGCTGTCCAAGCAGCGCGTGGGCCTGAGCCACAGACACCGCAGAAAAGTGGTCGGCACGGGCCAACACCGGAGCCAGCACCGACCAGAAGTGAGCGATCGAGATGTCGTTACCGTGCGCCGCCGCCTTAGCTTGAGCCTCGGCCATCAAGTCGCCAAACACGTCTGCCCACAGAGGCACATCGATCCCGAGCCTCGCAGCCAGAGCAGCACCGTGGACACTGACACCGACCAATGCCTGCGGGGCGAACTCGCGAACTCGTGCCGACAGAGCCTCACCAACGAAGTCGTCTTGGCCAGCACCCAGGGCCAACAGCTCTCCCCCCTCCCCTACGTCAAGCAACTCCGGCTGCACGCCAGAGCTAAGGCGAGCAGCCCCACCATTGACGTGCACCACCAACAGCTCGTGACCGGCGCGGGCCAGCGCGTTGGCAAAGTGGCCACAGCGCAGACCCGGACCAGCGTGGTGACGCGAAGGCAAGAATGACGGATCACCGACACCGACGATACAGATTCTACTCATCTAGACGCCCTCGCCGCTCGGCGAGACCAACGCTGTCGAACAAACTCGCCGGGCACGGCACAGTACGCGCGAAACGCAGGCGCGATATCGGTGAAGCTGCGTTGTTTTGCCAGCCAGGCCAACTCGGCCCGTAGCGCGGCGCCGATGCTGCCAGAGCGTAGCAAGTGGCGAATCGCGAAGCGCATGCGACTGCGGTGATAGCGGCGCAGGAAAAGCGCCGAACCGCGTCGCGACGAGCTGGCCTCGAAATGCACCGCCTCGCTCGACGGCACGTAGAGCGTGCGTAGCCCGGCGCGCCGACAGCGTACACAAAAATCCGCCTCCTCATAGTAGACCGGACAAAAACCCTCATCGAAAGGACCGAAACGACGCCAGACATCCTCGCGCAACGCGCACAGAGCCGCGCTTACGTAGTCCACATCACGGAGCTCACGAAAGGCCCGAGGATCGATACTGCCGCGGCCTAAGTGCTGGGTCATACCGTTGGCAAGAATGACTCCGCCAGCATGCTGCAGGGTCAGGTCGTCGGGCTCGTAGAGTCTCGAGCCGACCATGGCGACCTTGTGATCCGCCACGAGAACCTCTACCAGCGGTTCGAGCCAACCCGGACGGACGATACAATCTTGGTTGACCAACGCATAGATGGCCCCCGGCTCAACCCTGCCATCGGAGCGGACAAGCGCGATGCCGGCGTTGACTCCGGCGGCAAAGCCGCGGTTCTCGGACAAGCTCACACAGCGCACGCGCGCATCACCCCACTGTGCCAGCGCCGCGACACAGCCATCGCTGCTAGCGTTGTCTACAACCACAACACGGAAATCGGGGTAGCTAGTAGCAAGCAGCGCGCGCAGACAACGACCGAGCAGGCTACCACCGTTGTAGGCAACCACCACCGCAGTTACGGCTACCGACATCACTCACCCACCCGTCTTCGATAGACTTCAATGACCTCGTCGAGGTCACCGCATGCGACAACGCGAGAGCTATCGAGTAACAGCCCGCGCTTGGCCAAATGCCCTACCAGAGCAAGATCGTGGCTGACCAGCACCACCGCCGTACCCGCCTCGAGCAGCGAATCTATACGGGCAAAGCATTGGCTACGAAACTGCTCGTCACCCACCGCCAAGACCTCATCAACGAGCAGCACCCGCGGCCGGGCTGCGGTGGCAACGGCAAAACCCAAACGCCCGATCATACCCGAGGAATAGTTCTTGACGGCCACCTCCATAACGCT
>CAZPPZ010000213.1:0-5617 GCA_964588545.1 uncultured Myxococcales bacterium | reverse complement strand
CTCACGCGGCTGGTGTGTCCCCACATCGGGTGGGTGTTTTTTGTAGCCCTGCATGGAGGGACCGTTGGCGTCGCTTAGCTCGACCTCGGGCGGGTGGGGTGGGCACCAGAAGGTCGCGCGCATCAGCTCTTTGGTGAACATCGGTTGGCCGAGCATGCCCCCGAGCTTGGCCCAACCCATCTGATCTTTCTCGGTGATTGGCCGCCAGCCGTCGCTGCAAGCCAACGAGCTGTTTTCGGTGAGGGGGTCGAACGGCGCCCATTCCATGCGGAAGCCGTGGCGGTGCAGCTCGAGCTGCTCGAAGCCGGGGGCCGCCGAAGCGTACATGAGCATGGCGTGGGGGTAGATACGCACCCCCGGAAGAGGTTCCTGGGTTTCGCAGGCACCGCCAGATTCGACGCGCTCTTCGAGCACGCACACGCTCAGCCCGCACTTGGCTAGATAGGCGGCGGTGGTCATGCCGTTGGGCCCGCCACCGATGATTACGATGTCAAAGCGTTCGTCCTTGCTCATACGCTCCTCGCTTGCGGCTCCTACACTCCTCGCTGCTCGATCATGCCAGTCCTCGTGTTCTCGGTGCGCAGACTCGGGAGGGTGACCGGCGGCAGCAGCTCTCACGCACAAACTAACGAACGTTCGTTTGTAACAATAGGACAATGCGCTACTCTGTCAACAGGGGAGGCTCGTGCCTGTGCGCTGCAAAGCGGCCGTTTGGCCGCCGGAGGAGGGCAGCAACATGGCCGACGAGAGCTACGACGTCATCGTCATTGGAGCGGGCTTTGGTGGCTCCGCGTGTGCCGGACTGTTGGCCAAGCGCGGCCTCAAAGTGGCTTTGGTTGAGAAGAATAACCGTGCCGGCGGCAAAGCGATGTCGCTGGCCAAGAACGGCTTTACCTATACGGCCTGGGTAGTTATCGGCGCGCCGGTCCAGGGCAACCTCTACCAAACCGTCATCGATGAGCTTGGCGTTGGCGACTGTGTGACCCTGGTCGTTCCCGGTGAGCAGGGCGCCTTGTACCGCGCGCCTTCGGGCAGCTACAAGCGCCTGCCGAGCATGCCGGTTGGCGAGAGTGACCCAGAGGTCATTTTCGACTGGCTCGAAATCAGGACCGAAGACCGCGACAAAGCGCTCGAAGTGTTTGCGGAGCTCACGCTCATGCCGCCCGAACAGATCGTGCAACTGCACGGCATCAGTTTTCACGACTGGCTTAGCGCCAAGAACGTGCCGGCGGCGCTCTACGCGTTGCTGGTTAGCCAATGCTGCGACGGAATGTTCATGGTGCCGGCCGATGCCTTGGAAGCAGCCGAGGCCATTCGCAGTTTGCAAGACATGTTCTTGCGCCACGGTGGTGTGTTTTGTTTGGGAGGGTTCGGTAGCCTTGCCGAAGCCTATTGCGAAGGTGTGCGTCGCCACGGCGGAACTGTAGTGATGGGTGCCAAGGTCAAGAAGATATCGGTTGCCGACGGTCGCGTAAACGGCGTCGTCACCGATCAAGGAAGCTTCGAGGCTCCAATCGTCGTCAGTAACGCCGGCCTGCAACCCACAGCCCTACAACTGCTAGGCGAAGAGCAGCTCGACCGTGGCTATGTTGATTACGTCCGCGATCTCGTGCCGTCGTGGTCGCTGCTGGGCTACCGCTACTTCCTCAGCAAAGAGGTAACCGATGCGCCCTACGGGGTTATTTTCTCCGACGACACTGCCTGGAGTCTCGAGCGCTTCAATCTAGCCAGGCAGGGTAGGGGCTCTCGCCGCGGCGTCGTCTACTACGAGGTTCCTTCCAATTACGACCCGGAGGCGGCTCCCAAAGGTAAACAGATTCTTCTCAGCGGATCGTTTTGTCCGCCCAGTCCCACCATGAGCGACGACGAGATCCAGGCCTGGGCGAGTGCGGGAGAGCAAATTCTCTTCGAGGCGCTGCCGGGTCTGGAGGCGGCGATAGAACACAAGGAGCTGTACACGCCGCGTCACGTATCTAGCCTCACCCGCGACTCTGCGGTGCCCGGCTGCGGTGGTGAGACCATTGGGCTGGGCCAGATTGTCGGCCAGTGCGGTCCAGGCAAGCCTTCGACCAAGGCGCCGCTTGGCGGTCTTTTCTACGTAGGCTGCGATGCCGGCGGCCGCGGCGTTGGTACCCAGCAGGCCATCGAGTCGGCACTTGGCGTCGCCGACGAGGTGCTCCGCTATCACCATTTGCATGCGTCGATCGCCGCTACCGAGCCCGCATCTGTGATGGCAACAAAGAAAGTAAGGGAGGTGGCGTGATGCGTCTCAAGTCTCGCGGTCTCGGCCGCAAGGAACTGATCATGGACTTTCGCGAGTACGAGGTCGTTGTCGAGGGTGATGAAATCGTCGTCAAGGGCACTATTCGAGAACCGGTAAACTGGGACTTCTCGATTCGTGTTTGCCAGGATGATCTCGCCGGTCTGGCCAAGATCGGTTGTGACGCGAAGATGCTTGCGTTCCTTTTGAAGGCCGCTCTAAAGCGCAACAAGAGCCACCACTGGACCAAGCAACGTAGCCAGCATATCGCCGAGGGCCGCAAGCGGCGCCGCTCTGCTGCTGCCAAGCAGAAGCGCGCCGGAGCGCTGCCTGATGCCAGGGCCACTAGTAGCTAGTCGATAGCTGCTGTACTGCGAGGAATGTGGAGGGTCTTGATGGTGGCATCGGGGCCAACAGGAGACAGAAGATGAAAGACTACGACGTTGTCGTCATAGGAGGCGGGATAAACGGACTGACTGCTGCTGCTTATCTCGCCAAGGCGGGGCTTGCGGTCGGAGTATTCGAGGCGCGTGGCCAATGCGGTGCTCACTGCGATACCGTTGAGCTTGGCGCGCCGGGTTTTCTCCACAACACCCACGCGGCCTGGTTAGTACCGGCGATGAGCCCGGCGATGGCCGATCTCGAACTCGAAGGATTCGGCCTCGACCTGTGTGGAACCGACGTCCTGTTCGCCAAGCCTTTCCTCAACGGTAAGAATACCATCGAGGCTCTCGACCCAGTGGCTACCCAGGCTAGCATCGCCAGCCACAGCGAAAGAGACGCCGCGGTTTTGGCTGGCATCGTCGCCTATACCATCGAAAACGGTGAGGCTGCGCTCGACATCAACCGTGAGGCCATCTTTGGCCGTCCAACCAGCGACCTGGCCGATCGCGTGGCAGCTTTCAACGACGGTCTGATGCGCTCACTGGGCTTGCCGCTCAGCGGCGACGATATCAACGCCATGACCGGCTTTGAGATTCTCGAGGTGCTCTACGAGTCCGAGCAAGTGCGAACGCTCCCCGGAGCTCTCGGCGAGTTCACCGGGCAGTGGCCGCTCAACCGCCGGGTTGGTCCGCAGGTAACCGCGTTGGCCGCGATGTTGCCGATGGCTGTGCACACCGCCCGCGGCGGCTCGCATGCCTTGACCCACGCGCTGGTAAAATGCGTGATCGCCCACGGTGGCGACATCTGGACAACCTGTCCGGTAGAGAAGATTCTCGTCCGCGACGGCCACGCTCGTGGCATCCGGCTCTCGCCTGACGCGCTCCTGCCGGGTCAAGAGATCGAGGCCAGGGCGGTAGTGTCGAACCTGACGCTGACACCGACTTTTCTAGATCTCCTCGGTGAAGACGTCATCGGCGCGGACTGGGCCAGACGCATCAAGTATTTCAACTACGACGACCCACAGTTGCTCGGCGTTTACTATGCGCTGCGAGGCGATGCCGAATTTGCCTCGGCCGGCTACGATCCTGCCATTCAGCGCTCCTGGGTCGGCTACATAGGTGGCGAGACCCTCGACGAGATTCGCGGTGGCCAAAGCGAGGTTCTTGCCGGTGTCATTCCCGAGGCGGCGATGGGCGGGTGGTTCAACACCACCCGCGCTGATCCCTCTCAAGCCCCGCCGGGATGTCATACGGTATACGCCTGGATGAGCGTGCCGCCGCGCCCCAGGCGTTGGCGCGGCCAGCGCCTGGGCGGCTGGGACGCTTGGCGAGAGGGGCTTGGCGAGGCCCTAGCCGATGCCATGACCGAGCGCTACGAGCACTACGCTCCTGGTTTCAAGGATCTGATCATCGAGCGTTGGGTAAACACCCCGAGAGATCAGGAGAACAGCAACCCTTCAGCCGTTCGCGGCAACATGATTGGCGGCAGTGTCTGCGCCGAGCAGTTCGGTGAGAACCGTCCGCTGCCGGGCGTGGTACACGACGGCGTCTCACGAAGCTTTATTCCTGGGCTATATCTCTCCAACTCTACTCATCCCTATGGCGCCACACATTTGGCCCCGGGCTATCTAGCCGCCGGCGAGTTGGCCGAAGACTTCGGCTGCCGTGACGCCGCTTGGTGGAACGCCCAGCCTTATGACTGGTTTCTCGACAACCTCGGCCGCATTCCGCTAAATCTCGGGATAGCGGATAAGTGGCAGGGGCCGCAGCTCGCCGAGGTTAGCTCGTGAGTGGCTCCAACAGCTACGACGTAATCGTCATCGGTGGCGGTCCCAACGGACTGGTGTGTGCGGCCTATCTGGCCAAGTCCGGCAAGCGGGTAGCGCTGTTCGAGCGCCGCCACGAGACCGGAGGCGGGCTGAACACCGACGAGTACTTTGGCTACCGTCTCAACCTCCACGCCATCTATCACATGATGGGTGAACTCATGCCCGCGCACGCCGATCTCGGCCTTGCCGACCTCGGGGTTCGCTACTTGTACCCGCAAATAGCCGCGGCTTTTGCGCTGCGTGATGGTAGCTCGCTGGTGTTTTCGCGTGACCCCGACGCCACCGCCGCTTCGATCGCCGAGCTGAGCCCGAGCGATGGCCAGGCCTTTACCAAGATGTGGGATGAGTTCCAGCCGATGCTCGAGCGTTATCTCATCCCCATGACCTATGAGTTGCCCGAGCCCGCGCTCGATCAGATGGTCGCCTTCGGCGAGACCGAGGCGGGCGCACGTTTGGCCGAGATTTCCGAGCTGAATTTCGGTGAGTTGCTCGACGAATATGGATTTACCGACCCGCGGGTGCGCATGGCTCTGCTTTCGTTCCCGGCAATGTGGGGTCTGCATCTGGATGACCCTCTGGGTTATCTCTACCCGCTCTACCTCTGCCGCATGCTCTCGGCAGGACTGGTCAAGGGGGGATCACATCGGCTCTCCTCGGCCGTCTACAGATCCTTGTTGCGCGATGGCGGCACTATCCACGACAGCTCCGAGGTAACGCGTATCATCATGGATGGCGGCGTCGCGGTAGGCGTCGAAGTTGACGGTGGCCACCGCTTCTCGGCTCGCGCGGTAGTATCCACGCTCAATCCCGAGCAGACCTTCGTGGAGCTTCTTGGCGAAGACGAGGTTTCGGGCGAGCTGCGCCAGGCAGCCGAAGGCTGGGAATGGGAAGAGCGCAGCATGTTCGGCCTGCACCTCGGCGTTGACGGCGATGTCCACTTCAAGGCCACCGACGCGCGGGTTGCTGAGGCGATGATCGTGTTTTGCGGACTCGACAGCGAAGATGAACTACGCGAGCACCTCGCGCGCGTAGACGCTGGCGATGAAGGTGGCTGTGAGTGGTTGCACGTGACCGTACCCAGCCGTTTCGACGCTACGATGGCACCACCAGGCCAAAGCTTGCTGCGCGCCGAGGCGGTGGTCAGC
>CAZPPZ010000212.1:0-5629 GCA_964588545.1 uncultured Myxococcales bacterium | reverse complement strand
ATAAGTGCTCGGCTGGGCTGTCGCGGCGGCGGCTGTGCTCGGTTCATAGCCGCTTGTTCGCGGTGGGACGGCTGGGCGTGGCGGCGTGTATCGCCGCCGAGGCTAGCCTCGGCGGCCGTGCCAGTACTCGTGAGCTAGCCTTGGTGTTGCTGGTGGTCTGTGTACCGCTGCTCTATCCGATCTGGCAGGCTTGGGCTCTGCACTCATGGTTTAGCGCGCAGGGTATCGGCCTGGAACTCGTCGATAATCCCGTGGTGCGTGCCCATCTCAGCCTTGGCCGTCTTATCGGTCCTGGCAGCGGCGCCTATATCGTCAACCCGGCTGCGGTCTTCGGGCCTGTGAGCCTGATCGGCGCAGCTGGTTTGCTGGCTGCGCTCCGCCGCCGCCAACGTCGCGATGCACTGTATCTGCTGTGGCTCTCTGCCTTGCCGTGTGCACTGGTGTTTATTCCCTACCTTGCCGGTCTTACCGGCAGGATCTTGGTGCCGTGGATGATCTACCGGGTGGCGTGGCTGGTACCGGTTGCGCTGCTTGCAGGCTTCTTCTTCGATAGCGTAGCTGCCGGTCAGCGTTCGGTAGCGCGACGCTGGTCAGCACTGAGCGTCTGTATGCTCGTGTCTTTGGGCCTAGCGGTTCCCGTTGGTGCCGATCGCTATCGTCGTGACATGGCTGAGCACCCCGGTGTCCGCGCCAACCATCCGCGTGGAACTACGCTGGAGGTCTACGCGTTTCTCCGCGAGTCCCCACTTCAGGGCGCCGTGCTTGCCCCACCCGGTTTCTCGCGGCTACTGCCCGCACTCAGCGGGAGAGCCGTGGTGGCTGGAGCCGAGCGAGCGACCCTGGTGTTTGCCGGTGATGAAGTCGCAGCCTATTCGCGCTTGCGCGATCGCGCCACCTTTTTTGCCGCGGATACTACGGCCTCGCTTCGCGCAGATATTGCGGCTCGCTACCGGACGACCTTCGCGGTCTTCCGCCGCAGGCAGATAACCAGCGGTGACGACTACCGTTGGCTCGAGCGTTCCAGCGCCGAAGGTTTTATCTTGGGCTATGAGCGCGACCGCGGGCGCGTCTGGACCGCATCCGAGCAGAGGCTGCGACGCGGACTCCCGAAGGACTGGCAGGTGGTGATGAGCAATCGTGACTACTTCGTGGTCGCCACCACTGACGTCGGTGCTCCGAGATCGGCGCCAGCTTTGGCGCGTGGCGCCGACCTCGCGACTTGGCTCGAGGTATTTGCGCCACAGCACCCAGATCTGCCCAGTAGCGGTGAGCTGCTTGCCAGCGCGGTCGGCTATCCTGGGGCAGAGGTCGCGCTGCGGCCGGTGCCCTTGGGCCTGGGAATCTCCGATCAGTTGGCTTGGACGACGACGTTGTCGTTGTGGGACGATCGGCCTTTTGACGTGGAAATCGAGATAGCCCTGAATGCCGATTGTGTGGTCGACGCGGTCGAGATCGTTCCCTATATTGCTGCGGGTGTTCGTGAGGTGTTGGAGCTCCGCGTTGGTGAGCAGTCGCGCCGCTTTTACGCCGAGGGCGGGCGATCGCTGTTCCTGAGGCTCGATCCACGTTTGCGTGGTGGTCTGAGTGTCCATCTGCGCTCGATGCTAGGCTCGGCGATTGCACTTGAGGATGTGCGGGTGTGGGGCGATGCCGCCTCCTGTGGTCCGGGCTGGCAGCCCTTGCTTCGCTCGCGGCTACCTGGACAACGCTTGCGCGCCAGCGACTTCCTCGAGCTGGCGCGCCGTTATCCTAACTCGGGTAGGGCGTGGCTGGGGCTATCGCGCGACGCATCGGAGCATGGCCGCGGTGGCGACGCACGAGCCGTGCTGCGAGCGTCACTCGTCCGCGACCCCGGTTGCGTCGTCAACTGGGTAGAACTCGGACTGCTGCGCGATGCCGAAGGCCAGTACCGATCGGCTCTGGGTGCATATCAGCGCGCGCTGCATGTTGATTCGAACAGCGCTTGGGGCAGAGGCTGCATGGCGTGGGCGCGGCTGCGCGCTAAGCATGGGCTGCGTGCCGCATATCAGGGCTGGCGCGCGGCAACTCTCGACCCCACTTACGCCGACGCCTACACCATCGCTGCGCTTATCGCTGAGCATTTTGGTATGGCGCAGACCCGGCAGGAGTTTCTTGCTCACGCTATAGGACTAGATCCGCGGCGGAGCTGGGCGTTTATCGAGACGGCGCGCGGCTGGAGCGATGCTGGGCGCCGCGACCAGGCTGTAAGTCTGCTGCGAAGTTTTGTTGCCCGCGTCCCCGATGATGAAGCGGCACTTCGGGCGCTTGCCGAACTCGGAGGCGAGCAAGCAGCAGCGGAGGGCGCGTATGATTAGCGCGCCTGTCACAGGGAAACTATGAGCGATTCACTCAAGGCTAGGTGAACTGAGGCGTGCGAGTGGTGATAATCGGTCCGGCGCCACCGCTTCGCGGCGGCGTGGCGGCGCACACCGCGGGTCTTTATGCGGCGCTCTGCCGCGGCGGGCACCAAGTGTCGGTGCTCAGCTATCGCAGGCTCTATCCCGCGGCCTTGTTCCCCGGTAGCAGCGAGCGCGAAGACGTAGCTCGACTTGGCGATGAGCTGGTTGATACTCTGGCGCCGCTTAGCTGGCTGAAGGCGCGGCGGCGCCTGGGCGATTACCAGACTGACTTGGTGGTTGTGCAGTGGTGGCATCCTGTGGCCGCGCCAGCCTTGATGGCTGCACTCTGCGCCGTCGAGACTCCCATCGTAGTCATTTGTCACAACCTCGTTCCGCACGAGAGCTTCCCGCTATCGGCGTGGCTGGCTCGCCGTGTGCTCAGTGTGGCCAGCACCGTGCTGTGCCATTCTAGAGCGGTGGCCACTGAGGTGCTGCGAGCGAATGCTCGGGTAGCGATCGAAGTCTGTTCCATGCCGATGCTCGCTGAACCCGCGGCCGTGATCCCTGCCGATACCGAGAGGCTACGCTTGCGCCTGGGCATCGACGGTGTTGGTCCAGTGGCGCTGTTCCTCGGTTTTGTGCGTGAGTACAAGGGTCTGGATCTGCTACTCGAGGCCTGGTCGGGTGCACGGCTGGCGCCGGGCGCTCGCCTGGTTGTCGCCGGTGAGAGTTATCTGGGTAGTGGCGTGCTGGCGGCCAAGGTGGACTGTTGTGCCAACGCTGAGTCGATTGTCGTCGATGATCGTTACTTGCCGCAGTCCGAGTTGTGGCAGTTGCTGTCGATTGCTGAGCTGTTGGTGCTACCCTACCACCGAGCTTCGCAGAGCGGGCTGATCCCCTTGGCCCGCGCCGCTGGGCTGCGAATTGTGGTCTCCGATGCCGGGGGTTTGGCCGAAGCCGCGGACGATCGTTACTCACCGCTCTCGGTTTTTCCGAGCGGCGACGTGCGGGCCCTCAGGGCGGCTCTAGAGCAGGCCCTGGCGTCTGGTCGGCGACCACCGCCAGCAGCTGGGCCCGTGGATCCGGGTGTGAGCTACCGCGCCGGCTGGCAGAGGCTGACTACGGTGCTGGAAAAGGCCGGCCATGCAGCCCACTGGGCGCCGCTTTGAGGGCTGCTTCGAATAGCCGTCGTTGGCACTCGTCCGAGCATAAAGGGGAAAAGTCATAAAGGGGGAAAAAGATGGCTCGTGGGTATTGGCTCCTAGCATGATAAAATACCAGGTTCCTCGGGTGGCCCGAGCATAGAGAGTGTTCACAGTGTTGCTGAGAGTATGATGAAACGATGAGTCCATTTTCCTACAAAGCCTCGGATGCCGAAGGCAAGATCATCGAAGGAGTGATGGAGGCCGACGGTGAGGCGGCGGTCGTAGCCAGTCTGCGTAGTCAAGGCTATATCCCCCTGGACGTGCGGGCTGGGACGGTGGCGGCGTCGGGGCGGCGCCGCATATCTTTGACTCTGCCCAAGATCGGCGGCGGCAAGAGCGTCAAGAGCAGAGATCTGATGGTCTTTACGCGCGAGCTGGCAACTCTGCTGCGCGCTGGTATGCCGCTCGACCGTAGTCTCGAGAGCCTCGCCTCGCTTAGCGAGAACCCCGTGCTCTCGCAGGTTGTAGGCACGGTTCTGGCCGACGTTCAGCAGGGTAAGTCTCTGTCTGAGGCCCTACGCGAACGCCCTGAGGTTTTCCCCACCCTCTATGTCAACATGGTGCGAGCAGGTGAGGTTGGCGGTGTGCTCGAGTCGGTGCTCGAGAGGCTGGCCGATTACCTCGAGTCCTCGCAGAAGGCCCGAGACGAGATTCGCGCGGCCATGACCTATCCGATGATTCTCGGGGTAGTCGGCAGCCTCTCTATCGTCATTCTGCTAACCTATGTGTTGCCTAAGTTTGCGCTGGTGTTTGCCGACATCGGTGCCGCGCTTCCGGCTTCGACTCGGTTTGTCATGTCGATGAGTGAAGCCCTGCAGAGCTACTGGTGGGTGGCGGTGGTAGCGACGGTCGGGGCTCGCGCGGGTTTCCGACGTTACACAGTAACCCCCTCTGGTCGCTACAACTACGATCGCTGGCGGCTGTCGTTGCCGCTGCTTGGAGATCTGCTTACCAAGCAGCAGATAGCCACCTTTGCGCGCACCTTGGGGACGATGCTCAAGAGCGGGGTTCCGTTGCTGCAGTCGCTTGAGATTGTTGGTGCGATACTCTCCAACAGCGTCATCGTTACGGCACTCGAGTCGGTTCACAAGGGAGTGAGCGAAGGCAAGGGTTTGTCCGGGCCGTTGGAGAAGACAGGCGTGTTCCCACCACTGTCGATTCAGATGGTTTCTGTGGGTGAAGATACTGGGCGGCTCGACGACATGCTCAACGTCGTTGCCGATCACTACGAGCGAGACGTGAGTAATGCCGTGACCCGGCTGGTCAATATGATGGAACCCGCGATGCTGTTGATCATGGGACTGGTAACCGGGTTCATAGTAATCGCGATGATGTCGGCGGTGTTCAGCGTCAACCAGATGGCGCTGTGAAGATTGAAGTATCTCTAGGGATCGGGAGGAAGGACGAAACAATGCAGCGCAGGAACAATAGAAGAGCTGAGGCTGGATTCACGCTGGTCGAGTTGCTGGTGGTAATGGTCATTCTTGGCCTGCTTGCCGCACTAGCCTTACCCAACGTACTCGGGCGACTTCGCGGAGCGAAAGTCGGGGCGGCCAAGACCCAGATATCGGCGTTTGCGAGTGCTGTCGAAGCGTTTGCCCTTGACGTCGGTCGCTACCCGACCGAGGCAGAGGGGCTTGACGCACTGATATCGCAACCGAGCAGCGCGGCGACTTGGGATGGGCCCTACATTAAGAAGAAGAACGTACCCAAGGATCCCTGGGGAAACCCCTATCACTACACTGACCAAGGAAGCACCGGGGACTTCGAGATAACGAGCATGGGTTCCGACGGACGTACTGGTGGCACGAGCGACGCAACAGACATCTCTAGCAGCGATTGATGCGCGGGGACCGCGGCGAGCGGGCAGCGGTTTTACTCTGGTCGAGGTCGTCATCGTCATAGTAATCATGGCTGTTGGGGCCGCGGTGGTTGTTCCTAACATGCGGGCCGGGGCCAGGCAGAGGGTGATACGTCGAGTTCTGCAGGACTTTGTCAGTGCTGTTCGTGGGGCTTCGGCTCGGGCGGTGGTCGGCCGCCACCGGGGCGAACTCAAGCTTTGGC
>CAZPPZ010000211.1:0-5668 GCA_964588545.1 uncultured Myxococcales bacterium | reverse complement strand
CAGCCAGGCCGTTTGGTATGAGGGCAACTATCAGGATTACGAAACCGATCGGCGTCGTCGTCTAGGCGAGGACGCGAGCCGGCCCCATCGCATCAAGTATCGCCGCTTGACCGGCTGAGCGCCAAACTTGTGGCCGCAGCGCTAGCGACGGTTAGAGCGGGCCCGGCGGATTACTAGGTCGGGGTCGCGCGAATCAGGCATGCCGGCACTATGCTCGAAGCGATGAGCTACGCTGTCTGCCACCTCGAAGATAGTCCGGCGGCTGTCGATGTCGATGGCGCCGATCATGCGGCTGGTTACGTCGCCACGCCGGCACAGCATCGCGACTAGGCGCGGTGGCGTTGCACCGTCGCGGCGTCCCCAGTTGATCTCGAAGTATTCTGAACGCATGCGAGGGCTCCGCTCACGCCGCTGCTGCCGATCCCGAGATGGGCCCGGCTTGTACGACTCACGTTCGTTCCAGGTCGTCGTGCTGTTTTCGCTGAGTTCTCGCGGCGCGGTCTTGCCGTGCTCACGGCAGAGCTCGACTAGTCGTGCGACCACGGTCGGCGCATCGGCTTCTTCGAGAAGAGCCTGGGCGTAGCTCAGCTGCTTTTCGCTAGGTGTTGGAGAGGCGGCGAGTGAGGCGCGTAGCTGGCGACGTGCGCGCTTGGCTAGTGCTCGCTCAACCTCTGCGGCGGTCGGGACCCCGCACCACTGCATCTTCAGCTTGGCGCGGCCGAGAAGGTAATCGACTTTTCTGCGATGCTGCGGTGACGTGAGCAGTACGCTACGTCCTTTTCGGCCGGCGCGACCGGTGCGGCCGGCGCGGTGAGTGTAACTCTCTGCGTCGCGCGGTGCATCGGTGTGGATCACCAGTGAAACCTCGGGGATGTCGAGGCCTCGGGCGGCAACATCGGTGGCTACCAGTACCGTCGTAGTGCCGCTACGGAATGCTTCGAGGGTACGCGTGCGCTGGAACTGTTCGAGTTCTCCACTGATGGGCGCGGCGGCGAAACCGTCGGCGACCAGCTGCTCGGCGAGCTCGGAGGCTCCCGAGCGGGTGCTCACGAACACCAGTGTGCGTTGGTCTTGGGCGAGTAGCAGCAGGTTGACGATGGCTGCGTAGCGGTCGTGAGGGCGAAGCACGTGACCCACGTGCTGGATATCCTCGTTGGCCGCACCGAGAGAGGTTCCCTCGACTGCCAGCGGTTGGTTCTGGTACTTTCGTGCAAGTCTCTGTATCTCTCGCGGGAAGGTAGCCGAGACCAGATGGGTGCTGCGATCCTCCGGGGTTACATCCAAGATGGTTTCGAGTTCCTCGCGAAAGCCCATGTCGAGCATGCGGTCGGCCTCATCGAGAACGACCTCGGCGACGCGGCTGCAATCTATTGCGTGGCTGCGGATGTGGTCGTTGAGTCGTCCGGGGGTGCCGACTACCACGGTGGGTTTGCGCGCCAGGCGTCGCCGCTCTTGGCCAACGCTGCTGCCACCGGTTACGCATTCGACGCTGACAGAGGATAGCGATGCATAAAGCCAGCGCAGCTCGTTGCTGACCTGCACGGCGAGTTCTCGGGTAGGTACGATCACCAACACCCGTAGCCGGCGATCGCCATCCACGGCTGCTTCGATGAGACGCGGGGCCAGTGCCAGTCCGAGGGCTACGGTCTTGCCCGAGCCCGTCTGCGAGGAAATCTGCAGGTCGCGAGATTCAGCGCCGGCGGCGAGCACAGCCGCTTGCACAGCCGTCAATTCACTAAAACCGCGCTTCTCGAGCGCCTCGCGAATGGGTCTGGCGAGGTCCGCAAAAGGCTCGCGGTCGCGTTCGGCCATCATCGGTGAATGGTCTTCAGGTGTAACGACATCGGTCGCGTTAGCGACTGCATAAAGGTGTTTCACAATGGCTTTGGCCTCGAAGGCAGTGCGAAGGGGAACTACATTAGAAGGGACAGGAACCTCAAGCTCGAAATAGTAGTGAAAACGACAGTCGGGTGCAATGATGGTGTTTGTGGTGTCCATTGTCGGAGGACTATCTGCGTGGTAGGTTCCGGCATGGCACTTGAGAGTGGAAGCCCGGCGCCCATAGAGCTGCTGCAAGACGACGGGGCGGGCGCCTCGCTTGGGGGGAAAGCCGCCGTTCTGTTTTTCTTCAAGACTAGTTGCCCGACCTGCGCGCTTGCTTTTCCCTATCTCGACCGACTCGATCGGGCCTTTTCCGCTGATGCGCTCAGGATTGCGGCTGTCAGCCAAGAGCCGCGGGCGCTGGCCGATGAGTTCGCCCGGCGCTGTGGTGTGTCGGTGGCGATTGTCGACGACAGTGGCCTCGAAGCTTCGAAGGCTTTTTCCATCGAGAATGTTCCGACGTTTGTGCTTGTGGATGCTGCGGGCAAGGTTCAAGACCAATTTGTCGGCCACGACAAGCAGGCCCTGAACCGTTTTGCTGCGAGCTTGGCGGATTGGAGTGCTAGCCCCACTCCGGTGATCGCGCCCGACGACGACGGCGCTCCGATGATGCAGCCTGGTTGAGTAAGCCTTAGCAGCGACCCCGGGTGGGTCGCGCCAAAGCCACTCGACTTATCCGCTCGCCGCATTGTCGTATCCGCCGTCGATGATCCCATCGAGTACTGCTTCGAGGCTGGCTTTAGCGACGGCCTACCGGTGGTACCGCCAAGCGAGGCTCGGGTTGAGTATATGCTGAGCGGCACCCAGCACGCTCCGAGCGAAGTTATTGCGAAGGTGCCGCCCAACTTTGGCGAGGCCAGCGTCGAAAAGATTGCGATCAACGCGGTCATGGCCGGCTGCAAGCCGGAATATATGCCGGTAGTGATTGCTGGCGTACGTGCAATGTGCCGCGACGAGTTCAACCTGCACGGATTGCAAGCGACCACCCACAGTGCCACGCCGATGTTTCTCGTCGGCGGCCCGGTGGCACGGAGGTTGGGCCTGCGCACGGGGTTGGGTGCCTTTGGTTCGGGCGAGCGCTCCAACGCGACGATCGGGCGAGCGCTCAAGCTTATCATGCAGAACCTTGGTGGTTGTCGTAGCGGGGAAATCGACCGGTCGGCCCAGGGCAACCTCGGACAGTTCTCCTACTGTATTGCCGAGAACAGCGATGACTCGCCTTGGGACTGCTATCACGTTGAGCAGGGCCATAGTGCTCAGGATAGTTTCATAACGGTGTTTGCGGCCGAGTCGCCACATTCGTGGAGCGACCACGGCAGCCGCAGCGCCGAGCAATTGGTTTCGTGCATGGGGCACACGCTGGCCACGGCGTGGAATCACAAAGCCTACCCCACCTTTGCGATGTTCCTAGCTTTGGGTCCCGAACACGCCGATGTGCTGGCGCGCGACGGCTGGAGCAAGGCCGAGGTGCGTTCGTGGTTGGTGGCCAACATCCGGCGGCCACTGCGCGAGCTGTTGCCCGGACCCGACGGCGGAGAAAGTTTCGTTGAAATGTTGGCCGGCCCCAACCCCTCGGAAGAGATTTTGGACACGCAAATTCCTAAGCTGATGTTGGAGGAGCGCATCCACATCATCGTTCTAGGTGGCCGTGGCGGGCAGTTCTCGAGTTTCATCCCCGGTTGGCTCGATGGTGAACTTGGCAGCACGATCGTTACCGAAATGATAGAAGACGACTCGGTGGCGACCAAAGGATTTAGGTAAGGAGTAAGGAGGCGAGTATGGCAGCCCAAGTAATCCTGGACCCGGCCGATGAGGCAAAACCCGAGCGTGTCGCCCAGGCTAAGCGACCCCAATCGCTAAATGGCCGAACCATAGGCTTGCTCGACATAAGCAAACCCAAAGGCTCTTTCTTCCTCGACCGGGTAGAGGAGTTGCTGCGCGAGCGCTATGGCGTAAGCGAAGTCCAGCGTTTTCGTAAGCCCACGTTTACCAAACCTGCCCCCCATGATCTTCGCCACGAGATCGCCGATAAGTGCGACGCGGTTATCGAAGCCCTAGCCGATTGAGGAAGCTGCACGACGTGCAGTTTGCACGATTCCATTGGATTGGAGGCTGACGGCGTTCCTACCGCTGCCGTCGCTACCGAGGCATTCACCAGCGCTGCCGAGGTGCAGGCCCGACAGCTCGGGCTGCCGGCCTACCGCGTAGTACTGGTGCCGCACCCGGTGCAAAACGCCAACCAAGAAGAAATGATCGAGCGAGCCGACAGCGTCATCGAAGATATCGTCTCTCGCCTGATAGAAGGTCACTGAGCCCAATGGTGAGTGCTGCGCCGGGCTGCTAGTTAACTAGGATGGACGAGGCCCGGCTAGCTCCAATGGCTCTTGGCGGCCTGCGCGTCATCGAGCTAGGCGAGGGCCAGGCGGCCTACTGCGGCAAGCTGCTTGCCGATATGGGTGCTGACCTCATTAAGGTCGAGCCGCCTGGCGGCAGTATCGAACGCAGCCTTCCTCCGTTTGTTGGTGGCGCGGGCGGCGCCAAGCATAGTCTTCCCTTCCTATATATGAACACCAACAAGCGCGCGGTTACGCTCGATCTCGGTCGCGAGGAGGATGCCGCGGCGCTTGGCCGCTTGCTGGCGGGCGCCGATGCTGTGGTCGAGTCGTTTGCGCCTGGATACCTCGATGATCGCGGCCTTGGTTATGCGCAGCTGTCTGTCAAAAATCCGGCGCTGGTGTTCACTTCGATAAGTGGCTTTGGCCACAGCGGACCCCACCGCGACTACCGCTCTTGCGATATCGTTGCTGCTGCTCTTGGTGGTTCGATGCACGTCGTCGGCGAGGCCGAAGATCCTCCGTTGCGCTTGGCCGGTTCACAGAGCGACGTTATGGCGGCGACCTGTGCGGCGGCAAGCACCCTGATTGCACTCTACTATGCTCGCAGCCACGGCCGAGGCCAGTGGGTGGATATCTCATCTCAAGAGGTAACGGCATCAGTCGCTCACATCTGCGGGGCGGGCAAGTATCTAGACGACGGCATTATTCCGCGGCGTATGGGTGCAGGCCTGTTCGCTTCGGTTCCCTCGGGGACCTACCGCTGCAAAGACGGAATCATCTATTTGATGATCAACCGGCCGCTGCACTGGCAGGCTTTGGCCGGCTGGGTGTGCGAGGTCACCGGCAACCGCGAGATCCTCGATCCGATGTTTGAAGGAGCATCTTCTAAGCGGCTCGAGCATCGCGAGTTGCTAGACATATTTATCGGCGAGATGACCGCCCGGCTAAGCGTCGACCAGGCTTACCACGAGGGGCAGCGTCGCCACATCACCATCAGCCCGCTAGCCACGCCAGCAGACGTGGTGGACAACCCTCAGCTAGCTGCCCGCGGCTATTTCGTCGACTTCCCGCGCGAAGGCGGAGGCACACTGCGCTACCCCGGAGCAGCGTACCGCCATAGCCTCACCCGCTGGTCGTTGCGCTCGTCGGCACCCCGGCTGGGCGAACACAACCAAGAGCTGCTTGGTGTCGATCTCGAGCGAAGATCAAGCAACGGCGCCGTCGCGACCGGCGCGGCCCAAGATGCAGCGTCTGGTCTCGGCCACGAGAGGCCGCTGCAGGCTCTTGGTGGCCTGCGTGTTCTCGAATTTACCGCCGGCATGGCCGGCCCCTGGATCGGACGCTTCTTGGCTTGGTGTGGAGCCGAGGTGATTCGCGTAGAATCTCACAGCCACCCCGGCGCGCCGCGACTGTGCGCTTCTGCCACGCATCTCGCGCGCGACACAGATCGA
>CAZPPZ010000210.1:0-5682 GCA_964588545.1 uncultured Myxococcales bacterium | reverse complement strand
CTCACTCACGTGAGAAGACAACTCACATCAGACTCTTTTGTTTGCATAGGTTACCAATTTGTACTTATCCCCCTTCCTGGAACTCACGGCAGATGCGCTGGGAATCATCTTCGCTTAGCGTTTCACTGGTCAAGCCGCAACGAAACTGTGGACGTTGCGCGGCGTGCTGAAAATGGCGACATGATCGGCACAGCCCGAAGGGCCGAAAGCCGTTCGAGCGCTGCATGGTGCGGAGGAACCCTTCCAGGGCTTCCGCGAGTTCCTCGCCCTTCCCGCATGCCTGATGCAACGCTTCTCGGAATTGCTGTTGGGGGGAGGCTCGTCTGACAATCCGTTTGCCCGAGAGCGTCAGGCGAAGATGTTGCTTTCTGGCGTCATTGGCATCCGGGCGACTCTCGATGAAATTCTGCTGTTTCAGTATCCACAGGGTCTGAGAGGCGGTCCCCTTGGTGACTCCCAGATATTCGGCCACAGCTAGAGGATTGTCGCTGTAGCGGTTGCATCGGGCGAGGTAGCGCAGAGCATGAAGGTGGACCGGCTGGAGACCAAACTCTCCGGCAAGTCGACGCTCCTCAGCTCGTGCCAAGATAGCCGTCCGCTCGAGCAGATCGTGTACTCGTTCAGGGTTCACTTAGGCTTCATGGTATCGAGGCGAAACCAGTTTGACAAGGCCCGGCTACACTGGAAGGATCTTAATCGTAGTGACTCGCTACTAATATGTGGCCATGAGGAGAAAGAGACTATGAAAAAGGCGATCTTCTATCACGCAGGATGCCCGGTTTGTGTGTCAGCGGAACAGGGATTCGTTAATGCGCTCGACAAGTCCGCGTATGACATCGAGCTTGTCCATCTGGGGGATAACCCGGGACGACTCTCGGATGCAGAGGCAGCAGGCGTAAAGTCGGTTCCCGCATTGGTGTTGGACGGCCAAGCGTTTCATATCAACTTTGGAGCGGGCATCGAGGATCTTCGCAAGTAGTGGCTCGCGCCATGCGGGGTGGAGCCCAGTTGGTGCCCCGCGTGGCGGTAGCCCTCGTCATCTAAGTTTCACCAATGCCGTTATGAGTACAATTGAGTTGCACATAGGGGAGATGTTGCAAGGCGATTTCGCGCCGGGGCCTGTCAACGTATTGCTTGCCTTCCAAGTAAACTGTCCAGGCTGCTTCGTTCACGCCCTGCCATTAGCAGCGAAAATTCACGAGAGTTACTCGGAGCGGGGAATCAACGTCCTTGGCCTGTCCACCGTGTTCGAGGACTTCGAGCTCAATACCCTCGAGCACAGCGCTCAGCTGCTCGATGATGGCCGTATGGTAGGGGAGACCGCAAAGCATTTTGGCGGGCTCGGGATCGAGCGTTATGAAACACCGATTCTCTTCCCGGTAGCCATGGATTCACTTGGCCGGACGGGTATCGGCAAGACATTCGCGGAGAATGGTTTGCCGGGTACTCCAACGTGGATCATTTTTGACCAAGATCGCAGGGTGCAAGGCGGCTGGTTCGGGCACAAGGAGCCGGCTAAGGTGATGCTCTTGCTCGACGATATGCTTTCGCGTGACGGGTCTTATCGAACCTGATTGGGGGGGGGCTAGCCGGGCTAGGCCCTGTAGCCGCGAGCGAACCTCAAGTGAGGTTTGATTCAAAAAGTGTACCGGTCACAAGGCTGTTGACGTGCAAGTGTCAATAGGTCTGAGTCGTCGAGAGGGCTTGATGTCATGCGCACTAGGATCACACCGCTAAGAGAGGGCCGGCGGGATTGCCGATGGAATGGCCGTTGCCGGGGCCTGTTGCATGGTGCATGTGCGGCGTTTCTCGGTACTTGGTTGACGATGCTCGGCCCGGTGGTCTCGCCAGCGTTGGCCGCGTGTGCCGACCCGACTCTGCGGACGATGCCGTTTGGCGACGCTGCCAACGATGCTGCGGGGGTGGGGCAGTGGTTCGAGAGCATTTCGATTGCTGGCATTACTGACTACCAGGTCGATACCGATGGCGTCGCTCTTGCTGACTTCGACCGCGACGGCCGAACCGACATTCTCGCCGTTTACGCTAGCCAGAATCAGATCAAGTTGTTTCTCAGTCAGGGCTGCTTCGACTTTCAGGAGCACGCGATTCAAATCATTGATTCGGCGTTTAGCACTGCTGATATCGGAACCGGAGCAGCCATTCCCAATGTTATCGATTTCAATGGAGATGGTTTTCTCGACATATTTCTGACGCGCACGCGGCTGTTGGTCGCTGATCCTAGCCCGGGGAACTCCCTTCTCTTGAGTCAGGGAGCCTTCGACGTTTTCAAGGACTTTGCAGTGCAACTCGGTGTCAGCAATTCAAGCGCGTATAACCGTCAATCCTCGATAGGCGATATAGACGGCGACGGTTATCTCGACATCGCCCTAGGCGCTGACAACATCGGTAGCGGCGTCCCCGGTTTGCCCCAGCAGCGACTCTACCTCTACCAGCCGGCACAGGGCGGGGTCTTCGAAGACGGCCAATTCGCCGACATCGGTGGAACCAGTGTCATACCGGGTTTTGGCGGTCTCTTTGCCTGCGATCCGGACATCGACCGCGCGAGCCCCGGCATCACCCTGCGCGATTTGGACGACGACGGAGACCTTGACCTTGTGCAGGCCTACCACATGGACATGAACCCAGTGTGGGGAAGGTGGGACGACCCGTGTGCAAGCGGGGAATACGACTCCGGCGTGTATGTGTGGCGAAACCTACTTGCCGACACCGGCACGTTTCAGTTTGAGCGCGTTACCGACAACGGCCTGGCTGACCAGGGTAAGATGCAATACGATCAGGTCCTTGGTTACTACACCACGATTCAGCCTGCCACCGGCCTGCCTTACGTAAATACTGCAGACATCGACAATGATGGACTGCTCGACGTTATTGCGGTCGGCCCGACCGACCCGGAGTGGCACGTAAACTCGGACATGATTTCCGGCCGCTTGTGGCGCAACGACGGCGGCTTTCTGTTCTCTCAGGCTAAGCTTCCACAGCTCAATTGGTTCTACACGAGGTGGCAACGCTTTTGGAAAATGAACGTACCGCCGACCTCTTCGATACAAACCTTGGCGTGTGCGATCTCGTCGCAGCAATCACTTTGCAGCGGCCTATCCTCGGGTGAGCATCAACCGTATCTCGGAGATACCGCCTTTGGTGACTTCGACAATGACGGTCGGATTGATTTCATCCTGGCTGACCGCCGAGAAGCGGACGGCGCGTTCTGGGATTTGCGCAATAACCTTTTTCGAAACAAGAGTCGTCGTGGACGCTTTAGGTTGATCCGTACCGCGAGATCGGGGATCGACTCGAACAGCGTGGGCGTCGAAGTAGCCGACTTCAACGCGGACGGGCTGCTCGATCTCTACTTCAATGCCCAACCGAGCAACAGCTATCCCGAGTCGATCTTCTTGCCGCCGCTGCCGGCCGAACGTAGAACCGATAGGATCTATTGGAACACCGGCTCTCGACGGGCACGGAAAAACCACTGGCTGCGTGTGCGTCTGAGTGGCCTTAGTGATCGCGAAGCCGTTGGCGCGAAGATCACCCTGCGCCATTCCCAGGGGCCCACCAGGGACGGGGTACTTCCACAGATGCGTTACCTGTTTAGCAACCATGCGTACAAATCGAGCCACGGACTTGAGGCGCACTTTGGCCTCAGACGTCACCTGAGCGTCGACATCGAGGTTCAGCTGGTGGGTGGCTTGATGGTGGCCGTGTCGTCGGTAGCCGTCGACCGCTTCGTCGATCTCGATATCAATACAGCCACCGTAACGACGGTGAATTAGGGGTTGCTAATTGTACTTTTCCCTCAAGACGAACTTCTGGACTTTTCCTGAGGCGGTTACTGGTAGCTCGTCGAGGAAGACCCAGTCGCGTGGTGTCTTGTGGGGGGCGAGCTGCTCACGCACGAAGCGATGAAGCTCAGCCTCGGTTGGTTGCTGGCCGGGCGTCAGCCGTATGAAGGCGGCAACGCGTTCACCCCACTTCTGGTCGGGGATTCCCACCACGGCGACGTCGGCCACGGCGGGGTGGGAGAAGAGCACCTCTTCTATCTCACGCGGATAAATGTTCTCACCGCCGCGGATGATCATGTCCTTGAGGCGGCCGGCGATGCGGCAGTAACCGCGGGCGTCCATCACGCCGAGGTCGCCGGTGTGCAGCCAACCATCGGTGTCTATCGCCGCAGCACTGGCTTCAGGCTTGTCGTAGTAGCCGTGCATTACGGCGTAGCTGCGGGTGCAGATCTCGCCCACCGTCCCCGGAGCGACGATGTCGCCGGTCTCGGGGGCAGTGATTCGAACCTCGATTTGGGGTAGGGGCAGCCCAATGGTCTCGGCCTTGTCCTCGGGGCCATCGTCGAGTCTCGTTTTGGTGATTGTGCACGAGGCCTCGGTCTGGCCGAACAGTATCGAGAAGCGCAGGCCGAGCGTCGCTTCTATCCTCCGTACCAATGCTGCTGGCACCGACGCCCCGCCGGCACCGACGGCCCGCAACGAGCTGAGCTCGCGGCCGGTAAAATCCGGGTGCTCCATCATGGCGATGAGAATAGTGGGGACTGCACCGAGCGCGGTAACCCTTTCACTCTCACATAGCTCCAGTGCATGGCCGGGATCAAAGAACTCGGGCTGTACCAGTGTGGCTCTGCTCGCCAGCGAACCGAGCACGCCGACCACACATCCGGCGACGTGGAATAGCGGCAGCGGGTTGAGCCAGGCGTCACCCGGTGAAAGATCGAGGCCGCTGGTCACGAAGCGAGCATTGTTGGTGATGCCTCGATGGTGCAGCAGGGCTCCCTTGGGAGCCCCCGTGGTTCCCGAGGTGTATTGGATCTGCGCCGGATCATCGGGGGAAACCTCGGGCAGGGCCTGAGTAGGCGAGGCTGATGCGCAAAAATCCGCCCACTGCGACAGTGGAACCCGGCTGCGCAGCCGCGGCAACTGCGTGTGGATCTCGGCAAGCGTCTCGGCCATGGGATTCCCGCGGAACTCGGAGATGAAAAAGATCCCCGCCGCCTTCGACTGTTCGAGCGCGTAGGCCAGTTCGCGAGCCTTGTAGGCGGGGTTCAGCGGTACCAGCACCACGCCGGCAAGCCCGGCCCCCAGCTGCAGCAGCACCCACTCGGCCACATTGGATGCCCACACCGCAACGTGTTCGCCGGGGTCGAAACGGCCGAGTAGGGCTCGCGCCACGCACTCGGCATCTTCGAGTAGGTCCGAGAAGCACCAGCGCCGCCGGGTACGCGGATCTGCGCACCCCTCGACTAGGGCGACGTGGTCGCCCGAGTCGGCGGCGGCGTCGCGTAGCAGGCTTCCAACCGTCGTATCGAGCACCGGCGCAGAGATGTCGGCAGGGATGTAAGAGGTCGTCAGCTCCATCGCGATGCCCGCATCGTGTACTACATTCCCATGCAATGCCAGGACGCAGTTGGGCTATGGGACAGACTCGTGGCCTTGCCGGACCAGGCCACGGCACTGATCGACCGACGGCGGTGAAGCTGCAGCTCCCACACGGCTGTTCCGCCCGCATGAAGCGAAGAGCAAGTTTACACAATTCCATCAGACGTTGATCAGACGTTGCGGTGCTCCACTACTTGAGCGAGGCCGCTTGTAGTTCTTCGGCTCTCGTCAGTGCCAGCGAAGCTTACGTAACGATTGATGAGCCGCAGGTTGACGAGGA
>CAZPPZ010000209.1:0-5720 GCA_964588545.1 uncultured Myxococcales bacterium | reverse complement strand
TCCACTACGTGCACACTGTGCCGCTGGTTAAGCCGCGGCGTCTCGCTAGGACGGCGGAGGTGGGCGGCTGCTTGGGTAGCGACAACCGCAGGCGAGCTGCCGTGGAAGCCGTAACGCCGCAGGCCGCGAGCGGCGGCAAGGTCGCTGTCGATCGCGTAGCTGCGCGCTCGCCTGGGCAGGCGAGCGTGAAATGCAGTGTCGAACACCGCAACCTGCGGGATGCCCGGTAACAGCTCTTGCGTGGTGCGGATGCCTGCGAGGTTGGCAGGGTTGTGTAGTGGCGCGAGCGCACTGCAGGCCTCGATGGCGGCCAACACCTGTTCGTCGATGGCGCAAGCATCATGGAACGCTTCTCCACCGTGCGCGACACGGTGGCCGACCGCGTCAAGCGTGAACTCGGAGAGTTCACTGAGAATATCTCTGACGCTAGTTGCCACCGCTTTGGCGTGACTGCCTCCGCCTCCGCCTTCACCTATTTTCTCGCGAGTGCCCTCGGCGAGCGCACGGCCGCCTTCGGTGTCGATGAGCTGATACTTGACGCTCGATGAGCCGCAGTTGATGACTAGGATCTGCATGGTTCTTCCTCTGAGTCGCTGGCGGCCACCGACGCCGAGCGAGGCTGCGCTACACTAGCAGATACGTCGGCGGGGCTAAGTCCGCGATACTGCAAACGAAAAATGAACCCCAGTAATTTCAATGACTTAGGCGACGGACTTATCCCCGATTGACAATGTTCGGGCGGTATTTTAAGCGGGGCTATGATCATCGATGCGTTCGGCCACTTACGCCCTATTCGCGTGGCAATGACCAACCTTGGTGGCTATCTCACGGCCTTGCAGCTTCGTGTTCTCAATCGTCTTCAGGTCGAAGGAGTCGAGAACCTCAAGCGCCTGCCCTCGCGTGGCGTCATGCTGGTGTCCAATCATCTGACTCATTACATGGACTACATAGTTGTGTCTCACACCGTGAGCTACTTGCGCCGTCCCTACCTGCTGTGGCCACGTACTGACCTCTACGTGGTTGCAGCACTGGAGACTATGAAGCGCAAGGGCTGGCTGCCGCGTCTGATGGCCTACAACGGTACGATTTGTGTGAAGCGCAGCTGGAAGGATAACGACAAGCTGGTCTCGCGGCAGGTCGATCCAGGGGACATTGAGAAGGTCGGTGTCGGCCTGAGGGATGGTTGGGTACTGACCTATCCGCAGGGTACCACGACACCGGGAGCGCCGGGCCGTATCGGCTGTGCCCGCATCATCAAGCGCTTTCGCCCGGTGGTTCTGCCGGTGCGTCTCGAGGGCCTGAGAAATGCTTTCGACAAGACTGGACTCAAGCTGCGCAAGACTGGTGTGGAACTTCGCGCGCGTTACGGCCGGCCACTCGATATCGACTACGACTTGTCGGCCGAAGATATCCTTTGCCAGGTAATGGCCGGTATCGGCGAGGGTTAGCCGAGTCGGCTGAGCCTTCAGTGTGACGGTTGTGGCGATCGCCCCCGGGGCGAGATCGTCGCAGCATATACAGGATTACTACTGCGACCAAGCCTTGATCTTCGGTCGGGTGGTCGCTCGAACGGCCTGCATCCTCTATAACGCAGCTACGCAAAGAGTAGGCCGCTGTCGGCCTGCCAGAGCGTGGCGATGAGCGACTCCGAGCAGACGTCTATTCCCGAAAAGCTGCCGCTGCTATGGCGCTTGATGTTCTGGTTGTTTGCCGCTGGCGGGACTATCTCTGCCCTTGGCATCCTCGGCGAGCAGAGTTCGCTGGCTGCTATCGAGGGCATGATCAGTGCTGCGGTCTTGATAGCAGCCGGGGTCTTGGGTCTAAAGCGCCACCGCGTTGGACTATACCTCTCGGTGTTGATTCTCGTGGGCAGCGCCGTGCAGCTCGACATCCCGCTGTTGTTCGGAGACGACTACGTGGCCATCGAGGTGCAGCGGACCTACGATGAGATCAATGCCATCGCTGCGACCACACTGGTGCCCGACCAGGAGCTAGTATCGCAGATAGAAATGTTCTACCGGGGCATCGCCGTAGCGATTACCGCGCTGCATTTGTGGATGTCCCTATACCTATGGCACCGCCGCCACTGGTTTACGGGGGGGGATAAGTCCGTCTTCTAAGTACCGGATTTATCAAAGAACCGCTGTGCAGGTTGTTGACACTTGAGAAGGGGATCACGATGAAAGCACGCGCCGCTGTGGCCCACCAGGCCGGCTCGGCCCTGGTTCTTGAAAGCGTCGATCTAGAGGGACCCCGAGTTGGCGAAGTCTTGATCGAGATCAAGGCTACGGGCGTTTGCCACACCGATGAGTTCACCCTCTCGGGTGCGGATCCTGAAGGAATATTCCCGGCCATCCTCGGTCATGAAGGCGCCGGCGTCGTTCTCGAAGTAGGAACCGGCGTGAACTCTCTACAGCCCGGTGACCACGTCATCCCGCTGTACACACCCGAGTGCGGCGAGTGCAAGTTTTGCACCTCGGGCAAGACCAATTTGTGCCAGGCGATTCGCGACACCCAGGGAAGGGGCTTGATGCCCGATGCCAGTAGCCGATTCTCTCTCGGTGGGGAAACGATTTTTCACTACATGGGCTGCTCAACCTTTTCTAACTACACCGTCTTACCCGAAATCGCTGTAGCTAAGATTCGTCCCGATGCTCCTCTCGACAAGGTTTGTTACATAGGCTGCGGTGTCACCACTGGTCTTGGTGCTGTCATAAATACTGCAAAAGTCGAAGCAGGCTCCACGGTCGCGGTATTTGGCCTAGGCGGTATCGGCCTCAACGTCGTTCAGGGAGCACGTCTGGTCGGTGCCGAGCGTATCATCGGTGTCGATACCAACCCCGACAAGACCGAACTAGCCAGCAAGTTCGGGATGACCGATTTTATCAATCCGTCCGACAGCAACGATGTTGTGGCCGAGATCATCGACATGACCGACGGCGGTGTCGACTACTCCTTTGAGTGCATTGGCAACACCCAGGTCATGCGCCAGGCACTCGAGTGCTGCCACAAGGGTTGGGGAGAGAGCATAATCATCGGCGTTGCCGGCGCCGGCCAGGAGATCGCCACACGCCCCTTTCAGTTGGTCACCGGACGGGTTTGGCGCGGAACAGCTTTTGGTGGTGCCAAGGGCCGCAGCGATGTGCCCAAGATCGTCGACTGGTACATGGACGGCAAGATCAACATCGACGATCTGATCACTCACACGCTGCCCTTCGACGACATCAACGAAGCCTTCGAGCTGCTGCGCGCTGGCAAGAGCATCCGCTCTGTATTAACAGGGATAAGTCCGTCTGCTAAGTAGCTGATTTTTCTGCGCTCTGTGTTTGGAACAATGAAAAACCTGCGAACACCACTGATGTATATGCTGCTGTGCAGCGCTCTGGGCATCGTACTGGGCTGGCTTCCGGTGTTGTTCCATGGCCCGATTCCAGAGAAATGGGATGTTTTCTACGTCAACGGTTCGGTGTTGGTGTGGGCATTCTACATAGACCGCATGCTGATCGGCTTCCTGGTTGGCGCCACGGTGTGGCCACGGGCCTGGTACCTTCGCGGAGTCAGCAGTGCGGTCGTGACCATGGCGCCTCTTGGTTTCGTCTCGTTGGCGAATCCCTACTGCGGCGTTCCATGAATGTTCTGGAACATCTTCACCGGTGCGGTGATTGGAATCATGGTTGGAGGGATCGCGTTTATTCTTACTGGTCGCCGTCATGTGCACGATGATGACGGACGCGCCGCCACTGTTGTCGATCGAGACGACGCTCGCTGATCTTCGCTGAGCTATAATGTCCCACGACTGTACTGGCCGATCGCAAGCGGTGGGTGGTGAGCAGCGGGAGCTTCTCCCCAAACATCAGCGTCTGCGCCGTGTCGGCCGGCTTCGCCTATTGGTCGAGGGCACTGCCCTAGCCCTGTGTTCGGCTCTACTCTACACGCTCGCATTCCCGCCGTTCGCGTTGAGCGCACTCGCGTGGGTGGCACTGGCCCCGCTGCTTGTCGCGGTGGGTCGCTTGGCTCCTGCCGCTGCTGCTGCGGTGGGAGTATGCTGGGCCTTTGTCTCGGCGTTCGGTGTTACCCACTGGCTGCCTGCGACTATTGCCAACTACTACCAGCAGCCTTATTGGCTCGGCGCGGCGCTGTTCCTCGGTGCCACCGCCGTCATGGTGGCGTTCGAATACGCTTTGTTCGCGGTCGTTGCGGCGCTCGCCCAGCGCGCGCGTTACCGCCCCCGGTGTATTGTCATTGCGGCTGCGTGGGTGGCTGCTGAGTTCGCTCGCGCGCAGCTACTCAGCGGAAACCCCTGGGCTTTTGCCGGTTATTCGCAAAGTGGTTCGGTGGCGCCGGCCTATGCTGGTGCGCTATCGGTGCTGGCCTACGCACCCAGTCAGGTCATACAGGTTGCCGAGTGGGCCGGCGTCTACGGCGTGTCGTTTGTAATCGCGGTGGTCAACGCCGCAATCGCGCAGCTCATCTTGCGGCGCTCGTGGCGTGGTGGTCGAAGCGAAGTAGCTGCGTCATTGGCAGTCCTCGTTCTCGCCATCGGCTACGGCCAGTGGCGGCTGAGCGCCGAACCGTGGAAGGCGGGCCCCACCGTTGCCATCGCCGTCGTTCAGGGCAACCTCGATCTCGGCTCGCAGTGGCTGCCGAAAAACTACGGAGCCAATCTTCAAGTCTACCTGCGACTGACCGAGCAGGTACTCGAGAACAGCGAGGCCGCAGTGGTGGTATGGCCTGAAAACGCGATGACGTTCTTCGTTGATGACGAACCGCTGTTTCGCGATACCATCGCGCGCAAGACCACGCAGGCTGGTGTAGAGATACTGGCCGGGGCACCGCGTTATCTGGAGGGTTCGCCCAGGCGTTACTTCAACAGCGCGTTCTTGCTTTCCCCCGGGGGTGAAGTCGTTGGCCACTACGACAAGCAGTACCTTCTGCCCTTTGCCGAATACTTTCCCTTCGGTCGCTCGGGCGATTTGCGCAGATCGTTCGGGCGTGTGCGAGAGTTTACCCCCGGCAAGCCAGGACCGACTCTGCCGACCGCCGCCGGTAAAGCCGGAGTGGTGATATGTAACGAGGCCATGTTTGGCTCCGTGGCACGGCAACGCGTTGTGGCGGGAGCCGAGTACCTGGTGAATCTGTCGAACGATAGCTGGGTTGCCGATCCGATGTTCGGCGAGCAACAGCTCAGTATCGCGGCTATGCGAGCGGTCGAACAGCGGCGGTACCTCGTTCGTGCGTCTACCTCCGGCCCTTCCGCGGTGGTGGATCCGACCGGCCGTGTGGTGCGCCGTACTGTGCCGGCGTCGCAGGCTGTCCTGTCCGGCGCGATTCGTCGTAGTAGCTATCGTTCCTTCTACGGGGCCCATGGCGACGTCTTCGCACTGGCGTGCCTAGGTTTGGTACTGTTGTTGCTGGCTCTAGAAGCGCTGAGGCCTGACCGCCAGCCCTGAGCACGCTGCGCCGTCTGATCCGATGTCGATACTCTCAGGTCTAGAACGAAGCCTGCTTGAGCGCCTACTACGCGACGACGAACTAGCCGCGATAGAAGTCGAGCTGTGGAACGGTGAGGTCATCAACTCCAGCGGCGGCTCTTCCACCGGTTCATCGGGGGCGCGCTTGGTGACGACTTCCAGCAGCCCCACATGGGTTCGCAGCTCATCGGGCGCGTAGGACGTCGGATTGACACGCAGGTAGAGGTCGTAGACGGCCGGGTCCAACGA
>CAZPPZ010000208.1:0-5754 GCA_964588545.1 uncultured Myxococcales bacterium | reverse complement strand
GACCGAACCGGAGTGATGCCCGCCCAATTAGCTATCATCCGGATCTGTCACTATCCGTCGCCCTGTGTCGTCGCCAACTACGGAGCCACAGGAGGATCTGTAACCGCAACCGTATCGCGACACCCAGCCGCGCACTGGCGGAAGCCCTCGACGCAGAGCCTGCCAGCCTCGCGCGCAGCCGTGGCACAATCCGCCATACAGAGGCGCCGCTCCTCGCCGCCAAACTCACTGCAGCTGGACACACAGAGGCGAACGTCCTCGATTACGATCTGTGAGCAGCTACGCAGCTCGCGGGCGCAGCCATCGAGGCACTCGTTGTCTACTGGCGGCTCACATAGCATGCCTGGATGGGCAGCAGCCATGGCCGCGGGTGCAAGCGGGGCCTCGGTAACCGGGGCGTCGACCGGAGCCTCGAAGTGGCCGCAACGGCGGCGACAGCCCTGAGGGTTGCACTGTTTGAGGCATACAGGCCGGTCAGCCAAACATTCGTTGTGGGCCTGCTCCTTGGCCAAGGCAATGCACTCTCGCTTACAGGTACCGGGGTCCTGGTCGCGAACCTCGGCACGGCAATTGAGAACACACGATTTGGCCTCGACACGGACCTTGTGAACGCACTGCTTCTTGCGCACCCGGCAGGCATCAAAACAGCGGCGCTTATGGGCCAAACAACGGACCATACAACCTTCGGGATTGGGCTGCGGGCATATCTGCGCGGCCTCCGACGTGGAGGCGGAAAGTGTGCCGACAATGGAAAATACCAAGGCCGCAACCGACACTAGTGCCAGCTGGCGGATTCTAGATGGGTCTCTGCTTTCTATCATGACTGTCCCCTTAGCTTTTGAGATGCGAGGAATTTCGCCAGCCGCGGCTAGGTAATCGCCGCCTACATATAAACTGGTTGCGCCCCTCATGATTTGGGATTATATTCCCATTTATGTCTGGCCGTCAATCCACTAATTGCAGACCGGCTCGAGCCAGCGAAAGAAAAGCTAGTATTTATAGGTATTTAGTGTAGAATAATTTTTGGGAATATGAGCCCACAGAATCAACAGAACTCTCTCCAGCTGCTCTCAGCGGCGATACTGAAGCTCTTGAAGCCTCTGGTGAGAATACTGCTACGCTACGGAATCCCCTTCGCTGCTTTCGCCGACCTGGCCAAGCGAACCTATGTAGAGGTGGCAGCCCACGAGTTCGCCATTGCGGGGCGCAAGCAGACGCTGTCGCGGGTATCCGTGATCACCGGCCTGTCGAGAAAGGAAGTAAAGCGCGTAAGCTCGCTCGAGACTCCCGATGATCATGATGCCGTGCAACGCTACAACCGTGCAGCGAGGGTTATCTCAGGATGGGTACGCGACCGCGACTTCGCCGATGCCAAAGACGGCCCCGCCGCTCTAGAACTCGAAGGCTCACAGCGCAGCTTCAGCTCGTTGGTGAAGAAGTATAGTGGAGACGTTCCGGCGCGGGCTGTGTTAGACGAATTGCTGCGAGTCGAAGCCGTAAGCATCAGCCTCGAAGGAACCATCAGGCTCGAGACCCGTGCTTACATCCCGCAAAGTGGAGAGGTCGATAAGCTAGCTATCCTCGGCGTCGACGTCGCCGATCTAATCGCCACGATAGACCACAACCTCGTGTGCGATCCCGATGATAGCTTCTTCCAGCGCAAGGTGTCCTACGACAACATGCCAATAGAGGCCAGCGAAGATTTACGCGAAAAGGCCGCTGAGCGTGCGCAACAACTGCTTGAAGATCTCGACGGCTGGATGTCAGACAGAGACCGCGATACCAACCCCACCGTAGCGGGCAGTGGCCGCCGACGCGCGTCGTTGGGAGTATACTACTACGAAGAAGACATCCCGGAGGATGAGTAAGTGACGTTTCCCGCTATCCGTGCCCTCGCCATCTCGCTACTGCTTTGTCTTGCAACCACTAGCTGCGGAGGCGTATCGCATGGCGGCGGCATCGGAGGTACCGGCCTGGTCGTGGGCGTAGTCACGGGCTTTGGTAGCGTCATCGTCGATGGTATCGAGTTAGACACTAGCCTGGCGACGATAACGGTTAACGGCGAGGTCGCCGACCCCAGTGAACTCAGACTCGGCATGGTAGTTACCGTCAAAGGTCAGATCGACGAAGACAACCTCAGCGGAGTAGCGGAATCGGTGGTGTTTGACAGCCTACTCGAGGGACCGGTCGAGGGTGTTTTTGCCAGCAGTGGAGCGGCCGACGTCCTCGGCGATACCGTGCTCATAGACGACGCCACGGTGCTCGATGGCATTGCCTTCGACCCGACCTCAATAGGCACAGTGGTAGTAGTCAGTGGTTTCGAGGACGCCGACGGAATCATCCGTGCGACCCGGCTAGCGGCGCGACCCGATGGCGGCAATCAGTCTTTCGTCATCGATGGCCGCGTAACCAACCTCAATAGCAGCAGCAATCGCTTCGAAATTAGGCTAAGTACCATTGACTACAGCACCGCAACCTTCACGGGTGGCACGGCTGATTCACTCAGCGACGGGAGCGAGGTCCGTGTCAGGCTGTCCTCCGCGCCGCAAGCAGGCGTGGCTCACGCCGACTCGGTAAAGATCCTCCGGCGCAACGTCAGCGTAGATCAAGGAAGAAATGTGCACCTGGTTGGTGTCATCAGCAGTCGTGTTGGTCCGCGCCGCTTCCGCCTCAACCACCGCCACGAAATCCTCGTCGATGCTAATACCGAGGTGCTCGGTGGCAACGTAGACCAGATTACCCGCAATACCATTCTCGCCATCAAGGGAACGGTCCAAGCCGATGGCAGCATCCTCGCCCGGCGGGTAACCATCCGCGACGTATTCGTGTTGCGCCCAGGCACCACGCCGCGTCCCATGCCTTGAAGTCCACAGCCGGCGAAGCTCATTTTTGTGCACACATGTGAGAGTGGCAAGAATGTAACGTCACAGCTACGGCCAACCCGCTAGCGGGTTATAGCCATAGCGCTCGGAAAACCATCGATGGGCCAGGCTATACCAGCTGCGACCGACGCTTGCTCGCGGCCCCCGCAAAGTCGGCACGTCTCTTGCTGCACTACTTCGCGACGCGGTGGAGGTGGTATTGTGGTGGTCTCACCAATCAGGCCGATCAAGGCACTAGTAATCGAAGATCGAGAAATCGACCTAACCCTGCTCTCTACTCACTTGCAGGATCTCGCCGAGTGGCGCTCAGAGGTCACACACGCACCCTGCGCCGCAGCCGCTTACGAGGCCCTGCGTGACGAGCAAATTGACATAGTCTTCCTCGACTACCGGCTAGGAAACGATAATGGGCTCGATATCCTGACCACCATGCGTGAAAGCGGCGACGTGCGACCAGTCATCGTAATCACCGCGGGTACCGATGACATCACCGCCACGAGTCTTGCCAAAGCGGGAGCCGACGATTACATCCTCAAGGAGAATCTAGACTCGGATTCACTGCGCCGGGCAATATCTCATGCGCTCGGCAAGTATCAGCAGAGGCTCGTTGATCAGGAGCTCAGGCAAAATGCCGCGGCTACGACTCGCGCCAACGAGAAACTGGCCTCCAGTCACGCTACCTTGGAGTGCTGGGCTGCAGAACTCGAGATCGCCAATGCGCGACTCCTCGAGGTAGACCACCTCAAGACAAAATTTCTCTCAGAGGTCTCACATGAGATCCGAACTCCGCTTGCCGCGATAGTCTCAGCAGCAAAGATCATCACCAAACATCACAACAGCAGACCGGAAGTGGTTGAACGATTCGGTCACACCATCCTCTCGGAGGGTGAGCGTCTGACCAGGATGATCAACGAGTTCCTCGATCTGACCAAGATCGAGGCTGACTGTGTGGATTGGCATGACACCGGACTCGACACTTCAGCCCTTGTCGCCGACGCGATTAGCAGCACGGCGTCGCTGGCCATGGAAAAGTCAATTACCCTCTCGGCAGACGTGCCCGGAGAGACACCGCCGTGCCACGCTGATCATGACCGCCTCATTCAAGTGCTAACCAACCTGATCACAAATGCGATCAAACATACGCCCGAGGGGGGACATATCACGGTATCGGTCGTCGACGACGGTGACGCCACAAGGTTCGCAGTCCACGACACCGGAACCGGCATCCCCAGTGAAGAACTACCCAAAGTCTTCGAGCGTTTCCATCAGGTAATCGGCCCGGACGGCAGGGCCTCACGGCGAGGCTCAGGCCTGGGGCTCTGTATCTGCCGAGAGATAGTCGAGCACTATAGCGGACGGATCTGGGCAGAGAGTATCCTCGGTCGAGGCAGCTCCTTCCAGTTCACCATACCCACCAGCGAGACCCTCCCTGAAGGTGCGCGGAATCGCAGGCCCACCGATCGTTCGCTTAGCGGGCACGCAGTACGAGTTCTGACCATGCTCGGCCGTGAGGACCTGGATTCTCGTGTGCTGGCATTGCCCAAAGACAGTCACATCGAATGCCGCAGCTGCACAAGCCCCGACCAGGCTATGGAATTGCTGTCGAGCTGGAAGGCCGACGTAGCCGTGATCTCGGAAGACCAGTCCGAACATCTCGGTGAAGAGTTCCTCAACCGCATCCAGGGCGTCGGCGTCGCGCACATTCTGCTCTACTCTCCCCAAATCGGTCTCGCCGACGCAAGCGTGATTCAAAGCTCGGACACCGTGGCACGCAGCCTCGCGAGCCTCGCGAGCCCGGGCGACAGCGTCCTGGTATGCGACGACAACGACGAATACCGGGCCCTGCTAGAGTTTCAGCTCGGCGAAGCTGGCTACCGAGTTACAGCCGTCGACAACGGCCATGCCGCGCTAGAGCACCTAAGTCACACACCGGTGGACGCCGTTCTCCTCGATCTGATCATGCCCGGAATGGACGGCCTGACAGTGCTCGACCATTTGCGTGTACGTGGCGATAAGACCCCCGTAGCGGTACTAACCGCCATGGACGACCCTAGTGTAGCTATAGCTGCACGCGAACTGGGTGCTGTAGGGGTGTTCCGCAAAGACAGCACCGACGACGCCCCTTACCGCGCAGTGCTAGCCCGCGTACAACGAGTACTTGGGGAGATCCTCCCCTACGACGACACCGAAGCTGCGGCTACGGGATAGCCGCAGCAAATCACGACCCCGCGCAGCTCTGTGAGATGCGCGGGGCCTCGGAACACTGGCTGAAGTCGGTACTAGTACCCCAGAGACAGAGTCGTTGTCGTGGTAGTCGTCGTTGACTGCCCTACGATTTCCGCGCCCACCGGCAAAGGACAGGCGAACTCTACGGGTAGTTGAACTATCATTCTCATCATCACCAGGGTGTCGGTAGCCGACACGCCCCCGCTGCCGTTAACGTCGCAAACACACAACGCGCACTCGGCAGATCCAACCGAAACCTGCAGTACCATCAGCGCATCGGCAACCGTAACCGCATCGACATCACCATCTACTGGGTTGCCGCAGAGGCTAACGCAACTACCCCCATCGCAACGCTCACAGAGGGGATCACAAGCTGGAACGTCTACGCACTCGCCTCCCATACAAACGGCATCGAAACTACATATCCCATCTCCGGGCTGGCCGCAGGTTGCCCCCTCATTGAGAGGCTGAAACTCACAGTCTCGCAGTTCCTCATTACACAAGCCCAGCGAACATTCGCTGTCGAGTACGCTGCAATCGAGAGCTGCGGTGTCCGACTCGCAGCCGATTTGAGGGTCACAGAACTCGACACCGTTGCAAAACAACGCATCATCGCACAGTGCGTCGCTGGCCGCGTTTACGATGG
>CAZPPZ010000207.1:0-5808 GCA_964588545.1 uncultured Myxococcales bacterium | reverse complement strand
CCTTGGCGGCAGCATCAGACACCAGGGCACGCTGCCCACAGACAGCAGCGGCACGTGCGCCCAAAGCGGCTTGACGTGGCCCATGCGGGCGACCTCGGCATTGGCCACACGTGCGAAGTTCTCCTCGAGCAAGAGCTTGTTGAGAAAGGGTTGTCCACCTTCGAGGGCGCCGAGCACATACCACAACAGCGGCAGCGCCAGCCACGCAAGCGCGAGCCCCGGTCGCATACGAGCGATGTAGCCGAGGTCACGGCGCAGCAGTAGATACACGCCGATAATAGCACCCGGCAAAATCACGCCGACGGGACCCTTGGTGAGCACGGCACCCGCACAGGCAGCCCAGAACACATGCGAGAGGGCTTGGCGGCCGAGGTGATAGCGGGCAAAGAAGCTGGCTAGAGCCGTAGTGATGAAGGCGGCAAGTACCATGTCGACGCGGGCAATCACCGAGGTCGACATCCACAGACCAAGCGTCATCAACAGCACACCCGATGCCAGCCCGCTGGCCAGCGTGAACAGGCGCATGCCCAGCCACGCAGTAACCGCGACGGCCACGGCGCTGGCCGCCACCGAAGGAAGGCGCGAGCTGAACTCGCTCACCTCTCCTGCGGGCAGACTGGCGAGTGCACCTAGCCAGTGAAACATCGGCGGTTTCGAAGCAATCTCGTCGCCATTGCGCAGCGGCAGGACCAACGATCCGTCGGCGAGCAGGGTCTGCATCACCAAGGCTTCGCGGGGCTCGCCCTTGGTGAAGTAGGGCACGCCGATGGTCGAACAGGCATAGAGCGCTACAGTCGCAAGCGCGAGCCCGGCAATGGCTGCGCGCTCGCGCCGCTGTAGCGATCGGGGCCAAGACATGCCGCGACGCTGGCAGCCACCGCATGCACGTTCAAGTGATCGGCGCTCAGCGCGGAGAACGCCACATGAACCAGTTGCTGACGTCGAAGATCTTCGCCTCGCCAATTACCTCGAAACCGAAACGGCGATACAGGCGTACATTCTCCGGCTTGTCGGTCTCCAGATAAGCCGCCGCCGCGTCGCCATCGAGGTAGCGGCAATAGCTCTCTAGCATACGTCCACCAACGCCTCGCCCCTGAAACTGTGGAGCTACAGCGAAGGGACCAAAGTGGCAGTGCTCACGGCTAGGGTCACGGCTGCCCCACTCGCCTAGCCAAGCTAGCAACCGCGGCAGAGTTCTGCCCAGCGCCCAGGCCATCGCCGGGCCAAGCCGCAGCTGGTCGAGCAGCGTGGTCTGACAACACGACGAATCACGATAGCCAGCTACTCCCACCAAACGGCCATCGATACGCGCTACGTAGAAGGCGTGGTCCATGTAGCGCAGCATGATGCGAAACATCGCTTGCTGACGACGCCGTACTTTCTCATCTTCAGCCCCAAAGACCGCCACATGCATGGGACTGCCAAGAAAGGCATCGGCGAGAAGGCGCGCAGCAGCGTCGTGCTCGCTGCCGCGGAGCTGGCCGCCGATTTCAATCTCTAGCGGCGTTAGCCCCCCGCGCGACAACGAAAACGTAGTAACCATAGGTGGGCGGCAATATAGCCAAGTATTCCCAGTATCCCCAATCGGACGACGCGTAGAGTCGTCCGATTGGTGCAGGCTTTTACGGTGGGCTTTCGAAATCACCTCCGAAGGGTTAGCTTCAACCCTAAGGTGGACAGACGCAGCAAGAAGATTGCCGCGGCGCTGGCGGCGGTTAATGTCGTGCTCGCCGAAGAAGCCGCCATCGCGGCCCGCTCTCGAGAGCAGCGCCCGCCCCTGGGAAGCTCGCCCTGGAGCCTCGCTGGAAGACTGGCTCTCATGGGCGCGCGGCTCTCGGGCGGCCATCGCCGGCTCGGCTAGCCCTAAGCGCGCGAGGCTAGCCGCAGGCAACCACTTAGAGGAGGCAACGTGGCGAAGAAGAGCACGAGCAAGCCACAGGCGAAGACGACTAAGGCCAAGGCTGCGGCCACCGGGCCAGTCGTCCGTCCACTGGGCATAATGGACACCACGCTGCGCGACGGCCACCAGTGCCTGATCGCTACACGCATGCGCATCGAGGACATGCTGCCAATCCTCGAGAAGCTAGACAGTGCGGGCTTCGCGGCCCTCGAGGTTTGGGGCGGCGCGACCTTCGACACCACCCATCGTTTTCTCAACGAGGACCCCTGGGAGCGCCTGGCGACCTTCAAGCGGCTGACCACCACCCCACTTCAGATGTTGCTGCGTGGGCAGAACCTGGTGGGATATCGCCACTACGCCGACGACTTGGTGGTGGCTTTCGTAGAGCACGCGGCCGAGGTCGGGATCGACCGTTTTCGTGTCTTCGATGCGCTAAACGACGAGCGCAACATGGAGACCAGCTTCAAGGCCATCAAGCGTACCGGCAAGCACATCCAAGCCACTCTGTGCTACACCATCACCGAACGCCGCCTCGGTGGCCCCATCTACACCATAGATTATTACACCAACATGGCCCGGCGACTGGCCGACATGGGCGCCGACTCTATCTGCATCAAGGACATGGCCGGGCTACTCGCGCCTATGGATGCTTTCGAGCTGGTCAGCGCGCTCAAGCGCAGCGTCGAGATACCGCTGCAACTCCACACCCACTACACCTCGGGACTTGCGGCAATGACCTGCCTCAAGGCGGCCGAGGCTGGCATCGACATCATAGACTGCGCGCTGGCACCGCTGGCGCTGCGCACCGGGCAACCGGCGGTCGAACCTCTGCTGGTGTCTCTTCAAGGCGAGCCTCGTGATCCAGGCATCGCCCTTGAACCGTTGATCGAGTGTGCCCGCCACCTTGAGCGTATCGCGCCCAAGTACCGCAGCTACCTCGACACCACGCGCATGGCCACCATCGACGCGGAGGTTTTAGTCCACCAGATTCCCGGTGGGATGATGTCGAACCTGGTCAACCAACTAAAGGAGGCGGGTGCTCTCGATCGCCTCAGAGAAGTCACCGATGAGCTTCCACGAACCCGGGCCGATCTCGGATATCCGCCGCTGGTCACGCCTTCGAGCCAAATCGTGGGGACCCAGGCGGTTATGAACGTCCTGTTTGGGCGCTACGAGCGTGTCTCGCAACAGGTCAAGGACTACGCCGCCGGGCTTTACGGCAGACCACCGGCGCCAATGAAGGCTGATGTCGTCAAGAAGTGTTTGGTCGGCCACGCGATGTCAAAGCCCACCACCAAGCGGCCAGCCGATCTGCTCGAACCTGAATTAGAAAAAGCCCGCGAAGAGATTCGCGACATCTCTACCGACCAGGGCGATGTGCTCATCTACGCGCTCTACCCTACTACCGGCAAACGATTCTTGCGCTGGAAGTACGGTTTAGAAGAGCCACCGGCTGAGGTGAAAGCCAAGACTCTTGAGCAGGCCAAGGCCGAAGAGCTGCTGGTTGACAAGGCGCGTAAGGGGCTGGCGATCGAGCCGCCCTCTAAACAGGGCCCGCCGAAGAGCGCGGGAGTGCGCAGCTTCAATGTCTTTGTCGATGATGAGTACTTTCAAGTTGAAGTCGACCCCACCGGAACTGCGGCACTGGCAGGAAGCCCAGCCGCGGCCCTGGCTTCTACGCCGGCAGTCGTGCCTACGCCGTCGCCGGCAGCGGCGACTGTAACCGGCCCTGCCGAGGCAGGGCCGGGCGCCGTGGTTGCCCCCATCCCCGGCCTCATACTCGAGTACCGAGTGGCCGTCGGCGACCAGGTGGCGGCCGGAGATGTCTTGCTCATACTCGAAGCTATGAAAATGGAAAACGAGATCACCGCAACCGCCGCCGGAAGTGTGGCCTCGCTCAACCATGGCAACGGCGACGAGGTCGAGCGCGGTGAGGTCCTGCTCGTCATCGGACAGGGATAAGTACAGTTAGTAACCTACTGAAAACAAAGGGGAGTGGGTTACTAACTGTACTTATCCCTGTCCGTAGGGGTCGGTTAGCGGGAGCGGGCGGCGGGCGAAGCGGGGGTGGGCCCAGGAGTACTGTTCGGGGGCCATTCGCACTTGCTCTTCTACCAGGGCCATCACCGTGGCGGCATCAGCGACGGAGTCGTCGCTGGGGAAGTTCTCGAGCGGCGCGCCTATGCTCAGGCGGTAGCCCGCCGAAGCGGCCAAGCGCTGGGTGTACAGTGGCAACACCACCGCAGCGCTCAGTTGTGCAATACGCGCGGCACCAGTGTGCACCAGCTTGGGCTCGCCGAAAAACGGCACCATAAGGCCGCCAGCCTCGCCTTTGTTCTCGCTTTGATCGAAGGCGTACCACAACATGCCACCGCTTTTGAGGTGACGGACAGCGCTCAACAGGTATCTGCGCGCAATGATCGTTCCGTGCTTAGAGCGCCGGGCTTCGCTCACCGCCTTCAGCACCGGGTTCTTGAATGGCTTGTAGATGACGTGAAGGGGCACATGGCTACACAGCACACGCGTCGTGAGCTCGTGACAGGTGGTATGGGAGCACAACAGCAGCACACCACGGCCGTCGGCACGCGCGCGTTCAACGTGTTCGAGGCCCTGGATGTCACACAGAGATTCTAGCCGGGAATCCGTGGCCCACCAGCACATCCCAACTTCCATCAGACCGATGCCAAGCGCCTCGAAGTGCTGGCGTAGCAGCGTGTGCCGCGCCCCCTTAGACATTTTAGGAAAGCATAGCTCGAGATTGACCTCGGCGATGTGACGACGACGCTTTCCAAAGCGATAAAAGGCCCGCCCCACTGCCCGCCCCACCGCCAGCTGTAGCCGGTAAGGCAGGGCACAGAGCAGACGAAGCAAGCCGAGCACTGCCCACCAGTAGCAAAAACTCGGGTGGTAGCGGCTGCGCTGCCATTTCGTCTTTTTCTCGCTCCTGGTGTTGTGAAATAGTGAAGTCATACGTCGATGTGCCCAGGCCCGCTACGGCACCAACCACAAACGGAGCGCAGGATTGATGCCGCGGCTAGAAAAGACAAACCTTGAGTCTTCCCCTGTCCGGCTTGATCCTCTGAGTCGAGCCGCCTAAACTTTTATCTACTGTGCCTGAGGTCTTTCGCAAGCACCGCCTGGCGACCAAGGCTACGGCCCTGGGCTTGGCGCTGCTCGTGCCCGGGGCACCGATTGCAGCCAGCGCCGCCCACCTGGCCTATTCGGTCGGGTCCCACCAGCACTCGGCTAACAAGACCGCCGCGCTATCCGGCCCCGATGCCATGAGCGCGCCGGCAACCAAAATGCCTTGCCACGAGGCTCGCGAACAGTCCTCTTCCCCAAGTAACGTCCAAACCAAACGCGCTCGGCGCCTTCCCTGCCACGGCAGTACCGGTTGTAGCTGCGACCACGGTGATGGCATCCGCGCCGTGCCTTGCGGCTGCGGCCGCAATCATGTCGGGGTTTTGCCCGTCCTCGATAAATGGCTGCGCGATCGCCCGAAAGCCATAGCCCCCAACGAGTTTGTTCGCCCGATTTACTGGTCTTTACTAGCTGCCCAGCCACGCCTGGGCAGCGCCCCCGAGCCGCCACCTCCGGTCGTGTCCCGCTGACCCTTTAGCTTAACCCCAACGCGACAATAAATCGCGAAAAATACCGCACAAGCGTGTGTCATTTGTGGCCAAGCGAAACGCGGTTTTACTCGCGAGCTATTGTCGCATTGGGGTCAATTAGTTGCCCCGTCGATAACGGCGGCGGTGGTCATAGCAGCCACGGCCATGAGCCGTGGTGCGTGCCGCAGCACGACCATCCCCCCCCCCGCCACTACCGAGGAGCCCCCTCTCACCCGGTTCCCCGGCAGGACGCCACACACATGGCACCACACCACTTTTCATGTGGAGAGATAGTCG
>CAZPPZ010000206.1:0-5838 GCA_964588545.1 uncultured Myxococcales bacterium | reverse complement strand
GCCGTGGGGAGAGACGATGACGACGCTGTTCCCAGATACGCTCAGACACGACAGACTGTAGTGAATGTGAGATTGACTAATCGCGTTCATCGAGGCCGCAACGATTCCCGCCAGTGGTCCATATACGCGATTCCCGAGTAGGAATATCAAAACGCAGGTAGCTACGAAGAAGAGTCCGCAGGGCAGCACGGCGCCGAAGTCGCCGACCCCGACGACGCTGAAAGAGAGCGCGTTGAGTAGGGCTGGCAGCGGAAAGCGGTAGAGGTTTGGCCATGGAGCTGTAGTTTCCAGCTGGTGGGCATCGAGCCAGCCGAGTATGTAGGGGAAGGTCTGCTGTGAAGTAAAGCCTTCACCTTGGACCAACTGCCGACCCATTTGTGCGTAATCCGCGGCGTCGGGATAGCCGAGGGTGCGGAACGAGTTTTGATAGCTCGCGCTCCAGATGACTGTGGCGGCGATCGCCACGGCGAGAGCCAACACAGTCCTACTACGACCGCTTAGCGGTGCGGCGCCTGCCAGGTACCAGGGGGATGAGGGCGGGGAAGTCATGTCCTTTGCGTGTTGGTCACTCGCTAGCTCACTCAATGTATCCTAGGGAGCGTAGTTGACGGTCGATTTCTTCAGTGTGGGGGGTAGGCTTCAGCGGCTGCATAATTCTCAGCGACGCCGCCATGCGTTCGTAGCGGCTAGCAAGTTCGGCCAGCATAGCGGGGTTCTTGTTCGTCAGGTTGTGGGTCTCGGTCGGATCCTCGGTGAGGTTGTAGAGCTCTTCGTAGCGGTCGGATAGACGGCGCAAGTATTTCCACCCCGACGTTCTGATGCCGACGTACTTATGCGGGTACGCGTTGGAGTTTTCTATGAGCACCGCGCGGTGCTGCCGGACTGTGTGAAGGATGTTGGCTCCAGGAGCCTCGGTTTCGTTGGCCGCCAGCGCCGCCGCCAGCAGAGTAGGCAACAGGTCGAGGGTGGAGACTTGCTCAGATACCGTGGCGTGGTGGCTGATGCCCGGGGGCTTGATGAGCAGTGGCACATGAAGCGTAGCTTCATAGGCAAACCATCCGTGTTCGAAGTAGAAATTGTGCTCACCGAGGCTCTCGCCATGGTCAGAGCTGAAGACCACGAGCGACCGGTCGAACAGGTTGTGCTGGCGAAGTATTTCTATGACCCTGCCTACTTGCTCGTCCATGCCGCGAATCTCCGCGTCATAGCGAGCGATGTAGGTCTCGACCCGGTCCTCATCGCCGTGGCGCTGGTACTTGGGGATAGCTCCGAGGATCTTGTTAGGGTTAGTGAAGCGCCCAGGCTGCGGGCTCAGTGCCACACGTCGCTCGGATGTGCCAAGCGAATCCTCGAGAAACATACGTTCGTATGCCGGCGGGGGCCGGTACGGACCGTGAGGGTCGATGTAATGGATCCATACGAAGCTGGGTTGTTCCCAGGGTTGTTCGGCCCAGCGGCCAAAGGCGTCCGTGACCGACTGCATCGCCGTGGTGCCGCCGTAAAATTTGTATGTGGCGAAGCCGCGTCCGTAGCCCGTGGCTGAGCGCAGCACCGGGTTGCTCACAAATCCCGCCGTCCGGTAGCCGGCCGCAGCCAGCCGTTCGGCAATTACGGGAAGATCAGCAGGGATGCCCACGGTGTTGCTGCGTACTCGGTGCTCGGCAGGATACCGGCCGGAGAACATAGTCGTAAATGACGGCCCAGTTTTGGGTATTACGGTGACCGCGTTTGAAAAAAGCGTGGATTGTGTCGCCAATCGGTCGATGTTTGGGCTGGTGGGTCGTTGGTATCCGTAGGCGCCGAGGTGGTCAGCACGCAGAGTGTCGGCAGTAATGAGGATGATGTGAGGCGGCGGTGGCACTTGCACCTGCCCACGGCATCCGAGTGGCAAACTCGTGGCCATCACCAGCAACATGGTCATGACGTGGGCAGGCAGGCGCCGGACGTTCATCAAGCCAGGCTATCGCAGTAACCCACAGATGGCACGCGCTAGTCGGTATGGCCGGGCGCTGGGGTGAGTCTCATCGTCAAGGGGTGGGCAAAGAAACGGATCAAGATGTCGGCCCAGTACTTGTCGGCCATGGCGGCCGCTACGCGTTCGGCCATTTGCGGAGCGGGTTCAGCACTAACGGCAGAAAACTCCTCGTCGGCGATCCTAACTGCTATGGTTGGTGAGCTGACGTTGGCCTCGATGCGGCTGGCCGCTCGGTTGCCGAGGCGGACGTATACGCTGCCATCGAGAACTACTAACCATACCGGAGACCAGTGTTCGCCCTTGCCCTCTTCGCTGGTACGGAATTCAAGAACCTCTTCGGAGGCAAATCCGGCTGGATTCCACTGCGCTGCTATCGAAAGCAGTGGGGTGAGTGTCAAGGAGAAGGTGATCACCACTGACAATAGTCTGCGCATGCTGTAGCGAAAACTAATGAAGTGCCGGGGGCTTGGCAAGGGCGGCTTCATTGTGGGGCTAGGCACTTTGCAGGAAGGATGTCAGGACCGCGATCATCGGTGCGACATCCGCACTCCCGGCCATCTCACGGCATGAGTGCATTGAGAGCATGGGGTTGCCGACATCCACTGTCGCGATCCCTATACGCGCAGCGGTTAGTGGCCCGATGGTCGAACCGCAAGGCAGATCGCTGCGGCTGACAAAATATTGAGGCTGAAGTTCCATGCAGCGGCAAAGGTCAGCAAACATTCCAGCCGTACACGCGTCGGTGGCGTAAGCGAGGTTGACGTTGCTCTTGATTACCGGGCCTGAGCCTACAACCGGTCGATGCTCGGGCTCGTGGCGGTCAGCATAGTTGGGGTGAACAGCATGGGCCATGTCGAGGGATACTAGCCTAGACCGGGTGAGCGCGCGTTGAAACGATTGGCTGCCGCCGCCGGTAGCTTCTGCGATTCGTTCAAGGGTGTTGCTTAGAAATGGCCCGTCCGCGCCGTGCGCACTTCTGCTTCCGACTTCCTCGTGGTCGTAGAGAATGATGACACGGGTAACCGACGACGCCGAAGCCGCGGACGCCGCCGTGAGGGCCGCAGTAGCCGCGTGACAGGATGCCAGGTTATCGAGCCGCGCTGCGAGTATGAACTCCCCCTCGATGCCGCCGCGCGCTGCTGGTTGGACGTCGTAGGTCATCAACTCAAATGCCGTGATCTCCGAGGGGGACACTGGGGCGTCAAGGCGGCGAGACACTTCAGACGCCAGCGCATCTTCGAACGTCTGGTTGCTACTCAGGCCAAACAGGGATGCGAGATGGGTTTGCGGGTTGAGTTTCAGGCCTTTGTCGCGAAGTTCTCGGTGGAGGTGGATCGCCAGGCTTGGTACGCGCAGAAAAGGCCGTTCGAAATCTACAAGAACGCTTTCGAGATTGTTTTCGCGACGTATGACCACCCGTCCTGCCAACGACAGGTCGCGGTCAATCCAGGTATGAAGCAGGGCGCCGCCGTAGGGCTCGACTGCAAGCTGACGATATCCGTGCGCGCTCAGTTCAGGCTTTGGTTTTACCCGGAGATTAGGCGAGTCGGTATGGGCACCAATAATGCGGAAGCCGCACTCCGCTGCCGGTGAGCTGCCGATCTCGAAGGCCGCGACAGTTCCGCCGTCAACGACATAGCGGCGGTCTCCGCGGGCGAGTCGCCACTCCTCTGCTTCGTCGATGGCGCTGTAACCCTGGGCCTCGAGCATTGCGGTGGTCGTAGCCACCGCATGATATGGAGTTGGAGACCGGTCGATGTAGTCCAGCAGCTGCGCTATGGGATCGCTCATCAGCCCCCAGCATAGTCACGGTTGAGCGCCGGTGCGATGTGGCGCTACGACGGATGCACAACGGTAGTCGTCAGCTGCTGCTCTGCTGTCTACTCATTGCAACCGCCGATGGCCTGGCAAGCCTCCTCATCGCTTGGCAACTGGACGGGGTCGGTGGAAAAGCAAATTATGTCGAGACGTGGTGGGCGTGGTTGTACTTCTCGCTTTTCAACAACCAGCGTGTGGGGGCCGGCGCTAAGCCGGCCTAGCGGTAGAGGCAGCAGGGCTCCATATTCTTCCTCGCCATCGCCGTCGAAATGCCAGTGCCGGTACTGGGTCTTATTGTTCCCGAATTTCATCCTTGGCGAGGAATCGACGCGGACGTTGAACGAGTTGGCATCGTTACTTCCGGGCAACCCTGGATAGTAGAAACGGCCGGCAAGATACCAGAAGGCCGAAGTCGGCAGATCTACTGCATAGGTTGCCGTATCTCGACTGCCGGCCCTGCGGCTATTTCTTGCGCTGTTGGCGAATAGCAGGGGTGCGGTGAGGTTGTCGTTGTCGAGGTCGTCGTCGTCACCACTTGTGTACGTGAAGCCGGTGGACATGTCGTTGCTCAGGAACGCTGATGGATCGCGACCGGCGGCAAGACACACGAGTTGAGGTTCAACATTGTCCGGCATCGTCGTGGATGTGGTCGAGGGGGTAGTCTGCGATCCCTCGGGGGTGCACCCGCCAAGAGCTTCGCAGGCATCTTCGTCGTTCGGCACCAGGCTAGGATCACTAGAGAAGCAAATCACGTCTAGACGCGGCGCAAGCGGTTCGACCTCTCGCTTGTGGATTGTGACGGTGTGTGGCCCGGCAGCGAGATGTCCAAGTGCCAGAGGTGTTGGCGCTCCATGTTCGACCTCGCCATCACCGTCGAAGTGCCAGCGCTCAAACAGGTCTTTGTTGTTTCCGAATCGCATCGCGTTGGCCGAGTCCACGCGGAGGAAGAACGAGTTTGCATCGTTGCTGTCGGGTCTTCCGGGATAGTAGAAGCGGCCCGTGACATACCAATGTCCGGTGGTTGGCAGGACTATTGCGTAACTCGCCGTATCCGGGCTGTCGGGGACCATTCGATTGTTGACACCGCCGGAGAATAGTAGCGGTGACGTTAGGTTGTCTCTTACGCCGTCAGCATCTGCTCCGGCGGTGTAGTCAAAGCCCGTCTGCATGCGGTGACCCAAGGTTAGACTGGGGTCACTACCAGCCGCGATGCACAGCAGCTCGCGCGCTGTGGGGCCGGTAACCGTAGTCGTGGTCGTCGTGGAAGGCTCGAGGGTGGTCGAGGTAGTCGTCGGCTCGAGCGTGGTCGTAGAGGTAGTCGACGCGGTGGTTTGTGATCCACCAGGCGTGCATCCACCGATGGCCTCACAGGCCTCCGCGTCGCTGGGCACGAGACTGGGACTGGTAGAGAAGCATATTACGTCGAGCCTCGGTGCCAGGGGCCTGACCTCTCGTTTGTGAACGGTGACGGTGTGTACCCCGGCATTGAGATGGCCGAGCGCCAGGGGAACTACAGCACCACGTAGTACCTCTCCATCCCCTCCGAAATGCCAGCGCTGGAATAGCTCGCGATTGTTGCCAAAGACCATCGCGCTGGCCGAATCGATGCGCAGGAAGAATGAGTTGGCATCGTTGCTGCCGGGCCTGCCTGGGTAGTAGAAGCGGCCGGTTGCGTACCACATCGCGCTGCTTGGTAGGTTGACGGAATAAGTCGCCGAATCCGGGCTGTTGGGGACCATTCTGTTGCTCGTGCTGGCGGCGAACAACAGCGGTGATGTGAGGTTGTCCTTCGTAGTGTCGGCGTCATCGCCGGCCGTGTAGTCCAAGCCCGTGCGCATGCGATGACTGAGGGCCAGCGTCGGGTCACTGCCCGCAGCTATGCATATCAGTCGGTCGTCACTTGTGTTGGGCGCCGGCGATGTCGTCGGCGTGCCCAGGGTTGTCGTTGTCGTGGATATGGTCGTAGTCGGCGCTACCAGCGTAGTGGTTGGCGCGGTGATGGTGGGAGTCGGCGCGACCAGCGTAGTTGGTGGCGCAGTGATGGG
>CAZPPZ010000205.1:0-5841 GCA_964588545.1 uncultured Myxococcales bacterium | reverse complement strand
CCGAACACGGAAGTTAAGCCCTCCAGCGCCGATGGTACTGCACTTCGCGTGTGGGAGAGTAGGACGCTGCCGGATTCTTCGTCGCATAAAAAAGGCCCGGTCCCCAACAAGGGACCGGGCCTTTTTTTATGTCTACCGCTCGGCGCGGGGCGCTTAGCGTTTGCTCGCCTTCTTGCGGGTGCTGGCGACGCGTCCGCGTCCACCTTTAGGTTCTATGACTTTCTCGAGACGCTTGAGCAGCTGTACGGCTTCGCGGCGATAGGGGTTGGTGACGCGCTGCCATGCGCGTTGGCCAAGTGCCTCCACTGCACCGAACTGGTGACTGGCGTCACGCAGCAGCCTGGTGGCCTGGCTACGCGTGGTAGCCTGCATACGCTGTATCTCGCGTTCGAGTGTATCGAGCAGCCGTCGTAGCTCACGCAGGTAGTCGCGCAGGTTACGTGGAAGCTCGGTTTCTAGACGAGCTATGGCGTCACCGGCACGTTTGATGGCGTTAGACTGTTTGGCCCGCGCACGGCTCGCTGCAGACTTAGCCGAGGTGGCTTTCTTGCGTGTGGTTTTCTTGCGCGTCGCTCGCTTGCTTGCCGCCTTGGCGGCTTTGCGCGGGGACTTCTTCGCGGCAGTGCTCTTGCGAGTGAGTTTCTTTACAGTTTGTTTTTTGCGTTGGGCCATCGTGCAATCCCCCCCGACTAGGCGGTAGTGGGTCGGTTTCTCAAGGGTAGAGCATATTGAATCGATGCTCTGATGCCAAGCGCCGGGTCCGGGCCTGGCGCAAACGGGTGGGAGGGCTGATCCTGGCCATAGTCGGGACGCCAGACAATCATTGGGGGCCCGGGGCCGGAGGCCGGCGGGCAGGGGAGGGCTGCAATGATACTAGAGCGCTTCAAGCTCGGCGGCCGAGTGGCGGTGGTTAGCGGCGCCGGACGTGGCATTGGCCGGGGCATAGCCATTGCGCTGGGTGAGGCCGGCGCAGACGTCGTATGCGCTGCGCGAACCTTAGCCGAGGTCGAAGAAACCGCCAAAATCGTCCGAGGCTCGGGCCAGCGAGCGATTGCGCTGCGCTGTGACGTCACCCAGGCTGACGATCGTCTGGCGCTGATCGAGGCCGCGATCGGGCTTGGCAGGCTCGACGTGCTCGTCAACAATGTCGGCGGGTGGCCACCTCAGCCGCTGCTGCGCACCAGTGATGAGGATTTGGAACGTGCCTTTCGTTTAAACGTAACCCACGCCTTTTCACTTACTCGTGACGCTGCGCCGCGGATGGCCGCTGGCGACTCCCAGGGCAGCGTCATCAACATATCTTCGGTGGCGGGTGTCGAAGCTTCGCCTTCATTCGTGGGCTACGGTACCGCCAAGGCTGCGCTTAACTTCTTGACGCGAGAGATGGCGCAGGATCTAGCTCCGGCTGTGCGTGTAAACGCCATAGCCTGCGGTTCGATCGAGACCGATGCCTTGGCCAGTGTACTGACAGATGAGATTCGTGAGCAGATGGTTGCGCTTACACCGATGGCGCGCATCGGCGCGGTCGAGGACGTGGCTGCGTGTGCAGTGTTCCTGGCATCACCGGCAGCCAGTTATGTTACCGGGCAAGTTATCGGTGTGCACGGCGGCCTGGTCGGACTCAACATGCGCATGCCACGCGCGCGGCTCTAGCGGCTCTAACTGGTGTGAAGCCTGCGGCTACTGCTAGTCTTTGGGGAACAAGCTTTGCAGACGTTCGACTGCGTCGAGGTAGTCTTGGACCAGGTCGTAGATTACCTGGCGGACCGGGCGGATCGCGTTCATGCTACCGACGATTTGTCCCACGGGATTGAAGTTGACGTCTTTAGCTGCCTCGGCGTAGCGGTGGCCGCGGGTTACAGCGTCCATGGTGACCATGAACTGTAGCGGCATGCCGAGCGGGTCGGGTGTGTCGTCGCGTTCCCAGGCGCTGGTCCAGTCGTTGCGTAACATGCGGCAAGGTTTGCCAGTATAAGAGCGCGAGCGCACGGTGTCGCGGGTGCTAGCTGCCAAGTACGACTGCATCTGCGCGGGTGGTACATCGGCCTCTTGTACCGTCAGCCACAGCGATCCCAGCCACACTCCCTGCGCTCCCATCGCCAAGGCCGCGGCAATCTGCCGACCGCTGCCGATGCCGCCGGCGGCACGCACTGGGTGCGGGGCGACGGCCTCGATGACCTCCGGCCAAAGCACCATGCTGCCGATTTCGCCGGTGTGCCCGCCACCCTCGGTGCCCTGGGCGATAATGATGTCTACGCCTACTTCCCTGTGAGCCAGCGCGTGCTTGGCGCTACCACAGAGAGCGGCCACCAGTCGGCCGCTATCGCGGATCTCGCTTACTACCTCGGGCGGTGGCGTGCCCAGCGCGTTGGCGACAAGGCGCACCTTGTCGTGGCCCAGTGCGACCTCGATTTGTGGCGCCGCAGTGGCCATCGTCCAGCCGAGAAGCTTGGTTGTCGGAGCATCGCTGGCGGGCAGCCTTGGTACCTTATGTTCACTGAGGATGCGCTCGGCAAACTCGAGGTGCTCGGCAGGGATGGCGGCGAGCAGATCGCTCTCGAGTTTGCTGGCATCCATCTCGCCCATACCTTCGTACTTGCCGGGAATGACGATGTCGACGCCGTAGGGCTTGTCGCCAACGTGTTGGTCGATCCACTGCAGCTCGATCTCGAGCTGCTCGGCGCTAAAGCCCACGGCCCCGAGTACGCCGAAGCCCCCGGCTCTGCTCACTGCGGCGACCACGTCGCGACAGTGGCTAAAGGCGAAAATTGGGAATTCGATATTTAGGCTTCGACAAATGTCAGTATACATTTCACGCTATGGATGGCCTGGTGTCGCCGGCAAGTAAAGTGTAATGACGCCGGGGACCGCGCTTCCATGCTAGAATACTGGCCGGTCTGGGGTGTCGGGATAGATGGGGAAACTCCTGGTTTGTCAACATGTTGCCTACGAGATCTTGGGCACGCTTGACCCGCTGCTGCGGCGCTCGGGGTTTCGCATCCGCTACGTCAACTTCGACCGCGATCCCGATGCCCGGCCGCGTCTGGATTCCTATGATGGGCTGGTGATCCTCGGTGGCCCGATGAGCGCCGATCAAGTAGACAGCTATCCCCACCTAGATACCGAGGTCGAGCTGATCCGCATGGCGATTGACAAGGACATCGCGGTGTTGGGCATATGTTTGGGAGCTCAGCTCCTAGCTCGTGCGCTTGGCGCTCAGGTGCGGCGAAACCCGATCAAGGAAATCGGTTGGTACGAGGTGTTGCTTAGCGACGAGGGGCGCAGTGACCCGCTGCTGAGGCATTTTGACGCCAGCGAAAAACTCTTCCAGTGGCATGGTGATACCTTCGATCTGCCCGCGGGGGCGGTGCATCTGGCGTCGTCTGCTGGTTGCGCCAATCAGGCCTTCCGCTTTGGCTCCAAGGTCTATGGCTTGCAGTTCCATCTCGAATGCGACGAGGCACTGATCGAACGTTGGCTCAACGTGCCGCTGAATCGTGACGAAATCGAGCAGCTTGGCGGCCAGATCGACCCCCAGACTATACGCCGACAGACGCCTGCAAACGTAGCCAGACTCAAGCAGCTCAGTGACGCTGCCTTCGGCGAGTTCATTGCCCTGCTTGGTGTACGCAAACGCTACCGCGCGCTACCCTCGCGCTAGCTACGCCATGAGTAGAGCAAGTTTCCGTACGGCACCGCCGTCGAGCAGCCGCATGCCCGGCGGAATCCCCTACATAGTGGGCAACGAGGCCGCTGAGCGTTTCAGCTACTATGGCATGCGCACCATCCTCGTCATCTTTATGACCCGCTATCTAGTTGACAGTGGCGGCGAGTCGGCGGTGATGGGCGAGGTCGAGGCGCGTTCTTACTACCACCTGTTCAGCTCCGCGGTGTATTTCTTCCCGCTGCTGGGTGCGCTGATATCCGACAGCGTTTGGGGAAAGTATCGGACGATTCTGACTCTCTCGGTGGTCTACTGTCTTGGCCATCTGGCGCTGGCGCTCGATGATACACGAATCGGTTTGGCCGTGGGCTTGACGCTCATCGCCGTAGGCTCGGGGGGAATCAAGCCCTGCGTATCGGCGCACGTTGGCGACCAGTTCGGAGCAGGCAACCGCCATCTGCTCGAGCGGGTGTTCGGGTGGTTCTACTTTGCGATCAACCTCGGTGCCTTCGTTTCGAGCCTGCTTACTCCGCTGCTGTTGCGTCGCTACGGGCCCAACCTGGCCTTCGGCGTACCCGGTGGCCTGATGCTTCTAGCGACCTGGGTGTTTTGGTTGGGGCGCTCTCAGTTCGTCCACGTTCCGCCAGGCGGTCGCACTTTCTTGCGCGAGGCCTTCAGCGGTGAGGGCCTACTGGCGATCGGCCGTCTGCTGGTCATCTACGCCTTTGTCGCGGTCTTTTGGTCGCTCTATGATCAGACTGGCTCGTCGTGGGTACTGCAGGCGGCGCACATGGATCTGCGTTTCCTTGGCGTCCAGTGGTATCCCTCGCAGGTTCAGGCGATCAATCCGGTGTTGATCATGCTCTTCATCCCGCTGTTCTCCTATGGCGTCTATCCTGCCATAGATGCGGTCTTTCCGCTGACCGCGCTTCGCAAGATTGGCATAGGCATGTTCGTGGCTGCGCTGTCGTTTCTCATTCCGGCTTGGATCGAAACCCGCTTGGCTGCTGGGGTACTCCCCAACATTGGCTGGCAGATCCTCGGCTACGCGGTGATTACAGCGGCGGAGGTTCTGGTCTCGATCACCTGTCTGGAGTTCTCCTACACCCAGGCGCCACGAACGATGAAGTCGCTAGTGATGGCGCTATTTCTCATCTCGGTGTCGCTCGGCAATCTATTTACCTCGGCCGTCAATTTCTTGATCCGCAGCAAGGGCGAGGGCTATCTGGCGGGGGCGGACTACTACCTATTCTTTGCGGGGATTATGGGGTTGGCGGCAGTGTTTTTTGTGTTTGTGGCCCGAGCCTATCCCGAGCAGGCGTTGTTGCAGGATCAGGAGCGGATTGGTTAATTTGTCGCGATCGGGCGATGGAGATAGAATCGTCGAAGTCCGGGAGACTATGCAGATGACGTGGAAAGAACTTTTGGGGCAGGCCATTCCGGCCGAACTCGGTCGTGAGATTGACGCTTTTGAGAATCAGATCGAGCTCAAACGCGCCGGCAAGATTGACGACAAGCTATTTGCCGAGACGCGTTTACGCCGCGGTGTCTACGGGCAGCGTTATGACAATGGTCAGCGTCACGACGGCATTGCCTCGCAGCGCCTGGAGTTCCCCTCAGGGCAGCTCACCAAGGGACCCGAGACGATGTGGGATGCACCGGGCATGCAGCGCATCAAGGTCCCCTTTGGCGGACTCACGACGGATCAGCTCGACGTATTTGCCGATATCGCGGAGGAGTATTCTGACGGAATCGTTCACGTAACCACCCGTCAAGACGTACAGCTACACTTCGTTCACATCGAGGATACCCCGGGGATGATGCGTCGCTTGGCGGCGGTGGGCATCACCACCCGAGAGGCCTGCGGTAATTCGGTGCGCAACGTCACCGCCTGTCCTCTGGCTGGGGTGTGCCGAGATGAGAGTTTTGACGTCACCCCGTACTCCAAGGCGATCGCGACATTTCTCCTCGGCCATCCGGATACCCAAGACTTTGGGCGTAAGTTCAAGGTGACCTTCTCCGGCTGCGAGCAGCACTCTTGCGGCTTGGTGATGATGCACGATCTCGGCTTTATTGCCCGAACCCGCGAGACCGGCGGCAAGAGCGAGCGTGGTTTCGAGGTCTACGTTGGTGGCGGGCTCGGCGCCGTGCCGCATCGTGCCAAGCTGTTCTCGGAG
>CAZPPZ010000204.1:0-5856 GCA_964588545.1 uncultured Myxococcales bacterium | reverse complement strand
AACGCCGGCCTGTCACGCCGGAGGTCGCGAGTTCGAGTCTCGTCGACCCCGCCACGTTCTACCGGGGGCCATGAAACGCGCAGTCACGACCTAGTTGAGAAGGTCGAGCAAACTGGGGTAGGGTCGGACCTACCAGGCCTAATAGATGCAGAAAGTAACAAAGAGCCTGTCGACAGAAGAGGCCAAGGCCGCCAGGTCCTGGTTTGTCGTCGATGCTAGCGACCAAGTTCTCGGACGTCTCGCGGTAAGAGTCGCGACGGTGCTACGTGGCAAGCACAACCCGGCCTTTACCCCCCACGTCGACTGTGGCGACTTCGTGGTTGTGGTCAATGCCGAGAAGATCCGATTGACCGGAGACAAGCTCAAGCAGAAGATATACTATCGGCACTCCGGCTATGTCGGTGGCATTAGCGAGGAAAGTGCTGGGGAACTGCTCGAGCGGCGCCCCGAAGAGCTGCTGCGCAGGGCCGTCAAGGGCATGTTGCCGCATAACCGGCTTGGCAGGCAGCTGGCCGAGAAGCTCAAGATATACGCGGGTCCAGACCATCCGCACGAGGCGCAGCAGCCTCGAGAGCTGGTCTAAAAGGGTTTTGTGATGGAAGAGTATCCGGCCACAGGTAAGAGAAAGACGGCAATCGCGAGGGTGCGGCTGCAGCCCGGTAGCGGGCAGATTCGTGTCAACGCCCGCGAGTTAGCCGACTATTTCCCGCGCCCGACGGCACGTATGATCATCGCGCAGCCCTTCGAGGTGACCAATACCGCTAACTCCTTCGACGCCATAGTAAAGGTGCGTGGCGGGGGCCTTTCGGCTCAAGCTGGCGCGGTTCGCCATGCCATCAGCCGAGCTTTGCTAGTGGCTGAGGCCGGGCACCGTCCGGCGCTGAAGAAGGCTGGATTTCTGACTCGCGACCCGCGTAAGGTCGAGCGCAAGAAGTACGGCCGCCACAAGGCGCGTAAGCGTCCGCAGTATTCCAAGAGGTAGCTTCGTGAGCAGCGAGAAGAAGGTCCAGGTGGCCGTCGTCGGTGCGACGGGCTACGCTGGTGCCGAACTCGTGCGTCTGCTCAGCGGCCACCCCAGCGTAGACGTCTCAGTAGCCACATCCGAGCGCGATGCAGGCAACGCGCTTGGCGACGTACACCCTTATCTGGCCTACAGCGGGCTCAAGCTGTGCCGGGCCGAGGCCTCGGTTATTGCCGATGCCGCCGAGTTCGCGTTCGTGGCCCTCCCTCACGGGGCTTCCACTGCCATCGTTCGCGAGCTCTTGGAGTGCGGTCTGCGGGTGATCGATCTTGGCGCGGATTTTCGTTTCCGCGACCTCGAGCTCTACTCCAAGTGGTACGGCAAACACGGCGAGCCTGAGTTGGCCGGCGAGGCTGTCTACGGGCTTACCGAGTATGCGCGCGAGCATCTTCGGGCGGCCCGATTGGTGGCCAACCCCGGCTGTTACCCTACCGGTGCGCTTCTTGGCTTGGCGCCGCTCGCAGATTTGATCGAGGGTACCGTCATCGTTGATTCGAAGTCGGGAACCAGCGGGGCCGGGCGAACGGCGGCGAGCAATCAGCTGTTCGCCGAGGTCAACGACAACGTTCGGCCCTACGCGGTTGCTCGCCATCGCCATCAGCCTGAGATCCAAACTCAGCTCGAAGCACGAAGCGGGGGAAGCGTATCAGTGCTGTTTTCCCCGCATCTGGTGGCGATGGCGCGAGGGCTACTGTCGACCTGCTACGTAGCGCTAAGCGACCCCGATGCCATCGGCCAGCGCTTTGCGGCCGCCTACGCCAGTGAGCCCTTCATCAATGTGCTTGGCGAAGGCGGGCTAGCCGAGCCGCGGCGGGTGCGAGGCACCAACCGTGCAGAGATCGGCTGGGTTAGCGACCGCGCCAGCGGCCGGGTGGTAGTGGTTACGGCTATCGACAACCTAGGCAAAGGTGCGGCCGGCCAGGCCGTGCAAAACTTCAACGCTATGTTGGGGTTTGCCGAGACCCTCGGGCTTAGTCAGGTTGCTGCCTTACCCTAAGCGCCTAGGCGCGCGTATCTATATCTAGGTAAGCCAGGGCTCCGAGAACCGCGAACAGCGCATTGGCCGTCCATGCGGCTGCTAGCGGGGGAATCCCTCCGCGGTGGCCCGCGGCTGCGGCCAAGGCCACGGTTATCCAGTAGCCAAAGCCGATGACCATGCCGAGGGTCAAGTTGTAGGCCACGCCGGCACGATAGCCGCCGCGGATCGCCAACGGGAAACCCAGGAACACCGTTACCAGTCCTGAAAACGGCCAGGCGATCTTGGCATATAGATCGACGAGCAGAGTGCTGACGTCCAACCCCATACGGCGAACTACCGCGATCTGCCTGGCCAGCGCGCCGTAGCTGAATTCGTGGGTGCTGCGGCGCCGCTGCGAAAACTCTTGAGGTTTGGTTGACAGTTCAAACTCTCCAGCCTGCAGGGGGCGCAGTAGGATCTCGCCATCGGGGCCGAGGTTCTTGACCACGCCGTCGCTGATCTGCCAAGCACCGTTTTCCCACTGTGCCTTGGGGATTTCGATAATGCGGTTCAGCCTAAACGAGGGTGAGGCCTCGTAGAGCGTTAGTCCGTACAGCGAGCTGTTCTTGGCATCGAAGTAGTCTACATTTAGGAAGCCGTGACGGTCGTATATCCACAGCCCGTTGGCGTCGAAGCGGCCGTGGTGATCCTTCCTCTTGATGCCGATGTCGTTGATCAAGTGAGAGCGGGTCGATGCCGCTGGAACCACGGATTCGTTCCATACCAAGAATCCACAGCTCAGTAGCGCACTGGCTAGCAGCAGCGGCGCGACCATCTGAAAGGTGCTCATGCCACAAGCCATGAGCGCGAGAATTTCGCGGTGGCGCGAGAGCATGCCAATCGCCAAGAACACCGCCATCAGTGCCGCCGCCGGGTAGACGTCGGCAATTACACGGGGAAGCTTGAAGAGGAAATAGCCGGCCACCGACGCCACACTGGGCTCGTAGACGAAGAGGTTGCCAATACGACTGAAGAAGTCGATGACCACAAACAAACTGGTGCCCGCGGCTAAGCATAGGGCAAAGATCCGTAGGTACTGCGCGACTATGTAGCGAGAAATGATGCTCATGGCTGTTCAGTCGCCGCCTTGGCGCGGGGTTTGGACCGTCTTGCTGCGCCACCGGGGCCAGGGCAGCTCGGGCAGTGTCGGCAGGTCGGCTCCGGCGCGCACGAAGAGTATGGTCGTAATCGCGGCCAGGACGGCGTTTGGCATCCACATCCCCAGCGCGACATCCACGTTGCTGCGGCGAACCAGCGTCATCGAAGCGCTGAGCAGCAAGTAATAGCAGAGGATGACGATCAGGCTCACCGCCATCGATCGGGCACGCACGGCGCTAGAGCGTTGAGCACCCAGTGGGATTCCCAGTAGTGCTAGCAGGATGGCGGCGGCCGATAGCACAAACTTGCGGTGGATTTCGATGTTCTCCTCGGTGGCGGCCCGGCCTCGGGCAAGACTCTGGGCTCGTGCCTCGAGTAGGTCGCCCCAGTTCATCTCGGATGGTCCGCGCGGCATGATGGCGCCGCGGGTGCCGACCTCACGTTCAAGATCGAGGTGGACCTCGAGTGAGTCGAAATCGGTGGTGTCGTAGCTCGCATGTTCGGCGTCGTAGGATAGGCTGGTTCCGTCGAGCAGCTGTAGGTACAAGTCCCTGCGACCCTCATCGGCGGTGATCCTACCGGCCGCCGAAAAAATAGTACTACGACGCCCATCGTGGCGCTCATCGGAAATCATGATGCCCGACATGATTCCGTTGTCGGCATCGATGGCGTCAACGTACACCACTAGCCCTGGAAACTCGGTGTTGAACATGCGCGGCCGCAGCGCCGCCGCGGCCCGAGTCTTGGCGATGTCGTAGACGGTTGCCTTGATCTGCCGGTTGGCCCAGGGTCTGGCGAACATGGCCAGGGCGAGGGTGGCGCAGGCGATGACCGCCGCGAGCGCGGCAACGGGGGCCGCCAGCTGGTAGAGGTGCAAGCCCACCGCTCGCATTGCCAGCAACTCGCCATCGCTTGCCAGGCGACTGAAGGCCGCGACCACGGCCAGCAGCAGCGCCATGGGAATGCTCAGCTCAAGGAACGAGGGCATGATGTAGGCGAATAGCGCCAAGACCTTGGCACCGGGAACGCCGCGGGCAAGCACCAAGTCGACGAGTTCGAGGATGCGAGCTATGAGCAGGATGAGCGTGAAAATCACCAGTCCGGCAGCAAAGGCCGTGGTGACTTCACGGATCAAGTATCTGCGCAGGGTTTTACCCGCTTTACGCATGTGAAGGCTCATAGTAGAGATGCGCTTTCCGGCTTCAAGCAGACGATCGTCGGGGTCTAGATAATTGGCATCACGCAGAGTACATGGTCGCCGCCGGCGTAGCGGCGCCGATCGCCTCATCGTAGGTGGCCCGCATGCGGTGGCTGCGGCGCTAGAGGGTGAAACCAAGGTGGCTCAGGTCTTTGTCGAGCAAGGCGGCGGTGCCCGGGCGGCGGTGATTGGCCGGGCCGCTCAGGCCCAAGGCTTGCGCGTTGGCCCGGTGGGCAAGGGCGAGTGCGACCGCCTGGCGGGCGTGCGGGCCCAGGGTATAGCCGCCGAAATCGAATATCATTACAGCGACCTAAGCGAGATCCTGGCCGTCGATGATAGCAGCCTGGTAGTCTTCCTCGATGGCATCGAGGATCCGCACAATCTGGGCGCTATCATTCGCAGCGCCGAGGCCGCCGGCTGCGCGGCGGTGGTGATTGCCGCCCGGCGCAGCGCTCAGGTTACCGCGGCGGTGGTTCGGGCCTCGGCAGGGGCGGCACTTACGCTTCCCGTGTGTCGGGTTTCCAACCTGGTGCAGGCGCTGGTGGCGGCGCAGCGCTCTGGGCTGTGGGTTACCGGCCTTGATGGCGAGGCCAGCGCCCTGCTCGACCACGGCCTAGAGGGGCGCCGCCAGGCTTTGGTGGTCGGCGCCGAGGCCGAGGGGCTGGGCCGCCTGGTGGCCGAGAAATGCGACGAAATCTTGCGTTTACCGATGATTGGACGCGTCGAGTCGCTAAATGCCTCAGTCGCCGCGGGCCTGGCGATCTACCGCCTGTGCGAAAAGCAGCTGTTCGGCTAGGCCTCTACGGTTGACACACGCGCAAGCGGTTGATATTCGGACGTGTTTCGGTGGCGTTTAGACCCGGCCTTCATGGCCAACTTGGCGGGCCAGTCAGCGATTAGACAGAGTTTTTGCAGTGGCTTCGGAGGCGTTGAGCCAGTCTGTGCGAACAGCGCCGATGTAGCTCAATTGGTAGAGCAACTGATTTGTAATCAGTAGGTTGCCAGTTCGAGTCTGGCCATCGGCTCCGCGAAGGCTTGTGTTGATTCATGCTTGTTATGGAAGGCATATCGGCGAGCGACTCCCGGCCACCGCTGCGTGCGCCGCTAGTGCTGCCCAAACGAGGCTTGGCCACGCGAGGTTTGAAGGAGATTGAGGAGACGGAGCGGTACCCAAGTGGTCAAAGGGAGCAGACTGTAAATCTGCCGGCGTATGCCTACGAAGGTTCGAGTCCTTCCCGCTCCACCAGATATAGGCATGTTGTGAGGAACGGAGTCTTGTGCGGGAGTAGCTCAGTTGGTTCAGAGCATCAGCCTTCCAAGCTGAGGGTCGCGAGTTCGAATCTCGTCTCCCGCTCGCTTTCTGCTCGATGTAGGGGAGCTCTATACGCCCACGTAGCTCAGGCGGTAGAGCGCGTCCTTGGTAAGGACGAGGTCACCGGTTCAAATCCGGTCGTGGGCTCCACCGTGGAACAACAGGCAGCGGCTGAGAAGTCGCAAGGTCGTTAGGAGAGAGGCATGGCG
>CAZPPZ010000203.1:0-5920 GCA_964588545.1 uncultured Myxococcales bacterium | reverse complement strand
CGGCCTCATCATCGCCGAGCTCGAGCGCCAGACTGGTGCACTCAAGCGCCAGGCGCGTGGGGCTGAACGTTTCCGCGATCTCAAGGTCGAGGAGGAGGCTCTCGACAAGCAACTGACGGCGCATCGTCTGCGCCAGGTTGATGCCCGCCGGAGCGAAGTCGAGCAGCGCTTGGCAGCTGTACGGGTCGAGAGCGAGGAGCTCGGGCGTGATATGGCTGCCGCCACCGCCGAGCGCGACCAGTCGCGGCAACTCCAGCAACAAGGTGAGAAGCAGACCGATGAGGCCAGGCGAGCGTATTACGATGCTAAGAGTAAGCGCACGCAGTTGGAGCAGGAGCGGCGTTTCCTCCAGGGACGTATCGACGAACTCGAGCGTTTTGCCGCGGAGGGCAAGCTCGAGCTCGAGCAGATTGACGGGCGGCTTGGCGATGCCGGGCGCGATGAGATGGAGATCCGTAACGAGCAGGCCCGCCTCGGGCTGGAACTCGAGCGCGCGGCCGCCGATCGCGCGCGTGAGGGCAAGCAGCTCGAAGAGATCGAGACCCAGGTGTCGTTGCTGCGGACCAGACTCGAGGATGTCAAGTCGCACATAGTCGAGGCTCTGGCCAAAGAGGCGTCGCTTGAAAACGAGCGCTCCGGTATCGAGCGCTCGCGACAGGCCAATGCTGCGCGTAGGAGCCGTTTGAGCGAGGAGTCGCGCTCGTTGACCACCCTCGGGGATGGTCTGAGGTCCGAGGTCGAGGCTTGCCTAGGGCGTGTCGACGACCTGGTGGCAGAGATAGATTCTACCGTAGGCGGCAAGGAATCGTTGGCGGCCAAGCTAAGCCAGACCCTGGGACGAAAGGCTGAGAGCGAGCGCGAGGCCCAGGCGCAGAGGCAAAAAGTCGCGGGCTTGGCCTCACGCTACGACTCGCTCAAAGAGCTCTCCGAGAGCTTCGCCGGCTATGGTGAGGGTGTAAAGGCCTTCATGAGTAATGGTGGCAAAGACCGCACCGGCGCTACTGCGGTGGTGGCCGACGTCATCGAGATTGAAGAGGGCTACGAGCGTGCCGTAGCCGCGCTACTGCAGGACCGGCTTGAGTACGTGGTGGTGCCCAGCGCTCATGAGGGGATGGTGGGTGCCAGCTATCTGCGCGAGACCGAAACCGGACGAGCCAGCTTCATTCCGCGCTCACCCCGTGCGGTGCCACTGCCCGGGCCGACTGACCCCCCCGCTGGCTTCTCGTTGTTGTCCGAGCATGTGCGTGCACAGGAAGGATATACCGAGGTAATCGACAACCTTCTCGTCGGAGCGGTGGTAGCAGACAACCTTGCGCAGGCCGCCGGGCAGTGGAAGAAGAACGGGTCTTACACCACGTTTGTGACTCTCGACGGTGAGATCATCGACGTCGCTGGCGTGGTTACTGGCGGCAGCGGCCGTCCGCACGACGAGGGCCTGCTGGCGCGCAAGGCTGAGCTGCGTGGCATCGAAATAACCCTGGTGGATGCCCGTGATAAAGTTCAAGAGGCGGTTTCGGCTTTTGAAGCCGTGCGTGCTCAGGCGGCCGAGGCCGGAGAGGAACTCTCACGTCTGGACCAACGGCTTCACGAGTTGACCGTAGAGAAGGTCGCGGCCGAAGGTCAGGTCGAACTGCATCGCCAAAACCTGGTACGTACCGAGGAGCGTTTGCGCTCGGTCGCCGGTGACTTGGAGAGTCTTGGTGCGGAAGAGTCGGAGCTTCTCGAGCGCCACCGAGCCATCGAAGCAGAGCGCCAGCAGGTTAGTGAGAGACTCGGTGCGTTGGAGAAAGAGCGTGAAGAGGTCGAGGCTCATTTCAAGTCGAGCGAAGAGGGCTACAGGGCTAAGAGCACGGTTCTCGAGCAGCTCAAAGTGCGCGAAGCTGAACTTCGCCAGCGCCGCGAGGGCAGCGAGCTGCAGCTGCGTTCGATTCGCCAGTCGATCACCGATTTTACTTCTCGTCGCGAGACCATGGCCGAGCGGCTCGAGCACGACCGACGCGAAGTCGAGCAGTCGCGTGCGCGCTTGAATTCACCGGAGCTGAGCATCGATCGGGTTAGCGAGGTTCTAGAGGCTGCCGAGAAGGAGTTCGCTCGTCTTGAGCAAGAGTCGACCGGCCTGCAGCGGACCTTGAGCGAGCTAGAGGGAAAGCTCGACGGCTACGCTTCACGCCTCGAGGAGGTTCGTGAGGCCCGCAGCCGCTGCGAGCTGCTGCTCAAGCAGTGCGAGCTCGAGAGAGAGAACATCGCCGTAGCCATTCGCGAGAGAATGGGTCTGGAGACCGATGCGGTACTCAGCGAGGTGGATGAGGAGGAGGTCTCTGCCGAGGAGGAGCAGGCGCGGGTCGAGCGCTTGGATCGTGTTCGCAACTCCATTCGCCGTCTCGGTGTCGTCAATGTAGCGGCGGTTAGCGAACTCGAGGAGATCGAAGGCCGCTTAGGCGAACTGTGTACACAGCGTGATGACCTCGAAAAATCGATCGAAGATCTGCGTGGCACCATAGCCAGGCTCAACAGGCTGTCCAGACAGCGCTTCAAAGAGACTTTCGAGACCGTCAACGGGATTTTTCAGGACACCTTCCCCAAGCTATTCCACGGCGGAAAGGCCTGGTTGTCGCTCAGCGACGAATCGAACCTGCTTGAGACCGGCGTCGAGATCTATGTGCAACCGCCGGGCAAGAAGGTTGGCAATCTCAATCTGCTCTCGGGGGGAGAAAAGGCACTCACGGCGGTTAGTCTCATATTCTCCCTCTTTCTTCACAAACCCAGCCCGTTTTGCGTGCTCGACGAGGTTGATGCGCCCCTCGATGACGCAAACATTGGTCGTTTTGCCCGTATGGTGAGCGATATGAGCGAGCGCTCGCAGTTCGTCTTGATTACTCACAACAAGCGGACGATGGAGCGCTGCGACGTGCTCTACGGGGTAACCATGCGAGAACCGGGTGTTTCCAAGATCGTTTCGGTGGAAATGGGCAGTAGCGGTAGTTGAGCCCCGGCTGAGCGATCTAGACTTACGCACCAATCTATATAAGAACTGCTTGACAGCGGCTGAGGCTCGCTACTAAACTCTTTTTGCCAAAGTCATGGCTTAAAAGGTGGGGGCTAAGCTCGTGGAATTGAAAGCTTTATGCCGCCTGGAAGATGACGTAGGACGCATCGCTAAGGCGCTAGACCGGGCCGTGGAGCGTCAGCAGCAACTGAGCGCTGCCCTGGTGAAGAGTTCCGAAGAAGTCGATAAGCTGCGCGGTGACCTCCAGCGTTACCGAGCGGAGCGTACCGATACCCGCAAGAAAGTCGACGCGTTGCTCAAGAGATTCGATACTCTGGAGATAGACTGGGAGCAGGCTGAGCCGTGAAACGCGAAATAGCCTTGGATATCGCCGGCCAATCGATCGCCATTCGTAGCGATGAGGACGAAAAGTATTTGCGTGTTCTGGCTTCTTTCGTCGATGATAAGATTCGCGAGGTAAGCCGAGGCCGTAAGGGTGTGACGACGCTCAATCTGACGATGATGGCGGCCTTGATGATAGCGGACGAACTCTACAAGCTGCGTGGCTCGCAGGAGAAGATCGATGGTGTCCTCGACCGCCTGTCGGGAAAGATCGAGGATAGCCTGAGGCAGGTGGGCGCGTGAGCCAGCCTAGTGCAGCGAGTCTTGCCCCTGTGGTGTGCGTGACGGGCCAAATTGCTCTGACCGACAAGCGTTCGAATGGGAGCCCACATTCATCCGCGCCGCGGCTAGCGAAAGCACCGTGGTTGTTTGGCGGCTGAACACCAAGCACCCACCTGGATATCCGGGTCTGAGCGGTATGCCCGAACGGCACCAACGGGGGCTCTCTTCAAGTGACCTATCTACTGAGTAAGGCTAGCCTGCGTAGACAGGCAGCCCTGCTCGTAAGCGCATTAGGTAGCGAGCAGCGCCGTCACGCCGAGGCCGCGGTTTGCGACCACGTCGCATCGTTAGCGGCGTATCAGGCGGCCGAGCAGCTGATAGCCTATATGCCGCTGGCCGATGAGCTTGACATCGAGGGGCTTCTCGCCAGGGCTAGCGCGGATGGCAAGCGGCTGTTCCTGCCGGTGGCGGCGGACGACGGGACCCTGGTATTTCGCAGCTGGGCTAGGGGCGAGGACCTGGAGACTGGAGCCTTCGGTGTGCGCGTCCCTCGCCACGGCGATGCTCCTTTGGCGCGCAGATCCCTCAGCGTTGTACCCGGGCGGGTGTTTGATCGGCGTGGCTACCGTGTCGGCCGTGGTAAGGGCTGTTACGATCGTGTTCTGAGCGGGCTGGCCCAGCTGGGACCCACGCTTGGAGTAGCCTATGCTTGCCAGGTTTTTGCTTCGGTACCACGCCAGCGCCATGACCAGGCGGTGGATCTGTTGGTGACCGAGCAAGGCTGCATACACGAGCAATGGCCGCGAGGCAGCTAGGAGAGCAGGGGATGGGCAAAGTAGCAGTACGCTCGGCGGACGAGCAGGTCGCGGCGATCAAGCGCGGCTGCGTCGATCTCATCAGCGAAGATGAGCTGCGTCGTAAACTGGCTTCGGGTAAGCCGCTGCGGGTCAAGGCTGGGTTTGATCCCACTGCTGCGGATCTTCACCTTGGCCACACCGTTATCATTCATAAGCTGCGGCACTTTCAGGAACTTGGCCACCGGGTGTTGTTCTTGATTGGCGATTTCACCGCTCGCATTGGTGATCCCAGCGGACGTTCCCAGACCCGCCCGGCGCTCGATGCGACCGAGATCGCGAGGAATGCGCAGACCTATCAGCAGCAGGCCTTCAAGATCCTCGACCGCGATCTCACTGAGGTGATGTGGAACGCTAGCTGGATGGAGCAGTTGAGTGCTGCGGACTTAATCCGCCTGGCGGGCGAGTACACGGTGGCGCGAATGCTTGAGAGGGACGATTTCGAGAAACGCTACCGAGCTCACAAACCGATTAGTATCCACGAGTTTCTCTATCCTTTGGTCCAAGGCTACGACTCGGTGTGTATGCGGGCCGACGTAGAGATTGGCGGCACCGATCAGCGTTTCAACCTATTGGTTGGCCGCGAACTGCAACGCAGCCGTGGACAGGATCCGCAGGTGGTCTTGACCATGCCCCTGCTCGAGGGCCTAGACGGCGTAGACAAGATGAGCAAGTCTCTGGACAACGCCGTTGGTATCACCGAGTCACCGGCCGAGATGTATGGCAAGTTGATGTCGATCTCCGATGAGCTGATGGCGCGCTACTACGAACTACTCTCCGAGGCCGGCCAGCCCGTGGGGGGCGGGGATGGCTCCGCCGTGCATCCGATGGAGGCCAAGAAGGCTTTGGCCGCGGAGATCGTCGGCCGCTATCACGGTTGTGATCGTGCGCGTGCCGCGGCCCTGGAGTTCGAGAAGCGCTTTCAGCGGGGACAGCTGCCCGAGGAGATTCCCGAGTTTGTGTGGGAGGGTGGCGCTGACGAGCCGATCTGGATCTGCCGAGTGTTGAAGGAGGCCGGTCTGGTAAAATCGACCGGCGAAGCCCGGCGGTTGATCGCGCAAGGTGGCGTAAAGGTTGACGGAGAGCGGGTCAGTGACGTGGATTTTGCGCTTCCTGCGGCCGCCAGCCCAGTGCTACAGGTGGGCAAACGAAGGATACTCAGGCTGCGCTTCGATGCCTGAGTGCACAGGGCAGTAGAGCGGGCGCACGTGGATGTTGACACGCAACGCGTTAATCCATATAAGCGTCTGGCTCTGCCACGAGCACCTAGGTCTTTGAAAACTGGATAGTGACGGACCCGTCATCCCACCGAGGGTGAACGGGACGACGCGTTACGCTTATGAGACGGACTCTTGCTTGTTTATACAAGCTGTGGGGAGTGCCTTCGGGTGCTTTCTACAATCAAACTGGAGAGTTTGATCCTGGCTCAGAACGAACGCTGGCGGCGTGCCTAACA
>CAZPPZ010000202.1:0-5964 GCA_964588545.1 uncultured Myxococcales bacterium | reverse complement strand
TTTCTCGTCGTCTGGGAAGGCCTGGGGGAAGGAGGCCTCTTGCGGGGTGATATCGATATCCGAGCTCAGTCGTTTGACAGTAGCGGGCAACCGTCTGGGTCCGAGTTCCGCGTCAACGGCTATACGCCCTCGGCCCAGCTCAACCCTCAGCTCTCGGTGGCCGGCGACGGAACCTTCATCGTTACTTGGCAGAGCTATGTGAACGGTGGACTAATCTCTACTGACCGAACCATTGTTGCTAGGCGTTTGATGAGCGATGGTAGCCCCGCGGGCAGCGAGTTCCAGGTTAACAGCTACACTACTGGTAAGCGTAGCTATCCCGACGTGGCGGCGGCTAGCGATGGTGGCTTTGCCGTGGTTTGGCAGGACGACGCGGGTCAGGATGGGAGCGGCAAGGGGGTGTTTGCGCGGGTCTTTGACGCCGCCGGGGTGGCTCTGGGGAGCGAGTTCCGTGTCAATGGGTTCACTACTGGCGCCCAGTCTGGGGCGAGCGTTTCCGCTGTCACCGGAGGCTTCGTCGTGACCTGGAGTAGCAACAACTTTGGCTCGCTGGGACAGGATGGAGATGCTGCAGGCGTGTTCGCCAGGAGCTTCTCTGCGACCGGGTTACCCCAGGGCGATGAGTTCCAGGTCAATACCTACACCAGCGGCAGTCAACACCACCCCGCTGTCGCTGCAGCCGCGAGCGGGGTGGTGATCGCTTGGAACAGTGAGGGGGAAGCGCCGCAGGATGGCGATGCTGGGGGCGTGTTCGGGCGACGCTTTGGCCGGGATACTTTGGGTGGCACTACCTGTGGAGATCCAGTGCTTAGAGTCGAGAGGGCGGTGCTACCAGCTGCCCCGGGTTTGATTACGGCTTCGGATTCCCTGGCGGTGCTGCAAGCCGCGGTGGGCTTGTCGCTCTGTCTCCCTTGCATATGTGATGTTGACGATTCCGGAGCAGTCACTGCTAGCGATGCCTTGTTGCTACTCAAGTTTGCGGTTGGTCAACCTGTGTCCTTGAACTGCCCCGCTTGTTAGCGGGACTTCATCGCTCGCTGCATCCTCCTACCCCCCCGGGAGTGGAGCCCGCGATCGCGGGCAAATTCTGATTTAGTGTTCTAGAGTCAAAGAAAATTTTGCGACGCTTATGCTGTGCGCTTTGATGCAGTATCAGCATGTCGAGTAATCGGGCCCTTGCTGGTTTGGGAGTGCCCCAAAACCGCGCGCCGAGCGGGTTCTCTCTAACAATGTTAGTGTTAAGCAGGCATCTTAATATTCAGGATAGCGGTGCAGGAGGTATGCGCTAATACACCCTTTGGGGTCACTGCGTGTGCCAGCGGAGACAGCCGGCGCATGGCACACCGCATACGCTTTTCCCCCACCCCCTTTACCAGTTGTTTAGAGCCGTGTTACCGCTGCTGCAGTAACGTTTCTTTCATATCGCACACTAAATACAGGTCGTAACGGGGCGACACTGTAGCGCGAACCGATCGAAACAAGATTTACAACCTACACGGGGGGAATGATGATTAACAAAGCAATGTTGTGCGCTCTGGCCTTGGCCGGGGCTGCGCTCTGCAGTCTCCCAGCGCCAGCTGCTGCTCAGGGATTTGCGGTAAACGTCGTTGGTATCGAGAAGGATGGTACCGAGACGCCTGTGTCGCAGTACAAGTGGACGCTTGAAGAAGATCTGACCTATCACGTCATACCGGGTGTGCCTGACCCCAATACGGTGGCGGTGCGCTTCCACAGCAGCTATATGCCGGTTGTTGCCAGTGGTGACGAGACCACGCCCCTCCCCGCTCTTGATCCGGCCAAGTACTACTATCTGTCGGTGCTTCCTAAGATTGCCGGAAGCTATAGCATCGGCGGTGGTGCCATTCGTCCAGGTGACACTAGCGTTACCATTGGCGTAAACGCGCTGCCTCTGCCTACAGCGCAGTTTTGCACTCTGGTGTTCGAGGATAACCATCCCCTGAATGGTACGCCGGACATGCCGATTGTTGCTGGTTTCAGGCCAACCCCGGGGTTTACTGATGTAACCGAACAAGGCCTGGCCGGGTTCAGGGTTACTATTGAAGAACCGGCCGGCCGCTACGGAATGTCTGGGGGCAAGGTCTCGCAGGACGCGTTCGGTAACCAGATCGGTACGACTTACCAGCGTGACCCACTGACCAACGAGGTGCTGCTCGATGCCAACGGCGATCCCATCATAGCCAGTCTTGGTGATGGGTTCGTCGTCACCAATTCAGATGGTATCGCCTGCATCAAGAACCTTTCTCCGGGCAAGTACGGCACCCTAGTGGTTCCACCGGCGGGACAGGCTTGGCAACAGACCGGCACAATCGAGGGTACCAAGGTTATCGACGCTTGGATCAAGGCTGATGAGCCGGCGTTCTTTACCGAGTTTGGTCCTCCGGGTTTTCACGTTTTTGTTGGCTTCATACGCCCCTTTGCTGACGCGACCGTGCTGAACGGCGGCGAGACGCTGAGCGGAACGGTTACCAATCTACACACGGCTAGGCCTCCTGAAGTGGGATTCTTCAGCGGAGCTCCGATGTCCTTTACCACTCCATGGGTCGCACTCAATCAGGGCGCGCTCGGTCTGGGTGGTGCTGTGTACGCGGCCGAGGCTTCGGCCGACGGCACCTTCGCCATTCCCAACGTTTCTCCTGGCGACTATCAACTGGTCGTGTTCGACAAGAACCTCGACATGATCCTCGCTACTATGCCGGTTACGGTGAACCCCGGCCCAGCGGGCGGTTGTGTCAATCCTCCGCTCAACAGCTGCGACTTCGGTGATGTTCCCGTGTTCAGCTGGTTTGCACGGCAAGAGCACTGGAGCTTCATCGATGATGGTGGCGGCAACCCCCTCAATGCCGAGAACGGCTTCTTTGACGCCGGTGAAATCGGTCTGCCTCTACAGAACATCAATCTGCGCTGGCGTGACGGTACCATATATCAGTCGCTAGCTACCAATCTCGAGGGCTACGCCCCCTTCGATCAGCTTTTCCCCTTCTTTGCGTGGTTGGTGGCCGAGGTTGACTACGGTCGTTATAAAGACACCGGTCTAACCGTGGTTGTCGACGGTGGTGGGGCGATCGACCCCATCGATCCTTGGAGCTTCGGTGGTCAGTTGACTCCGCAGCCGCAGCCGGAGAATGGCTTCTTGCCCTACCGGACCCAAGTTTCTAACGCGCCGGGAGAGACGCTTCTCCAGGCCTTCCAGCAATTCCTCGGGCAGACCAGTGTCTTCATGTGGGGCAAGGTTCCGTACCAGCCCGGAGAGAACGGCGGTATTTCAGGCATAGTCTTCTATTCTACGACTCGTGCCGAGAACGAGCCGGTTCACACCGTGGGAGAGACCTGGGAGCCGGGCATCCCGGGAGTAACTGTTAATCTCTGGGATAGCAGCGGAACCATACTCCTCAACACCACGACCACCGACAGTTGGGATGCTACGCCTCCTACGGGTTGTGTTGGCGATACTTTCGTATTTCGCGGGGTAGCGACCGACTGCTTTGATGGCCTGCGCAACTTCAACCAAGCCCGTCCTGGCGTCTTTGACGGAGGCTATGCCTTCAACACCATATGGGACGGTGGCGGTGTTGGTCTGGGCAGCGAGATTCCGATTCCGGCCGGTGACTATGTTGTCGAGGTCGTCGCGCCTCCTGGCTACAAGCACTACACGGAAGAAAGCAAGAACGTTGATTTTGGCGACGACTACGTATCGAGTAGCCTGCCGGCTCCGGCTCTGCTGGTTTCGCCTGAGGACTGTGTTGGACCGCTTCATACGGTACCAGCCGAACTCGAGCTCTTCCCCGGGGTCCCGGCCCACAATGCCGGTCAGCAGACTCCGCTTTGTAGTCACAAGAAGATACACCTGAGCAACGGACAGAACGCGGCCAGCGACTTCTTCCTCTACACCGAGACCCCGATCGCGGCGCACATATACGGGTTTATCCTTGATGATACCGCGAACGAGTTCGATCCTAATGCTCCAAATTTCGGTGAAAAATTCGCGCCACCGTGGATGCCGATTTCGGTTCAGGACTACCGTGGCAGAGAAATAGACCGAACCTACTCTGATGAGTACGGCGTCTACAATGTATTGGTACCCTCAACCTATTCGGTCAACGTACCCAGCCCAAGCGGTGTATCACCGGCGATGTACACGGTGTGTCTGAACAGCCCTGGCTATTTCGCGGCCGACGGTACTTGGGTGCCAGATCCTTGGCACAATCCGCAGTACAGCCAGTTCTGCTACACCTTCCAGTACATGCCTGGTACCACCACCTATCTTGATACGCCGGTGCTGCCGATCGCTTCGCATGCTGGGCAGCCGCAAAACCCGCTCGACTGCGAGCCTCTTGATGGGACGCCCAAGCTCAATCAGGTCAACGGTCCTAGTGTAGGCGCGGCTGCCGGCGGTCCGTATGTCGCGACTGTCGGTGAGACCATTACTATTACTTCCGAGGGTTCGGTCTTCGTACCCAATCCTGGCTTCGATGGCGTCGGGGGCGTTGAACCCAAGACCATTACCCGGGACTTCGGCTTTGGGGCCACGCCGGGCACTGTCACTATCGGGGGTGTTGCTCTAAACGTGACCAGCTGGACGGCTTCGACCATCACCGGCACTGTTGCTCCAGGAACGACCACGGGCGACGTGGTGGTGACCCGCGGTGACAATGGCAAGTCGACTGTCGAAGGAGTGAAGTTGACCGTAGGGGGAACGCCTCCGATCTACGTCGATCCCAGCGGGATCATCGCCGGCTCCTACCCGACCATAGAACAGGCGATTGACAACGCCACGCCTGGCGACCTGATCTTGGTCACGCCCGGCAACTATTTTGAGTTGGTGGTCATGTGGAAACCTGTGCGTCTGCAGGGCTACGGGCCGGGTTCGGTGACCATCAATGCGGTCAAGTCCCCGGCCGAGAAGCTGCAGAACTGGCGGACCAAGATCGACCAGCTGGTTGCGCTTGCTGCCTTCGACCTGGCTCCTGGTCAAGAATTATTGGTCGGCAGTTTTGAAGGCAACATCTTCGTTACCGAGCAGGGCCCGGCGATATTGGTTCTGGGTAAGGACCGGACTCCGGCTAGCGGCGGCTACGGCCTGGTAGGTGGTGAGCCCAACGCTCGCATAGATGGCTTCAAGCTGACCGGTGGCGACACAGGTGGCGGGATCTATGTCAACGCCTATGCACGGCACCTTGAGATTTCGAACAATGTCGTAAAGAACAATGCAAGTTTTTACGGTGGTGGCATTCGTTTGGGGCAGCCCTTCCTCGTCAACGCGGCGAAGAGTGAGTACTCCAACGCACAAAACACCAACGTACGGATACATAACAACCGTATCATCGAGAATGGTGGTTTGGGTGGTGCCGGAGGCGGTGTTGCTCTACACACGGGTTCCGACTTCTACCAGGTTACCGACAACTTCATCTGCGGCAACTTCAGCCAAGGTGACGGCGGCGGTATCGGCCACTTGGGCTTGAGCGATGGCGGGCTGATCGCGCGCAACAAGATTCTCTACAACGAGAATTTCAAGCAGCTCGGTCTGCCCTCTGGTGGAGGCATCTTCATCGGTGGTGGTGCACCCATCGGTGCCGGAGGCCTGAGCCCTGGCTCGGGTTCGGTAACCATTGCCGACAACCTCATCCAGGCCAATGCTGCGCAGGTAGCCGATGGTGGTGGAATTCACCTGAGCCAGATCAATGGTCAGGATGTCCTCGCCAGCCCCGACACGCCCACCGCATGGTACGAGATAGAGATTCTCAACAACATGATCGTCGATAACGTCACGGCGCTGGCCGGCGGTGGTATTTCACTCTCGGATGCGGCACGAGTGTCGATCCTTCATAATACCATTGCTCACAACGACAGCACGGCGACTTCCGGCGCTGCGTTCACGCCGGGTGTTCCCAACGCGTCGAATCCTCAGTCCGGTGTAGGCATCGCCTCACACGCACATACGCCGAC
>CAZPPZ010000201.1:0-5973 GCA_964588545.1 uncultured Myxococcales bacterium | reverse complement strand
GCAGTCCCGTTTGAACTCGTAGAGGTTGTATTCGTACCCGGGGTCGACAATGTCGATAAGATGGGTTTGGATCGCTACGCCGTCGACCGCGTAGTCCTCCAGATCCTTGCCGGTTCCGATGTCCATGTGCCGGTAGACCTGGCGGGAGTCGGCGCTGATCACCTCTCCGTTCGCAGTCGCGGCCAACCGGGCCGCGAGACGGGTCTTCCCGGACGCGGTGGGCCCCAGCACGCAGATCAGCGGGATCGGTGACTCAGCCATCGAGGTCGTCGTGTTTCCGATAGCCGTCTTCCATGCGGAACAGCATCTGGCGGATCCCCTCCAATTCCGGAGTGCTCAGCTCCCCCAGCGTCCGCTTCTGTAGGACCGATCGCCAGCGCGAGGCTTCGGCCTCGGTTCCAGGCAGGACGCTACCGTGTCGGCCCAGCCAGTCGAGCAACGTCGCCCGGTCGTCGCTGGGCGCCCGGCGGTACTCGGCTTTCAGGTATTGCAAAATGCGCAGCCCGTCGAGACGCTCATGGCAGGCACGGACGAACCGATCCAACGTCTTGTGGTTCTCGCGCAGAGCTTGCCAGGGGTCGTCGGCGTTGGTCTTCTCCCGCAGGAATTCGTCCAACGGGGTCGCAACCGGCCCCACAAACAGATCGGGGAAGGCCTCGGTCGTGCGGCAAACACGATCGAAGAGCTCCGCGGGGTAGAGCGGGTAGCGCTCGGAGTATTCTCCGTCGCAGGCGGCGACGATGGCCTGACCGGTACCGACGGGAACACGCCAGGACTTGCGGGTAGCGGGGGCGACCGGAGGATCGGACCAGTGAAGTAGACGGCCGTACTTGACCAATTTCTGCAGGAAGTAGAAGTCCTCACCGCTGGATCTCGGCGTCATGCCTCTCACCTGCCGGTAGACGCCTACCGGCAGCGCGATCGCCGAGCCGAGCGCCGTGAACGAGTAGGGGGACTCGATACGCCACAGGTTGAGCGCGTAGAAGCGCATGTAGATCTCGTATCCCAGCATCGCCCGGGTGACGGCATCGTCCTCGGTGAGTGGATGGAAATAGCGTGCGGCGATAGCGCAGGCGGTCGGATGTCGGACGAATGCGGCGACGAGCGAGTGTAGGTAGCGCGGGGGGGCCAGCGTGTCGGCGTCCAGACTGACGATGAGATCGTCGGGGCCGGCGGCAGCGCAGATCGCATCCATCAGCTCCTTGCGGGCATGGCCCACTCCGCCTCGCTTCGGCGGCCAGCCCCGGCCCGGAGATGCGCGGTCGATGATCCGGACGTCGAGGTCCGAGATCTCTCCAAGAAGTCGGAGGCAGACCTGGTTCGCTTCGCAGACGCCGCGTCGATCGGGATCGTCTTGCCAGGCCTCCGGCTGGTTGACACACAACCAGGTAACGAATCGCACACCCTGTTGCCGCCGGAGCGCGTCGATACAGTCGGCAAGGTGCTCGACCTCGTCGTGAACCGGGATGGCCACGTGGACGTTCACACCGGCAATCGACACCTTCAAACTCGCGGCCCTTGGCTTCTTTGTATACAAGCACACTGTAAGCGTCCGACCGTCTGCCAGTGCGAGATAGGTAGTTCAAGATCGCCCAACCGCGACCCGTAGAGTGCCTCTGCGGTATTCGACGCACGACCCTGGGCTTTCTTGGAAGTTTTTCTAACCAACGCGGACGTATCAGCCCTTCGGCTCACCGTAGGCCTCTTTCAAGGCCTTCTCAGTCCGGGTGTGGTCGCCGCGTAAACGGTAGTCGTCGGCCTGATCGATCCAGCGGACAACACCCTCCTCATCGAGAAGTAGCGTGGTCGGGATGGCCATCTGCTTGAAACCGGTGGGCCAACCTAGCGGGAAGTTGCCGGCCAAGAAGAAGGTCCGAAACTCGACCGCGCCCTCGTGAAGCAAACCGAAGCGCTTTATTACCGTGAGATCCGGATCGCTCAGCAGAGAAAAACTCAGGCCATCACGCTCGCGGTGAACGCGGGCGGTCGGTGCGTCGTCCTTACTCATAGCTATGACGGTAACGCCGTAGCTTTTGAGCAGTGGGTTCATAGCTTGGAAGCGCCGCAACTCGGCACAGCAGTATGGTCACCAGAAGCCTCGGAAGAACTTGAACATCACTCGCCGGCCCTTGAGGTCACTCAGCCCGACGAGATTGCCGTCTTGATCTGGAGCCTCGATCTCCGGCATGGTCTCGCCCACACGGGCAACCAGCGCACCATCGGGTACACGGCGCTGGGAGAACAGCCACAGCAGTAAGGCGGCAAAAGCCAAACTGGGCACCCCTAATGCGATGGTCGCAGCGTTGGGCGCAGTGACCAGCGCCGTCGCGCTCATCACTGCGCCCAACGCGAGCACGACAGCGTGAGGGCGTACGTCCTCGGGCACCGCTTCCTTAGCGATGGTCATGAAGTAGTGAGTCATAGCAACGTTGACAATAACGAAGCCGATCACTGCGAAGATAGTAGTCATTACGGCCCCCAGGACGATACGCGGCTAAAGCTATAGCAGCTGCAGGGTATTGGGAAGACCAGCGTGGTCAATAACGCAGGGGCGATAGATGGCTGCCAAAACCCTCCCGGTGGCTCACCGCGTTGAAGTAGCCATGAAAGACTCGAGCTCTTCGACGATGGCTTCGGGGGCATCCTCTTGGATGAAGTGATTGGCACCCTCCAGAATGCGAACGCGGGCATGCGGGAAGATCTCCTTCCAACGCTCGAGCTCGCGCTTGCCAAACACCGCATCCTTGTTTCCCCAGACGATTTGAATCGGCTTATCCGCGAGTTTGCCCAATCCCTCGTAGACCTCCCGAAGGTAGTCGACCGAAGCGAGAATCTCACGTGGAAAGACCGCGGTAGGCTCGCGATCAGCCGCAGTGGGATAAGGGCCACGGTAGGCGGCCATGACTTCGGGGGTCAAGCGCTCTTTCCTGTTGACTCCGGCGGGCAGCAACTTTTCGACGAAGAGGTTTCGGCGCAAAATCAGTTGCCGTCCGATCCCTCTTCCGAGACCATTAGAGAACATCCACACCTTCCAGTCGTTCATCGGCCATGCCCAAGTGTTACCGATGACTACGCGTGCAATTCTCTCGGGCGCGCGGGTTGCCAAACCCAATCCTATCGGCCCGCCCCAGTCCTGTACCATTACCGTCAGATCGCGCAGGTCGAGTGCTTCGACCAAGCCTTGGATCACGCGGCTGTGTTCGGCCGGAGTGAAACCATAGCCGCGGTGGCCATGCTCGCGCGGCTTCGCGCTCAGCCCCATCCCCGGATAGTCCACGGCAATGCAACGGTAGCGATCACGCAGGCCCTTGACGATGTCGCGATAAAGCAGACTCCAGGTCGGATTTCCGTGAAAGAACAGCAGCGTCTCGCCTTGCCCCTCGTCGATGTAATGCACCGGCAGGCCGTCAATCTCATGCCAGTGAGACTCAAAAGGATACAGATCCCTGGGGATATCAAAGTGACGTTTCATCTGGGTTCATCCTTGGCCGGGCAGTTAGTAATCATGCAGCCTAGCGGCATGCCAGCGGTGCGTCTAGCCCAGGGAACACGCGGCGCGGTGCCACCCAGGCTTAGCAACCCGAGGGGCAGGCCAGCGTTCCGCCAAGACCCACCGCCAAGCTCAACACTTGCAGCGCGTCGCTCGCAGCTATAGCGCCACTGTCGTCGACATCACACAGACACAGCGAGCACTGCGAGATCCCCACCGCCGTGCTCAGCACGAACAGTGCATCGGTTGCGGTTGGCTGCCCCATGCTGTCGTCGGGATCGCCGCAGTCAAGCGGGCTGCAATCGTCGCGACAGTAGGCGCCCGGCACCCACACCACGGCCCCCCCATCGCAGAGTTCACCGAGCTCGGTGTCGATGATTCCGTCGCCGCAGATTCCCGGGCCTTTCTCGATCACTTCGATACAGGCGGAAAATTCCGATGTACTGTAGAGCGCCGACAGCGTCGCCCTGCGACTAGCGGTAGCAGTCACAAAGGTTCCCGGCAGCAGTGCCTGGCCGATGTCCACCGAGAAGGGGATCGCCGTAGCGGCAAACTGATCGAGGCTACTCGAGAGTACGGTCTGGGCGAGAAAGGTCTTGCCTTCACCAAAGCCACTGACGTTGCACTGCGGACTGGCAAAAAACTGCACGAGCACGTCGCTGAGAGCGACACCCGCGAGCTTTTCAAACGTACCAGTGATGGTGGTGTCGGTAGCCGTGGAAGCAGCGCCGGATAGAAGCGGGAAATTCTGCAGATCGTTGGCACCAAGGTCGGCATCGGCACCTCCATCGTTGGCAGTAACCCCGGGGCTTGGAACGATGCTTGGCTCGAGTAGTGATGCTTTGTTGTCCAGATCGATCCCAATTCCCGTATTGCCGTAAATGGAATTGGACAAGATCTGGTTACTGCGAGCGGTCGGGGCTACACCGATACCTTCGTCGTCGCGATCGAACTCTACGCTGACTCCGTCACCACTGTTGTTAGCGATGGTGTTGCCCTGACCGTTGCCAGTACCTCCGATCTCACAAGAGGAGTTGTTGACAATCCGAACGCCGGCTCCACCATTAGCAATCGCGCCACCGGCGGCATCGAGACCAATGTTGTTAGCTCGCACGACGTTTAGTGTCGCGTTGGACCACTTGTCGACGAGCAGGTGGATTCCTCCGCTACTGTTTCCCGATACGAGATTACCCGCGCCGGCGGCGCCCACCTCGGTGCCGACGGCATCGGTCAACAACACGCCAATACCGTTGGCAACCGCGCTCATGCCGGTAGACTCGGTGCCGACGTAGTTGCCGTACACTTGGTTAGCAATCGCGCCTTGTAGCGGCGGTGCGCTTCGCACTTCGATCCCAGCGGTGATGTTGCCCGACACCACGCTGCGCGCCATCGGCCCCGCGGCACCGATGGCGTTGTGGTCACCGCTTACCAGTATACCAACGTCGTTGGGCATGGCTGCAGCGCCACTGGGGTCGGTTCCGACGTAATTGCCTACTACGGTGTTGTTGTTGCCACGCTGGCCAACCATTACGATACCGGCCATCTGATCGTGGCCAGCGATCACGTTGCGCGCCGCACTCGTCGTTCCGCCAATGGTGTTGCCCGTCGCGCTAACGACGATACCACTTTGACCGTTGCCCGGCGCGCTGGCGCCGGCAGCTGTCACGCCAATATAGTTACCTTCGATCACCGCACCGTCGCCTAGCGGGTCGTAGAACAGTGAGATCCCGCAGCCACACACCAAGGTGTTCGAAAGCGGGTTCAGTGACGCGGCAAAACTGTGGATAGAGAACCCACGCAACAGACAACCGGGGCTAAGGACGGTAAAGCCATTCGCGGGCGCCGGAATCAGCGAACCATCGAGTTCAACAACCGGCGCTCCGCTGTAGCCGTGCTGAGTAGTAGCGTCTATTGAAAGCGGTGCAGTAATCGCAGGAAGATCGGAGGACGGCTGCATTTTCCAGACGCCGCTGGCCGCGTCGTAACCAGCATCAACCGTGGGAATGTCGAAAGCAATGCTGTCAAGCTCTGGGGTTTCATTGGCCGCGGTAATGGCCTCACGCAGAGTGCAGCTGGCGTCGCAGCTTCCATCTCCTGCATCTGACGTAGTGGTTACGGTGAAGGTCGCGGCTGACACCGACACGAAGATCTGAGGTGGAGTACCAGCCTTATGCAACACCACTAAATCGTCGATCGCATCGCCGTTAAGACGCATCGTGACCACCGCCGCGACATCCGCAGCTGTAGCTACACTGAGCTTTGCCGCACTCGCGTCAACCGCGGCAGCCTGCTCGAGGTCGGGCAGATAAACACCGCGCGCACCAGAAGCTGTGGCGTAGATGCTGGCGTCGCCGCCGAGGGCTCCGACCACCATTCGCGCGCGTCGCAGCCTACGGAGGATCTTACGCTCGGCGATACTGCGACCTCGCTCGAGCGAGCCGCGCGCGGCTCGCTCGAGATCAGCCCGTAGCTCGAAGCGCCCA
>CAZPPZ010000200.1:0-5989 GCA_964588545.1 uncultured Myxococcales bacterium | reverse complement strand
TTGATCCCTGTAGATGTGGAGCGGCCGCCGGGCTGTAGGATCGAGTGTGTAGGTCAGTTCGAGAACTGGCAAGCCGCGTCGAAGCGTCTGATGGTGCTCGTTCCTCTGGCGCTGCTCCTGATCTTCGTGTTGCTCTATTCTACATTTGGGTCGACGCGCCTAGCCATGCTCATATATCTCAACGTTCCGATGGCCGTAACCGGTGGGTTGGTGGCTCTAGTGTTGCGCGGATACCCGTTCTCTATCTCAGCGGGTGTGGGGTTTATCGCCTTGTTCGGAGTCGCCGTGCTAAATGGCGTGGTACTGATTTCTTACATTGTCGAGCGCCGGCGTGAGGGCCTGTCTGCTGAGGAAGCTGCTGTCGAGGGTGCGAAAACCCGGCTGCGACCGGTACTGATGACGGCGCTGGTGGCGTCGCTGGGCTTTATCCCGATGGCGCTGGCTACCAGCGCCGGTGCGGAGGTTCAACGGCCGCTAGCGACCGTAGTCATCGGCGGTCTGGTTACGTCGACCCTGCTCACGCTGTTGGTACTCCCGACACTCTATGCGCGATTCGGTGATAACCGGCCGGGCGTGGAACTGTGAGGACGTTGAATACGGAGGATTGAATGATGAAAGAGATAAAGGCGATTATACAGCCGTTCATGCTCGGGCACGTGCTTGATGCTCTCGCGAATCTGGAAGGCCTGCGCGGCCTGACCGTATCAGAAGTAACGGGTTGGGGAAGGAGTCGCGCCGTCGACGTAGACAGCCCGGTCGTCCAAGCCGGCCATGCACTCGCGTCCAAGAGTAAGGTCGAGATCGTGGTGACGGATGTCATGGTTGAGCGCGTTGTTGATACAATCGCCAAAGCTGCGTACACGGGCAACATCGGAGATGGAAAGATTTTCGTCGTTGATGTCGTCGAATCGGTAAAGATCCGTACGGTGGAGCGTGACATGGTATGAACGTCATAGGTGGGCTGCGGCACGGGTAGCGTATGCGGGCTGCGCGTGTGGGAGATGCGTCGTCAGAAATTGGCGCGCATACCCGCGGTGGCGACGAAATCGTTTGTTAGTGCCTCACCGTTGAGATCCTGAATAGCCGGAATTTGCACGGCTGTTTCTAGGATGAAACGTTTGGTGACGAACTGGAGCCCGGGTGCAAGAAACCATGTAAGACCCCCGGAGTTTGGATCCTCGATGCCATCGACTTCGTTCTTGTTCTGCCGAATGAGGTTGCTTTCAGCTACGGCGTAGAGAAACGAGGGGACCCCGCCTGGAAGATCAAACGGCGAAATTCGATATTGGAAGGACAAGGCTAATCGTGAGACGTCGCCGAAGTCAAAGCTGTTGGCCTCGGTGTTAAACTGGTGCGAACCTGTCGCGTCGAATTCCCACGCGAGCTTCTGCCAGGTGAACACGCCCCCAACAATCGCATCCCACGAGCCCGATCCGAGCTGGAGGGGCTGAGGAAGCCGCCCGCGCGAATCGTTCTCGCGATCGTCCCCGAGTCCCGAGTCGCCGCGGCTCTCTCGGCCACCGAGCGTACCAAGTTTGAGCCGCTTATCGAGGTAGGGCAGAACGCCGAAGAGCGCCAGCTTGTCTGTAGCTCCGTAGACTAGGACTGTCGGGGCGGCCCACACGCTAAGCGTACGGGCGGTGCCGCTGGAATCATCGGTTGCGCGTGTGAGCGTGGCTTGGGCGCGAATGATCAGCTCGCCCTCGTGTACCGGAAGCGCGGTGTTGCTGGTAATCGGTGCGGCGGTTGCAACTAGGGGGTGGATAACCGTGAACAGCGTAAGCCAGGCAAGCGAGCGCAGTGCGAACAATCGATCCATTGGCCTAATTGTGCGACACAGTGCTTTTAGTGCTCGACCGTGAGGGCACGTCTACATCGGTGGCGAGAAAGCCCGCCTCTTTGATGGCGGCACTAAGTGCCTGGCCATCTATGGCCTGACCCAGCGACTCGATGGTGACACGCTTGGCGCCCACGTCGACGAGGGTGCGATAGACACCGGCGGTGTTCTCCAAAACCGTATCTAGTCGCGCGGCGCAGTTGTCGCAGCGCACTCCTTCAACCCCGAAGCTAAGCGTCTCGAGCCGCTCAACTGTATCGACGGAAAGACTCGGCGCCCCCTCGGCACGCTCGCGCAGTGCGCCGCTAACGGCGACTAGCGCACCTTCCGCGGCCAACGATATGAGCTTGGTCCGTGAATCTCTGTTTGTCGCGCCGTCGGCCCGGGTGTCCTGTTCGAAGAGAAAATAGACCTGCTCGGACTCTCGCAGGTCAAGCAGCACCGAAGTGTCGTCGATGCTTATTGTGCCGATGGCGGTTACAGTGACTCCTCGAGTCGTGAAGCCTGCTTTCTCGACTGCTGTGTGGACCGCGGGGAGCGTTGGGGTTTTGCCCTCGACGAGGGTCAGGGCGGCGGTACCAGTTTCGAGATCAATGCTCACGGCATCTATACTATCGAGGCCTCCTAGCTTTTTTTCTAGACCGTGGACGCAAAAAGGACAGGCGAGGCCGTCTATCGTCACGGTCATCTTTGATATCTCAGCAGGCGAGGGCAAAGCACCGAGCAGCGTCGCGGCGCTGACCACGAAGAGTACCGTGATCGCTTTCCTCTCAGGGTTAGGAGTAGACAGATACTGCCCTCCAAGCCACTCGGGAAGGTAGGCCAGCACCGTTCCAAGGATCATCACCACGAGAATCCAGCCGCCGCCGACCTCAATGACACCTGAGCCGGTCATAAGTACGGTTGCCGCTCCGGCCAGATATAGCGGCCCAGTCAAGAAGCAGTGCAGCCGTCCACAACCCCTTGCGTTTACCAGGCAGGCGACCCCCATCATCGTAAAACCGCCCGTCCACACCGTCATGCGCATAAGCGATGGGGCCAAGCTCGCAAGGAGTATGCCTGCCCAGGGAAGCAGCCTCAGTAGCAAGGCAGCGCGGTGCTTGACCAAATCGTTCTGACTACAACTATTGTTCATCATTTTCTCCGGGCGTGCAGCAAGATTGGGTCTCCGTGTTCGACGTCATCAGGGTCGTGCCGACGCTACTTGCCCTTGCAGTTACTGTGCTAGCTAACTTGCGAAGATTGCCTAAGCAGCATGATCCCTGCGGGTTCATCCGTTCACATCGTGCGCGGCCGCTACGGCATTTGTGTGCGACGTCGTCGGTGATCCCCGATGATCCACTACGCGCAATCTCTTGGAGAACGTCTGCGACGGTATGCGCGAAACAATAACAAACCAGGCGCTGGGGGTCCGGCGATTTTTGGAATACCTTGGTGTCGAGGTCGTCGGTTGTGAACAGCGAGCCGTTTTGGCGGTCAAAGTATACGACTTCACACTTTCTGGTCTTGCAAAAATGAAAGTCTGCGCCAGCGGCGAAGCGTCTTGCTGCCTCAGAGCAGAGCAGGGCAGACATGGTAAGCGATCCGACCCTTCGCCCTTTTGCTGCGCAGCGAGGGCAGCAAGATGCTTCGCGAGCCTTGGGCTCGATCGACGGTAAGGGCGCAGTCGCGGCGGACATTTATTACTCCGTGACCTGAGAAGGATAGCCAACCACGGCGGTCGCCTCGACGAGATCTCCTAGAGTAACCCTCGCTGCGTCGAATTCGACGATGGCTTGTGGAGGGTCGAAGCTGACACGGGCGTCTATTACTCCTTGTAGTCGCGTGAGGCTCGCGCGGATCGTTGCCGAGCAGGCCTTGCAGGTCATTCCCGTGACTCTGAGTATGGTGGTCTCAGTAGTGGCAGAAGCAGCATCTAGCGAGCCCGAGCTGAGACGGGCGATAACATTGGGGGAGACCAACAGGGCAATCACCAACAGCGTCGCTAGCCACAGACTTGTTTTGCTGAGCCGCTTTGTAGCCAGGTTGGCGCAAGTGCTACCGGCCGCGCAGGCCTCTTGGCGCGGCCGGTAGACGCGTAAGAACGCGAAGGCGAGAAAGCTCGCCGTTGCCAGCATCAACATCGGGCGATACGCTTCAAGCGTACGGAGGCTTCCAATCCATGCGCCACTGACCCCGAGGGCTACCAACAGAAGTGGCCCGAGGCAGCAAATAGACGCGGCGACGGCAGCGCCGACGGCGCCAAGTAACCCGTAGTTTGCTGCGTTAATCGAAGAGTCGTGTGCTGTATTTCCCTCAGCCATGGTTCTTATCCTTGCAAGCTCAGCCTAGAGTCTATCTTCGCCGTCCAAGGCGTTTAGAATCGGACATTGCGAAGTTGGTGCGGTGTCGTCGCAGGCCTGGGAAAGATCGATCAACGCTCGTTTCATGCGTCGAAGCGATTTGAGTTTAGATTCTATGTCCGCGATCTTGGCCTCGGCTCGCTGTTTCACCCGGCTGCAACTCGCGGCGCGATCCAGACGAAGAGCCAACAGTTCTTTGATCTCACCAAGTGTGAATCCCAGCTGCTTAGCGCGTCGTATGAAGCGCAGCCGTGGAATCACCGTTTCGTCGTATTCGCGGTACCCCGACATGCGCCGCCGCGGCTCTTCGAGCAAACCTTGCTTTTCGTAGAAGCGGATAGTCTCGATTGCTACGCCCGATGCCTTGGCTAACTGTCCAATCGTCATAGTTGTTATCTGCGAGGCCATAGGCATGGTAAACCCTGAAGTATACTCCAGAGTCAAGGACTGGCTGCGCCGCCGCAGCTGTAGGCTTAGCGCCAGCCGACAACGGTGACGCGCACCAGCTGCTCAAGCCGCTTGCGATACTGCTTGGACGATGGTGTCTGGGGCGGCTCGCCCTGTAAGCCACGCGCGCAGTTATAGAGGAAAGCCGCGGCTGAGTCGGGGGTCATCGCGCAATCGGTCAAAGCGATTTCTCCGCTATCGACCGCGCCACGGATGATACTCGCTATGATCTTGAGGTAGCGGCGGGTAAAAGCAGCGATGTCCTCGCCGCACAGGCGACTGCTCTCATCGATGATCTCTACCCCGTGTCTCGACTCGGCCAACAGTCCGAACATCCACCCGAGTTTAGCTTCGAGCACAGCCAGCAAACGCTCCTCAAACAGGCCTGTGGTCTTGGCGATGCGCTCAGCCTCGGTCAGCACGCTGCAGTGGAGGTGCTCGGACATCGCGCGGAATATCTCTTCTTTGTTGGCAAAATGATGGTACAGGCCGCTGCGAGAGATACCGGCCTCTCGCGCGATCTCTTCTAGCGAGGCGCGGCGATAGCCGTAGTGAGAGAAGATCGTGACTGCCGCTTGGACGATTTCGTCACGGCGCGAGTCCTGGGGCGTTGACATATCGACAGTTTGGACTTAAAACGTCGAATATTCAAACCGGGGAGGCACGCTGGGTGTGGCAGCACGCCAACGCGCCAATGTATAAGGAGACAGACATGGGCGTATCAAAGGCCGTGCTGATAACGGGCTGTTCGACGGGAATTGGACGGGCGACAGCGCAGAGGCTTGCAGCCGCTGGCCACGTTGTTTACGCGAGTGCGCGGCGCCTCGAGGCGATTGCCGATCTGCACGAGGCTGGCTGTAAGACGCTGGCGCTCGATGTCTGTGACGAAGAATCCATGAAAGATGCTGTGGCTGTGGTAGAGCAGGCCCATGGTGCCGTTGGGGTTCTCGTCAACAACGCCGGTTATGGCTCTGAGGGCGTATTGGAAGAGCTGGGGATGGACGAGATCCGCCGCCAGTTCGACACCAACGTTTTTGGGCTGATCCGCATGACTCAGCTCTGTCTTCCGGGGATGCGCCAACAGGGGTGGGGCAAGATTGTCAACCTAAGCTCTATGGGTGGCCGGATGGTGTTGCCGGGAGGCAGCATCTACCACGCCACCAAGTACGCCGTGGAGGCGTTAAGCGATGCGCTGCGTTTCGAGGTGGGCGGATTCGGCGTCGACGTAGTGATAATCGAGCCAGGTCCGATCAAGAGCGAGTTCGGTAGCACGGCACTTTCCAAAGTCGAGGCGGTGGACAACAAGCAAGCCGCCTACGATGAGTTCCGCGAATTCTTGAAACAGTCGATCGTCGATGCCTAC
>CAZPPZ010000199.1:0-5993 GCA_964588545.1 uncultured Myxococcales bacterium | reverse complement strand
GACGCTCTTCGAGGAACTCGTACGCGGAGATGAGACCTTCACGTCGATAGATGGCAGCTATATCAACGTCTCGTAAATATACCATTATCTGCGCGAGCGCGGCCCAGTCGCCTTGATCGGGGTATCTACGGCTGAGCCAACCCCCCCCTTCTTCGCCAGCGGTAGCGTAGGTGACAGCCAACTCGCCCGACTCGGCGTCAAACTCGATGAGCTTGGCCGGCGCGGCATCTTCAGAATAGTACTGATCCACCACCCACCGCTCGACCACGCCACCGCGGCGCGCAAACGCCTGCGCGACGCCCATGCTTTCCGCGACACTATCGCCAGCCGCGGCGCCGAACTCATTCTGCATGGCCACGCCCACCGCTCGCAAAGAGCCGAGCTGCCCACACCCGGCGGCAGCGCTGCGGTGATCGGGGTCACCTCGGCTTCGGCCAGCCGTGATAAGGGGGACGGACGCCACGCCCGTTATCACCTCTACCGCATACAACGCGAAGATGAAGCGTGGAAAGTCGAGGTCGAGGTGCGCGAGATCGCCGCGGATCACCACAGCTTCGTCATCGAGAAACGCTTCAGCCTAGAGCTGGCCGCCAACAAGAATTGAAGGGGGACACCGACGCATGTCTGCACAGCAGCAAGCAAATGAGACCATGGTCAAGTTCGGATATCCGTCGAGCAGTATCCGAGAGTACCGGCATTGGGTCGTCATGCTGCGGCCGAAACAAGTCACTCTGGGCTCGCTGGTGCTAGCCTGCCGCGAATCGGCGACGGCCTTCGCAGACATCAGCACCGAAGCGTTCCTCGAACTTAAGACTGTCGTCTCGCAGCTCGAGAGCACACTGGCCGAACTTTTCGCCTTCGACAAGATCAACTATCTGATGCTCAAGATGGTCGACCCCCACGTTCACTTTCACGTATTGCCGCGCTATGCCGAAACTCGAAACTTTTCGGGAGTAGATTTTGTCGACAACGCGTGGCCGGGTCCGCCCGACATCGGCGCCGCGACACAGATCGATGAGCAGTCGGCGCAGCGACTGCTCGCGCGGCTTCGCGACGCTTGGAAGGTGTCGTTATAGACAACATCCACGCCGCCCAGTAGTTTTCCTTGACCGGCGTTTGCCAATTGTGGTATGGCAGAAGTCATCATGGCCAAGGAAGTCGGTCGGCATAGAAGCTCGACTCTCAACCGGGTCACGAGCAGGCGCTCTTCGCTTACACGCTTCCTAGCGAGGTTGGCAGTGTTGCTTGCCTGGTTGTTCTCTCCTGGCGCGGCACACGCCAACGTCGTTTCGTTTTCAAGCCCCACCGAGTTGGCTAGCCCTAACTCATTTGCGTGGCCCAACGTTCACGCCGGGGCAAGCGGTGAGTATCTTGCCACCTGGGTAGCCGACAACGATAACTTACAGATACTGCGCTCCAACGATGCTGGCGCAACCTGGCTGCCACACGGAACCATCGATGGTAGCTCCCTCAACAGCAGCGGGATCAACATCGTCAAAGGTGTCGGCAGTGTTTGGCTGGCGATTGCCTCATCGTACGATGACTTCGGCGGGAGCGTTGGTAACGATCTCGACATCGTCTTCAGCCGATCCACTGACAACGGCTCCACCTGGACCCCTGCGGCCATTCTCAACTCAAGCGCGGGCAGCGACACGAACAACGACGTCGACCAGCAGCCGATGTTGGCGCGCACTGGCCCCACATCCTGGCTGGCTGTATGGGTGGCGTTCTTTCGAGGGAACTTGTACGACGTCCTCAACTGGCGCATCGCCTGCGCGACCTCCAACGACGATGGTCTGACCTGGTCAACGACGGCCGACTGCATACCACTCGGAGACGGAATCCGGGACGTCAAACTCGACTTGGCTAGTGACCCCAACGGCACAGTCGTGCTGGTATGGAGGGAAGGTAACGGCTGGGGGCCGTTGCGCTCGGCCCACAGTAGCGATCGAGGCTTGACTTGGTCGGCCCCACAGAATCTCGACTCTGATGGCCTGCCCGATTCTCGCAGCCGGCCGAGAGTAGCCACCGACGGAGCCGGCACATGGATACTGGCCAAGGTTTCCAGAGGTCTAGCTGACAGCAGCATAGGCGGTCATCTCGTCGTGCGCCGCAGCACTGACGGTGGCATGACATGGGGCCCCGAAGTCACGATGCATCCAAACCTCAACTTCCGGGTGCTATTCGGTTTGGACGAGAGCCCCGCCATCTCATACTCGGCGGCTGACGACACCTGGATGTTAGTGTGGGAACAGCGAGGCTTTGGTTTTCCACTGTTGGAATTAGACATCGGATATTCGCTCTCTCATGACGGCGGACTTAGCTGGACTCTGCCCGCCGTCGCGAACGCGAACGGCTCGAACGATGGTCAGGCGGATATCGCTCCTCACGTTGCTGCGGGTATAGATGGAGGTTGGGTGCTGGTATGGCAGGGGGGGAACGGATCAGTCAATTCCGCGTTGGCGATGAGCGACTGTCCGCTGCTGCCATCTATCGGATGCAAGTCGCCTATTGCTACGGGCAAGGCCTTGCTCGAGCTGCGCAATCCTCCAGGCGCTAAGGATCAGATCAAATGGAAATGGTCCGCTGGGCAGGCCACCACGCTGGCAGATTTCGGCTCGCCAGATCTTGGCGACCGATACGTCGTGTGTATCTACGACCAGCAGCCCGAAGGCCTCGCGCTGGTCCTGGAAAAGGACATCCCGTCAACGTCGAGCTGCGCTTCAATAGCATGCTGGGAACAGACCAATAAGGGCTTTCGTTATAGAGATCGCGGGCGGCAGCTGAGCTCAACAACCAAGCTCGATCTGCGAACCGGGGTAGATGGTCGCGCAAAGATACAACTCTTCTCTAAGGGGTCTTCGGTGGCACCGCCGGCGCTTCCGCTGACCGCCGGCGCTACGGCGACCATGCAGTTGCTCAACGCATCCACCGGCGCCTGTTGGGAGGCCCGCTACAGTGCTCCTAAGAAAAATTCGGACTCCCGCTATAAAGCACGCTCAGACTAGCAGCTAAGTAAATGACCACAGTTGTGGCGGATAAGCTGCGACGTAAAGCAAGCATCCGAGCCAGCACTCCCCGATGAACACCCCAGCCCACATCGTTGTCAACGCAGTCATCCTCGGCCGGGGACGCTGGCACTCACAGTGGTTTTCCATCACTGCTGGTGCGCTGCTTCCAGATCTGCCGATGTTCGGGTTTTTTCTCTACCAGCGCCTTGTCGTGGGTGCAGCGGACCGCATCATCTGGTCGCAGACCTACTTCGAACCGGGCTGGCAGGCGCTCTTCAATTCGTTTCACGCCTTACCGCTGATTGGACTCGGGGCTTTCATCGCCTGGCGGTGTCACTCGGCTCCCTGGCTGGCCTTTTTTACCAGTATGTCTCTTCACAGCCTCGCTGACCTGCCGCTGCACAACGACGATGGCCATGCCCACTTCTTCCCCGTCAGCAACTGGCGCTTTCACAGCCCCGTCTCCTACTGGGATCCGATCCATTATGGCGCCCCGGCGATGATGCTTGAAGCGCTTGCGGCGCTGGTCTGCGCGCTTGCTCTCATGCGCAAGCAACAGGCCACGCCATGGCGCGTGATCGGCGCCCTCGCTCTGGCAACTTACGCGGCTTTAGGAATGTTCGCGTTGTTGTTCTGGGGAGGAGAATGAAGAGACTGATCGCTACGGCTGCAGGCGCAGTGACCGTCGTCTCAGCAGTAGTGCTCCGGCAAGCGCCAGCAACCCCACGAGCAGCCACGCGGACCGCGCCGACAGGCCGGGAACGATCTGCGGCGGAGCCGCGCTTGTGCGGCTCACCCAAGACCCGCGCAGCTGGGTATTAGGGTCGGATACTACATCAACCGACAGGTTAGTGGTGAATCTCGCCTCGCCTCCAGCACTCTGCACTCTTACCAATGGCGAGAGGTGAAAATTCGGAAAGCTGTTGGTCCCCTGCACCAGTATGGTCGAGGTATATCCCCAGCTCAGTGGCTCGCCGACCGAGATCGAACCGGTAGATCCGAAATCAGCCTCCACGGCTGTGGCGACAGGAAAATTCGCGTTGCTCGCTCCGGCGTCGAGATCTGGTGCGCCGTAGTCTAGAAACAGCGCCACCACCTCACCCCGGGTGGCAAAGCGATAGTCGGCGTAGTCGCCAACGGCATTGTCGATCTGAGTCGACACGAAGGTATAGCTCTGGCCATCGGTCGCGAGCAGAGACAGCCAATCGTGGCCGCTGATATACCGCTTCTTAGACCAACGGCGTCTAATTCTTTGCGGCTCAGGCTATAAAGCGACTAAGGCTAGGTAGCAGGCAGGGCAACATCCCCGCTCGCCTCGCGTTGCTGGGCGGAGTCCCACTTGGCTACCATAGAACGAACTGCCTCGAGATCAGCAGGAAAATCTACTTCGCCCCAATCACAGCCCGCTATCGAAACGCTACCCACTTCACCGTGCTGGGCTAGGGTATCTATGACTTGGGTGTACCAACCCTCTAGACCAGCCGGTGTGTACATGGCGCGATCCAGCGCTTCGACGAACAAATGAGGTCCATCTCCGCGAAAACAGTGCATGCCGATAGCTTCCGCATCGACCTTGGGCAGCGGAATCTTCTTGCCGATCTCCAACACACGTTCACCGCCGAGTCGGAGTTTCATATCATCGGCGTCGTAAGCGTCGCGGCAGTCGCTGGTCACGGTAACCGGCGCCGAAGCATTAGAGACCAACCGCTCGGCAATCGCAGACTCAAAAACGACATCACCGTTGACCAGAATAAAATCCTCGTCCATAAACTCACGGGCCAGCCAACAACTGGCGAGATTGTCGGCGACGCGGAAGAACGGGTTGTATACCGTACGGATCGTGGACCCGAGCGCCGCCAAACGTGTCAGCTCTTGCTCGACCGATTGCGCCCTGAAACCGATAACTACGCCGATTTCGCCGATACCGGCAGCAGCCAACTCGCGGACCTGCCATTCGATCATGCTGCGTCCGCAAACCGGCAGAAGGCACTTGGGCTGATCCGCGGTGAGAGGCAGTAGGCGCGAGCCTTGGCCCGCGCCAAGAATAAGAGCTTTCATCGACGGAATCCTCTCGAAAAATGTGCGCTTACAACGCTGGATCGACCCCTAGGCGGTGACCCAGCGGGCGAGTTCCTACCCGCCACCCCCCCCCGAGAGTGTTGGATTGTGCCCCGCTAGTCAACCTGGCAGCCCGAGCGCCCAGAGATTGCTTGAAGAACCAAAACGCGCGAAAACTAGTACGATTTTCCCTACTGCGGCCCGGGGCACGCGGGAGCGCCGCTGATGAGCTGGACTGAAACGATCCTTACATTGGGACGCGGACCCGTAGATTCGGGTCCGGAGTTCCGCCATGAGCCCGAGCTGGTCACCCTTGGAGTGCGTCCGGGAGCCAGCCCCAGCCCCAAGCCCACGGTGCGGATATTTCTCGGCACTGAGGCGGCGCAGTACCGGGCCGAAAGGGTCTTCGTATACTCAGTAGAGAAGCACCGCGATCCCGGGCGGATCTACGAGATCTACCTAATGAAGGATCTTCGCGGATTCGCGCGTAAACGCTGGCGGACCAACTTTACCAACTACCGCTTCGCCATACCCGAGTTCGCCGGCCGCCAGGGTCAAGCTATCTATAACGACGTAGACCAAGTCTACCTCGCTGACCCCGGAGAGCTCTTCGACCTGGAAATGGAAGGACACGGCTACCTTTCGGTCTCACCCGAGGATACCTCGGTAATGCTTATCGACTGCCATCGCATGGCTACCTACTGGGATAGGGCCAAGGCCCAAAGCGGCACCAAGGCCGAGCTGCTCGCGGCGGCGACCAATGCGCAACAGCTGTGGGGAGAGTTGGACGGTGGATGGAACGCGCGCGATGTGGCCGAGTACTCCCGCGACTCCTCGAAGTGTCTGCACTTTACCGCACTACACACCCAGCCGTGGTGCCCGACACCGGAACACTACTCCTACCACCAACACCCGCTCGCCCAT
>CAZPPZ010000198.1:0-6040 GCA_964588545.1 uncultured Myxococcales bacterium | reverse complement strand
ATGTTGCCGGCCAGGTTGGCATAGGGCCGCATATGGAAATCCCTGACGGCGTGCGCGACCAGACACGGCTGGCGTTTGGCAACCTCAAGAGTGTTCTCGAGGCTGCGGGATCGGCCCTGGACAGGGTTACTCATCTGACCCAATACTTTACTGATATCAATGATGTATCGGCTTCGGATGAAGTGTTTGTAGAGTTTTTTCCAGACCGTTATCCGGCGCGTACCGTGCTTCAGGTAGTCCATCTGGTCTTGCCCCAGCTCAAGCTCGAGGTTCAGGCTACGGCTGTGCTCAAGTGATCTCGCCGGCCTGTCCTTTCGACGTCTTCTTGGTCTGCAACTACGCGGTACTGTTGCCCTGGGCACTGCTCATCGGCTTCCCAACCAGCCCCTGGACCACGCGTATCGTTCACTCGATGGGTATTCCCGTGTTGCTGGCCGCCGTTTATGTCTGGGCCTTTGCGGCTCTGCCCCAGCTTCCTGCCGGCGGGGGCTTCGCTAGTCTCGAAGGCGTAATGAAACTGTTTAGCGATCCTTATGCAGTGCTCGCCGGCTGGGTGCACTATCTGGTGTTCGATTTGTTCATAGGTGCTTGGGAGCTACGTGATTCCCAGCGCTTGGGTATTGCTCATCGCTACGTCGTAGCTTGCCTGCTGTTTACACTAATGCTCGGGCCTATTGGGCTAGGCCTGTACCTGCTGCTGCGCTTGGCCCTGCGAGGTCACACCGGCCTGGCTGAGCAGGGAGCCTAGGCGGATTGACGGCGTGGTCGTCTCGCAAGAGCTTGCAACAGCAATAGGCCCGGAATACAAGGGGTTTCGTCTGGAGGGACCTACGCGTCGCGACCGGCGAGGGGACCCTAGGGGGGGCCGGTTCTAGCTTCTGACCCACCTTCCAGCCTGTTCAACGAAAGGTCGTACAAGTCGAAGAATTGTTGATGTCGGAACAACCGCTCCGCGTTTGTCTGCTTACTTACAGGGGGAACCCGCGCTCGGGTGGTCAGGGGATCTACGTCCGCCTGCTCAGCCGCGAGCTGCGCGACTTAGGCCACCACGTCGAGGTTTGGAGTGGGCAACCCTATCCCGAACTCTTTGCAGACGTGGATCTGGTCAAAGTTCCCAGTCTTGATCTGTGGAGCGACGGCTTCCCCTTTCGCATTCCGCGTCTGCGCGAGCTGCGCGACTCGATCAACCGCGAGGAGTGGGGGCGTACGATGCTCGGGACCTTTCCCGAAATGCTCACCTTCAGTCACCGAGTGGATCGGGCGCTTCGGCGGGCCAACGGCAGCCTAGGCTTCGATATTATCCATGATAACCAATCGCTTGGATCCGGGCTGTTGGCGGTCAGAGAGCGCATGCCGGTGGTTGCCACCATCCATCATCCTATTACCCGCGACATGCGGATTGCGCTGGAAGCTACGCGTAATCCCTATCGCCGCTTTACGCTGAGGCGCTGGTACAACTTTTTGCCCATGCAGATCCGCGTGGCCCGCGAGATGGACCGCGTACTGACCATCTCGGATGTCTCTACCGCCGACATAGTGCGCGACTTCGGACTTGATCAAAGCCGAGTGCGTATGGTCGGTAACGGTATCAACCTCAACGTTTTTCGTCCCATCCCCGAGATCGAGCGCCGAGAGGATAGACTGATCACCACGCTCTCGGCCGACGTGCCGCTTAAGGGCCTCAACTATTTGTTGGGGGCGCTACATGAGCTGCGCCGTGAAAGGCCCCAGCTGCGTCTTACGGTTATCGGCAGTCCCCGCAAAGGGTCGGGAACGGCTGAAGAAGTCAGGCGACTGGGCCTTGATGACATCGTCGAGTTCACCGGCAGGGTGGAGGCCGAAGAGATCGCCCGTCGCTACGCTGCTTCGACCGCCGCCGTAGTGTCTTCGCTGTATGAAGGTTTCGGCTTTCCCGCGGGCGAGGCCATGGCTTGTGGGGTTCCTCTCATCTCGACACGAGGCGGGGCGCTGCCCGAGGTTGTCGGCGAGCAGGGACACGCCGGCGTGCTGGTAGATACTGGGTCGGCGGAGGAATTGGCCCGTGGTATTCGCTCGGTGCTCGAGGCTTCGGCGGAGAAGCGTGCGAGCATGGGCAGGGCCGGTCGAGCCCGGGTGCTGGAGTTGTTTACCTGGCGCCGAGCGGCCGAGCGTACTGTTGATATCTACCGTGAGACCATTGCCGAGCGGGCCCACGCAAACGGTAACGGTCGGGTTGAGCGCAGCTTCGCTGCGGCGACCAACGGCAACGGCTCGAGTCGAGCCACTACGGACAACGGCGCGGCCGACGCTCCGAGTAATGGGGTGAATGGCGCGAGCACTAACGGTGCTATTGCGGCTAACGGCAACGCTGCCAACGGTCGAAGCTCTAGCGCGTCTAACGGCAGCGCGGTTGGCCGTGTGGCTGGCAGCGCAGCTGGGCGGGTCGAGGCCAATGCTGACAATTGAGCTAGAACGTCTCGGTCTTCAGCCGGGCAGCCGTGTGCTCGATGTTGGCTGTGGCGACGGCCGCCATACCCGCCCGACCCGCTACCTTCCCGGCATCAATGCGGTTGCGCTTGATCTAGGCAAGGACGAGGTCGAGCGTACCGCTGCTTGCCTGCGAGAGCTCGATGCTCTCGAGCCAGCCGCGGGAGGCAGCCTCCCGGAGGCCGGGCCTTGGGCCGTGGTGCGCGGCAGCGGCTATGAGCTGCCGTTTGCCAGCGCGACTTTTGACTGCGTGATCATCTCCGAGGTGCTCGAGCACCTTCATCACGACGATGACGCTCTAGATGAACTCTCGCGCGTGCTCAAGCCCGACGGTATTCTTGCCTTGTCGGTTCCGCGTGAAGGGCCCGAGGCCGTTTGCTGGGCGCTTTCCAAACAGTACCGCAATTCACCGGGTGGCCACGTGCGTATCTATCGTCGCATCAAGCTGCGCCGCAAGCTTGCTGAGCACGGCTATAAGATTTTTGCTTCGCACTTTGCCCACGCTCTGCATTCGCCCTACTGGTGGCTCAAGTGTGCTGTGGGCACCGACAACAACGACTTCTTGCCGGTTAAGATTTATCACCAGTTCTTGATGTGGGACATGATGAGGCGGCCGCTGCTGACCCGTCTTGCTGATCGTCTGCTCAATCCGCTGATCGGTAAGAGCGTGGTGTTTTACGCAACCAAAGGATAACCGATGCTTACAAAGGCTGAGATCGAAGCGACGGGTGAGTGGCTGGCGGGCAATCAACAGGCCGATGGGGCGATCGCCTGGTGGCCGGGCGAGAAGTTCGAGGCTTGGGATCACTGCCACTGTGCCATGGGGCTTACGATTGCCGGACGCAATGCCGAGGCCTACAAGGCCTACCGTTTTCTTGCCAATACCCAGTTGGCCGATGGGGCGTGGCCGGCCGAGACCAAGAAGGGTGTCACCACCGACGCCGGCCAAGAGTCTAACCACGCGGCATTTATCGCTTCGGCTGTCTGGTTTACCCATCTTGCCACCGGCGATACTGCTTTTGTGGCCGAGATGTGGCCGACGGTGGAGCGCGCGATTAACTTCGTGCTGCGCCTACGTGCAGACGATGGAACCATCTGCTGGGCGCTGTCTCCTGACGGGCAGATCTGGCGCGCACCGATTCTTTCGGGCTGTTCCTCTATTCACGGGAGCCTGGTCTGCGCGATTAGGATAGCTGAGCATTTGGGTTACGAGCGCCCTGAGTGGGAGGCTGCGCGTGGCGGGCTGGCGGCGGTGATACGCGACGACATTGGTCTGTTTGATCGAGTCAACGTGCCAGAGACTCCGGGCCGCTATTCGATGGATTGGTACTATCCGGTGCTTGGTGGAGCGTTGCGAGGCGAGGCCGCGCGTGAGCGACTCTCAGACAGCACGATGATCGAACGCTTCTTGCTCGAGGGCTATGGACTTCGCTGCGTAGCCGATGCTCCCTGGTATACCGTGGCCGAGACCTGCGAGTTCATCGTCGCGCTCGACGCTTGCGGTTTTGGGGAGCGTGCTCGCGAGGTCTACTCGTGGATGCCGCGTTATCGGCGCGCTGACGACGGCGCCTACTGGACCGGGCTGGTAGCGTCAGACAACGCCTTTTGGCCAGAACCGGCCACGTGGACAGCGTCGGCGCTGCTGCTGGCAGACGACGCCCTGCGCGCGAGCTCGCCGACCAGCGGCTTTTTCCGCTCTCTTTCCGGCGACGATCTTGGCGCGGCCGAGCACAAGATCGCGTCGTGAGCCCGCGCTCAGCGCTTCCTTAGTACACCAAGAGTCTTGGTGGTCTCGAGTTGGTCGAACATGCCACTGTCGATAGCACGGCGGTAGATGGTAATCGGTGCCTGGCCGCCCTGGCTGGGATCGGGGAAGAGGTCGTGGATGGCGAGTATGCCGCCAGCGACGATCTTGTGGTGCCAGGCCTCGTAGTCGGCGCTGGCCGCCTCTAGCGTGTGGCCGCCATCGATGAAGACCATGCCGGCGCCGTCTTTTAGAAGTGACGCCGCGGTGGCGCTGCGGGTGACCATCAAGACCACCGTATCCTCGAGTTCGGCTTCACGTATGGTGTCGCGCAAGACCCCTAGGCTGTCGAGCAGGCCGGCCTTGGGGTCGTAGAGATCGGGGTCGTGGTAGGCCTCGCCGCGCTGTTGTTCTTCGTTGCCGCGGTGGTGGTCTACGCACAGTAGCGTGCCACCGCCGTCTCTCGCTCCTGCTCCGACATAGACCGAAGACTTCCCGCAGTAGCTGCCGATTTCGACGATGGGCCCGAGGCGGGCATGGTCGCGCGCTAGGCTATACAGCCGTGCGCCTTCGTCTTCATCGAGGAAGCCCTTGCAGGCGCGTGCAATCGCCAGTGTCTTGTCATCGAGCGTGTTCATCGCTGGTCTCTAGAGTAGCGTCGACATGCCGCCATCTACAGGAATGATAGCTCCGGTAACATAGGCACCGGCGCGCGAGGCCAAGTATATGGCCACGCCAGCCATGTCTTCGGCTTGACCGATGCGCGCGCGGGGTATCGACGCGACTATCAACTCGCCGAAGTCATCGAGGGTCTTGGCCATCATCTTGCTCGGGAAGGCTCCGGGGGCGATAGCGTTGACGGTGATGTGCTGCTTGGCCAGCCGCTTGGCCAGCGAGCGAGTTAGCTGGTGGACCGCAGCCTTGCTGGCCGAGTAGGCATAGGTTTCGAGGTCGGGAACATGCAGTCCATCTATAGACCCAATGTTGATCACTCGCGCCGGCTCTTCGTGGCTGGCCGCAGCTTCGAGCTGCGGTAGCAGTGCGCGGGTGAGGTGGAAGATGGCTTTGACGTTTAGTGCCAACACCTTGTCCCAAGCCGCGTCGGGGTACTCCGCCAGGGGGGCACCCCAGTTGGCGCCGGCATTGTTTACCAGCACGTCTATTCTTGGCTCGCGATCGGCGACGGCCTTGGCCAACCCGCGCGCGCCCTCTTCGTTGGACAGATCGGCGGGCAGTGCGATGGCCTGTCCTGGGCCGAGGCGGTTGAGCTCCGACACGGCGTGGTCGCAGGCCTCAGCACTGCGCGAGGAGATATAGACCTTGGCACCGCCAGCAACCAAGCCCTGAGCGATCATCAAACCGATTCCCCGTGATCCGCCGCTTACGACGACGACCTTTCCCTCGACTGAAAACAGATTCTCCACTTGTACAGCTGCCTCCCTGGCGCGCGGCGCGTCAGTCGTTAGTTATGCCCGGTTTGCGCTGGTGGGCAAAATGCTGTTTTAGGTGGCCTCCTTGGATCCACCCCTGGAGGCTTGTATCGACCACCGTGGGTGGCCTGCTTGGGTGCAACGGTCGGCGAGTGCGCAAGAACCTAGCAAAACTAGTTTTGTGGCTGTTCCGCTGGAGGCCATGTGGATCGCCTCCAACGCCGGATAAGTTCGTTCTCATTGCAGCACCTCACACCTCGAACTGGGATTTCATTTTCTTACTCGCCTTCGCAGCCCGGGCAGAGCTGAAGATCTCATGGCTCGGCAAACAAGAAATGTTTAAATTGCCCTTTGCCCCACTTCTGCGCCGGCTCGGGTGTATGGCTGCTGTGCCCTGTCG
>CAZPPZ010000197.1:0-6045 GCA_964588545.1 uncultured Myxococcales bacterium | reverse complement strand
GTCGCCAAGCAGCCGTCTTGGCTCGGAGTGAGGCTATTCGAGCGGGCACCGGGGCATTATGAAGGTCCAAAACTCTCGACAATCGCCCTAAGATCAACCGCCGCGCTCTTCAACGACTCCTCGAGCCGATCGGTAGCAATATCAAACACCACCGCCTCATCATCCTCTCGCGGACGTCTGATCCAGTGGGAAAAAATCGTGCTCGCATCCGCCTGAACCATATTGACGCGTTCACTTAGGCGAGCCGCAACACCCGCCTCCTCGACAAACCGCCGCACGTCAGGCAAACGCTCGAGCCTGGCCGACACCCGGCAGTAACCGTTGATGATCAGGTAGACCAGCAAGGCCGGCCCCGCCGCTGGGATGGCGACCATATAACTGTGGCAATTGACCAACCAGTGGCGACGGCGATGAAGCTTGAGCAGCCTTGAAATCGCCCCCATCGCTCGACGCGTCTCATCCGGCACAGCTTCCCCACGATCGCCAGCCCCGTCATAGCTGCGCGGTTTGCCCGCACGCAACGCCTTCTCGAGATCAAGCGCGCGTTCTTTTAAATCGTTGGCATCGCCATCCGGTATTTCACCCTCGAGCTTGAAGGGGAGCCGGTAGAGCTTGGCCAAAGCCCTACAGGCTTCGTCAGCAAACGCGCGGCCGCGGATCGGCCCCAGGTAAAGGTCGCCGTCGCGGGCCATCTTTGAGGCCACCATCACCCGCGGCACCTGCCCGCGGCGAAGCAATTTGACGTAAAACCCCCGGGGCAAGTGTCGATCGTTGCGATTATACTCGGGTTTTCTCCGGCGAACTTCTTCGGATTCGGCAAGCTGCATCTCGAGTTGCGACAGCGTAGGTCGAAACCCCACATCGACGGTCGAGGAGATCATCTTGAGCTGCCGCGAACTCATATGAGTGGTCGCCATAAAATAACTGCACACTTGGTGACGAACGTTGGCCGCACTGCCAACAAACAGCGTGCGGCCGTTGCTGCCGATCAACCAGTACACGCCGGGTCCTTCACTCAAACCTTCGAGACAGTTACGCGTGACGCGAATCTCCAAGCGCCGGCTGACCTCCGGATCCTCCTGAGCCGCGAGCAAATCGCCTATCGTGGTCACCCCCAGTCCTTCGACCAACGGCATCAGACGGCGTAGGACCTCAACCGTAAGCTCGCAATCGGCCATCGCTCTATGGCGATTAGGGTCGGCGGCAAGGCCAAAATGTTTACCGAGCCCGTCGAGCGACGCCTTGTCGACGTTGGGAAGTAAACGACGGCTGAGCTTGAAGGTGCACAGTGCTGGCAGTCCTAACGGACGGCCGAGCACACGACGGCACACGTGATCGAGAACCTGCACGTCGAACGCAGCATTGTGCGCGACTATCACCGCATCAGCGGCGAACTCGACAAACTCGCCGATGATCGATTCGACGCTGGGCGCGTCGGCGACCATCTTATTGGAAATTCCGGTCAGCTTGGAAACATAGTTGGGAATCGGGCGGCCAGGATTTATCAGGCGGTCGAAACGGCCGACTTCGCTCAGCCCAACCATACGGATGGCGCCAATTTCGGTCAGCCCCGTCTCTTCGGCGCTCTGTCCGGTGGTCTCCAGATCCACCACCACCAACGGCGCTTCAGCGAGTAACACCTCGAGAAGGTGGCTCTCAGCCAGGCCCCAGGCACCGTCTTCATCGTCCTCTAAGAAACGTGGATCTTCGGCGAGCAAGCGGCGAAGGAAAGCTCTGCCGAACCCGGCGTCGTTGCCCTTGCCGGGAAGCACCTGCGCGAGCAGCTCTTCGTAGCCAACCGGCGTTGCTTGTTGGGCTAGGTATTTCTGAAGCTTGTCGAGCACTAGCCTTGCTGCATCGCCACGGAACCCAGGGGCACAGGGGCGACGTCAGCCTCAGCCAAAAAGGCTGGCCTTCCTGTCTTCGGTAAGATCGAGCACCAACGAACGGATATCGCGAGCGGCAGATTCAGCAATGCCCTCAACCGCGCCTTCGAATTCGACCTGAGCTGTTTCGACCACTTGGTTGTAACTATCTACCTCCGCATTCATCTTGACAGCGTATTCATCGAGACGCTCGGAGATGGCCAGATAGACACGGCGCGTCGGACAGTAGTTGTTCTGACAATGCGGGCAGCGCAGTACCGTTCCGGGATTAAAGAAGCGAAACGCCACCGTGTACTCGCCCTCACAGCTCTTGCAACGAATCGGGATATCGAAATCCGACGGATTGCTGGCAACACTCGTGCTCGCCGACACCGCCGCCGCAGCAACCGGCTGGTCCTCGGTCGCAGCTTGGTCGTCGCCAGCTGGGGCATCAGCTCCAGCGTCCTTAGTTGGAGAAAAGCGCGACGGCAGCGGACTTTCAAAGTCTTTATCAGGATGGAGCTGACGCGCGCGTTGGGCCAACAGCTCCTCGCTCTCGGGAAGCTTAGGGTCGGTCACGCAGCAGTCCACCGGGCATACAGCCGCACAGGCTTCGTAATCAAAAAACCCAACACACTCAGTACACTTGTCAGGGACGATGAAAAAAACTTCATCACTGAGCGCCGATTGCTGCTGGCCATTCAAGTCAAAAGCCACGCCTGCCTGGAAAATCGCCGTGTTGGGGCACTCGGGCTCACAAGCACCGCAGTTGATACATTCCTCTGTAATGACCGTAGCCATCCCGTAGTGGTAGCCGCTAAAGCGACAAAACTCAACGGCATCGCCGGCTTGTGGCGTCAGCGCTCGGCCAATGATAGCCGAAAGCTCCTCGGCCATGTCTGTTGCTGCCAACTGCTCTATCGTCGGTCTCGGTCTGACCCCGCAGGGGAGGGTCTACGATCACGGGTACCTGGGTTTCGCGGTCGAGGCCGTAAGTCGCGCGATCACCGATGCCGGACTGGCCAAGGACGCAATCGACGGCCTCCTGGTCAACCCCGGACTCAGCTGGAGCAACCCTTTGATGGCCTCGGCTACGCTACAGGGGCTTCTCGGGCTACGCGATCTAAGAATGTCGCTGTCGATGAGCAGCGGCGGGGCTACGGCCGCTGCCATGGTCCAATATGCCTGCCAAGCGATAGACAGCGGCATGGCCAGTGTCGTCGCCTGCGTTTTTTCTGATGCACCGCTCAAGCCCCCCAAGGCCCATCGTAAACAAAGCGGCTCCTCGGCGTCATACGCGGTTGCCCGGGGTTGGGATGCAGCCTACGGATACTTCGGCGTCAACGCCCACTATGCAATGGTTGCCAAACGCCACATGCACGTCTACGGGACCAGCCAGGAGCATCTCGCTGCGGTTGCCATCGCTCAACGCGATTGGTCTCGTGGCAACCCCCAGGCACAGTTACGCGACAAAGCTCTAACTCTGGAGCAGTACCACGACTCGCGTTGGATCGCCGAGCCCTTCCACCTCTACGACTGCTGTTTGGTTTCTAACGGTGGTGCCTGCGTGATCGTCACCAGTGCCGAACGGGCACGTGATCTCGCGCGCCCTCCGGTTACAGTTCGTGGTTTCGGACAAGGCCATCCGGGAGACAACGTTCTCGAGACTCTCACTACTGGGGCAAGGCAAGCGGGACCAGCCGCCCTGGCGATGGCGGGTCTTGGTATCACCGACATCGATGTAGCGCAGCTCTACGACTGCTACACCTTTACCGTGCTCATCACCCTCGAAGACTACGGCTTCTGCGACAAAGGTGAAGGGGGTGCATTCGTCGCCTCAGGAGCTACATCACGCGGTGGTGACTTACCGGTGAACACCGGGGGCGGGCAACTGTCGAGCTTCTACATGTGGGGGATGACGCCTATCGTCGAAGCCGTAACCCAGCTACGTGGCGATGGCGGCGACCGGCAGGTGGATGGTGCCAGAGTCGCGTTGGTCTCTGGAAACGGCGGTATACTGGCCACGCACAGCTGTTTAGTGCTCGCAGGTGAGTAGCAGAGGAACACCAATGACTGACACTGCTTCGAGCAAGCACAAGCCGCTACCAAGAGTGACGTCGGCGATGTCCCCGTTTTGGAACGCCGCGGGTCAAGGACGACTGCTGTTGCAGCGTTGTGCTAGTTGCGGCAGCTACAGCTTTCCCGCACTCGAGCTCTGCAGGTCATGCTTCGCGGTTCGACTGGAGTGGGTAGAGGCCAGTGGCCACGCCAGTGTCTACAGTTTTGTCGTCATGCATCAGGCCTACCACCCAAGTTTCGCCGACGACATACCCTACGCGGTGGTCGACGTAGCGCTCGAAGAGGGGCCGCACATAACCTCGAAGGTGGTCGACGTTGCCCCCGAAGATCTGGTCATTGGCATGAAGCTTGAGGTTGCTTTCGAGCCCGTCGACGCTTCACTCGCACTCCCGGTGTTCCGTCGCGCAAGCGCCAACCCCCATAGCTCGCTGGGTTAAGTATAGCGAGCTTCTTTGCCCTTCGACGCGCCGTGATTGTTCACCGCGTAAGCAAGGTCGTCGAGAAAGGCATCGGCGACATCGGCGTGCCCTGGTGTAACCATCATGTGTAGTGCAGGCGGGGACTCTTGACGATCGAGGTGCCAACCCTTGTCGTCCATGACATCACCGACAGCCATTATGTCGATACTCGACGAACCAAAAGCGAGCACGCTCGCGGGCGGATCTCCCCAGATTTGGAGTCCAGCTAGGCTTTTGATTCCCTTGCGCAGTTTGTCCACGGTGTCCATCAGCGTGGCAGCCAAACGCTCGTAGCCGTCGAATCCGAGATAGTTCATCACTGCCCAGGCCGCCGCTATCGGCGCCCCCGGTCTTGCGCCGGCCAAAGCCGGCGACCCGTAGAGTCCACCCGGCCATTTGTCGTAGAGAAATATCTGATGCTGTAACGTGGCTCGGTCGCGATGCGCAATCACCGACGCGCCCTTGGTACAGTAGCCATACTTGTGCACATCAGCAGATATCGTCGTCACTCCATCGACACGAAAATCGAACAGCGGAACATCAACGCCAAGACGTTCGAGAAAGGGCAGCAGAAACCCACCGACACAGGCATCGGTGTGAAATGATACGCCGCGTTCGCAGGCCAGTCCGGCCAGATCGCTAATCGGATCAATGACGCCGTGAGGGTAGTTGGGGGCAGAACCTACCACTAAGACGGTGTTGTCGGTCATGAGCTTTTCGGCCGCAGCGACATCGGCGCGAAACGACGAATCCAGTGGTATCCGCTCTATCTCTACACCTAAATACTCCCCGGCCTTGGCAAACGCCGGGTGCGCTGATTCGGGTATGAGCAGCCGGGGGCTGCTGATGCCGCGCTCACTACGAGCGCGGTTACGCGCGGTCTTGACCGCCATGAGGATGCTCTCGGTCCCGCCCGAGGTCATGGTTCCAGCCGCCGTGTCTGCGCCATTGAGAAGCCCGAGTGTCATCGACACCACATCCTCTTCCATGTGCATGAGGCTGGGAAAGCGGAAGGGATTGAGCGCGTTGGCGAACATATAGCGCGAATTGGCGTCGCGCAGCACCGCGTCGACGTCCTCGCCTGCCGGATAGATGAGGCTCCAGGTTTTTCCGCCTCGCCAATCGGCGTCTTCGCCGCCCATATTGTCCATGAGCGCCGCAACCTCTTCGCGGCTGATCCCTTGCTCGGGAAGCTTCTTGGCCATGATCTTCTCCTGCTAATTGCGCAATCGCTGCGGTACGCCCGATGCGTCCGACAGACGAGCAGTTCACTAAAATATCCAGACTCTGTCTCAAACCCAGCAACGGCTGCCACGTGTCCGCCGCGCTGCGGCATGAAAACCACCTTGCAGCCAAGATCCATTATCAGTAGATTGCCTAGACTTTGAAACCCAAGGTCGCTCTTGCAGCCCTTCAGCGGAAGGCTGATCTACGTAATCGTCTCGAAGGCTATGCCATCTCGGTAGTCTTCCACGTCGTGCTGTTGCTGGTACTCGCGACCATCACCATGACTGCCGGAGGCCAAGGCTTCGGGCTAGGGCTACGGCCAAAAGGTGCGACGGTGCGCCTAACCATAGACAACGACAGCGGTGATGACCGCGACATCGAAGATGTGATCGACACCGTCGATGTGATAGTGTGTT
>CAZPPZ010000196.1:0-6126 GCA_964588545.1 uncultured Myxococcales bacterium | reverse complement strand
GCTTATACGACTCGCCACACTGACCAAGCCCCAGCCGGAAGTGCCAGAGCCGCCGGCGGCGGGTGGTGGCTTGGTCGCGCATCTGGGCTAGAGTTGCTGCCATGGAACAAGCCAGAGCAATTCGCCCTCGGGATCACGCCGTCTACAGCGCGGATAAGATGGGTAAAGCCACGCTATTTAAGTCCGAGCAACTGATGGTCGGACTCAACGCCTTCGAGCCAGGACAGGAGCATGCTCTGCATACTCACGACGGTATGGACAAGGTCTACCAAGTGGTAGAAGGCCGGGGGCTATTTCTTATAGAGGGGGCAGAAATCGCGGTTGAAGCCGGAGTTGTTCTGGTTGCGCCGGCCGGGGTGCCTCATGGGATTCGCAACGATGGCGAGCAGCGGCTGTTGCTGCTCGCCATCTTGGCACCGGCCCCCTGAGCGCAGCCAGGCGTGAAACCTCGGTGTTTGGCGATCCAATTGCTTGCGATGGATGACTGTACCGTGTTTGCGGGTAGAGTGCATGAGATCGCTGAGATGCGCGAGGAGGTGGCGCTGGCAACGGGCTAAGAGTAGCGGTTGGAGGCGAGTAAATGGGTGAACAGCAGCACAGCGCTGCCTCGGCGTCGGGCGAGGCGGGACAACACCGCGATTACTACGTCAAGCTGCGGGCGAGGTTTCGCAACTGGGCGGTTTCCAGGTACGGCCGTCACAGTAAGTGGGCGGAGTACCTGTTGTTTGCGCCCGACCTATTCCATTTGTTGTGCAAGCTCGCCGTTGATCCAGCCGTGCCGGTGGCCGAGAAGGCTAAACTTGCCACGGCAATTGCCTATTTTGTCTCGCCGCTCGATCTATTGCCGGAGATCGTGCTCGGACCTATAGGTTTCGTAGACGACATCGCGCTGGCGGCCTATGTTCTTGATAGCATCGTTAACAAGGTTGGCGAGGACGTTGTCCGTCGTCACTGGGTTGGTGACGAAGATGTGCTTGCGGTGATATCTCGTATACTCACGATTGCTAATAACATGGTTGGTTCGGGCCTGTGGGCGAAGCTGCGTGCGATGATTGGATAGGGTCGGAGAGTGAGTGAGTTTAGGCTTCTTTGCGTTGGCGACATTCATCTGGGTCGCCGCCCAGGCCGATTACCCGAGGACCTCGGGGCCTACGGCGTGGGTGTCCACGAGCTTACTCCCGCCGCCGCTTGGCGCGCCAGCGTAGAGTGGGCCCTGGCTAACCAGGTCGATGCGGTGGTGCTGGCAGGAGACGTCGTCGAGAGTTTAGAGGACCGCTTCGAGGCCTACGGACACCTAGAGCAAGGGGTGAGTAAGCTCGATGACGCCGGAATCGCGGTTGTCGGTGTTGCCGGCAATCACGATGTGCAGGCGCTGCCGCGTCTGGCGCAGCGCATCGAGGGTTTTCGTCTGCTCGGCCCGCGTGGTTGCTGGGAGGCTCTCGATTTGGAGTCGCGCTCGGGCGCGAAGCTACAACTGCTCGGCTGGTCTTTTCCCCAGCAGTACGTGAAGACCAATCCGCTAGAGAACATTCAGCATGTCGCGATTGCCGACGACATCGCGACGATAGGTATTCTCCACTGCGACCTCGACGGCGGCCGTAGCGAGTATGCTCCAGTGCCGCGTCGGGCTCTGGAGCAGCAACGGGCAGTTGATGCCTGGCTGTTGGGTCACATCCACAAGCCCGATGATCTCGGCGGCGTGCGCCCGCTTGGCTACCTCGGCTCAATCGTTGGTCTGGATCCTGGTGAGCCGGGCCGCCACGGTCCCTGGTTGGCGCGGGTCGGCGGTCGCGGGGAGGTTGCGCTCGAGCAGGTGTCGCTGGCGCCACTTCGTTGGGAGCGTTGCGATCTGGATCTGGGAGGGTTTGGCGGTGAAGGCCCCGTCGAGCCAGAAGATGAGCTTGCGGCCGCGCTGAGTTCTCTACTCGGAGATCTTCATCTGCGCATCAAGGACGAGCTTGGGGCGACGCGTATGGTTGGCTGCCGTGTACGCCTCAGCGGTCGGAGCAAGAGTCATAGCTTCATTCGAGAGTGTATTGATAGTCCTGCGGTACGGGATCAACGGTGTATTCACGACGGTGTCGCATACTTCGTCGAGAAGATAGTCGATGATGCCGGGCCGGCTCTCGATCTCGAGCGTATTGCTGCTGGCAGCGATCCGCCAGCCTTGCTGGCGCGACGGCTGCTCATCTTGTGCGAGGGCGCTGCGGTGGCGGCCGAACTTATAGGCAAAGCAAGTATTGCCATCGATAAGGCCGAGAGCAAGGTTCTCGGTGTAACCGCGCGTATCGGCGACCAAGACCGGGTAGAGGATGTCAGAACTCTACTGCTGAGATCAGGAACCAAGGCTCTAGAAGAACTACTCGCGCAGCGCGACTCGGAGGGTGGGTGGTGAGGCTCAAGCGCATACGCTTGCGCCGTCTGCCCGGTATCGATCCGGAGTTTACCCTTGAAAATCTAGGAGAGGGCGTCAACGTAATCGTTGGCCCGAACGGCTCGGGCAAGACCTCGCTGTGCAAGGCGATGGTGGCGATGCTATGGCCGGGCCGCAACAGCTCGAAGAAGCTCGAGCTTGAGAGTCTCTGGCAAGACGGTGAGCGCGCGCTTAGCGCCGAGCGCGACGGTGCTCAGGTGCGCTGGCAGTGTAATGGTGAGCCGGTCGAGCCACCGCAACTGCCCGCCGAGAGCCTCTCGGCGTGTTACACCATGGGGATGCGCGACTTGATCGTCGGTGGCGATGATACCGACGCCGACATCGCCCGTAAGATCCGCGTACAGATGTCCGGTGGCTACGAGCTGGACAAGGTCCGTCGGGAACATTTCTTACTGGAAGCAAAGCTCGGCCGTCGTGAGCGCGATGAACGCGATAGGGCCCACGAGCAGCTTCGCGCGGTGCAAAAAGAATTTCGTGATCTGGCCAGCGAAGAAGGCCGTCTGGATGAACTCTCGAGTGCCTTGAAGCTCGCCAAGCTTGCCCAAACCCAGGTAGGCTGGCTAGAGCGCGCTGTGGATCTCGCGGTTGCCGAAGACGCACGGGCCACCTGCCAATCTGAACTCGAACACTTTCCCGTGGAAATGTCTGCCTTGCGCGGCGACGACCGCGATAGCCTTGCACAGCTAGAGGGCCGGCGTGATAGCGCAGCCACCGAAGTGGCGGAGAGTGCCGAAGCGCTCGGACAGGCCGAAGCTGGCATGAGGGCGTCGGGACTAGACGAGACCCGCCCCGACGAGGCGGAGCTAGAGGCTTGTTTGAGCCGCGTCTCTGTGGCCGAGGCTCTCGCGCGTGATGTCGCGGTGGCTCGCGAGCGCAGCGAGGTAGCCCGCGCCAAGCTCGAAGCTGCGCGCGAATCTCTGGGCTTTAGCTCGGCCACAAGCCCTGTGTCCAAGCCGTTTGCGCAGCTCTCGCTTGAGCTCTTGGGCCGGGCCGAGGCCTTGCTTGCGCGGGCCGACAAGCTGCGCGCTCAGTACGCAGGCGTAAAGACACAGATTGACTTGCTCACGGCTGCTGATGGCGGTGAAGAAACTTGCGAGCTAACGTCGCTGTCTCGTGCCAGTGACAGTTTGCGCAATTGGCTGGCTTCGCCTGCAGCGCTGGCCCCGGCCGTGCCCACTTGGCAGATCGCAGTGGCCACTACTGTGGCGGTGTTGGCAAGCGGATTGGCGGTCTATGATGATTTGGCCTGGCTGTTTGTCGCTGGCGCGGCTGTTGCCATGGTCGCGGGTGGCCTTGTGTTGCGTGGACGCCGAAGTGGCGGCGATGGCGATATGCGTCATCAGTGGGCGCGAGAGTTTGAGCTCTCGCGCGTAGCTGAGCCTCCGCACTGGCACAGTGACAGTGTGCGCGCCTTGCTGCATCTACTCGATGAGCGCTGTGCGCGTGCCAAGGTCGGCGAACTAAGGCGCACTCAGCTTCTGCTCCTACGCCAGCGCCTTAGCGATTTAGACGCTGAGCAGGCCGAGTTGCTCGCCGCGCGTTGCAAGCTGCGCGAGGAGCTGGGTCTGGACGTCGACTGTGGTATTGACTCGGACCTTGCGCTTTCGGTGTTGGCTCGGCGCTGGCACGAGTGCGATGCGGCGGCCTCTGAGGCGGCTGCCGCGGAGGCTAAGGTCGAGCTTCTGAGTGCCGAGTTCAGTGAGGTCCGCGCCGGTCTGCTACATTTCTTGAATGAGTACGGTCTGAGCTGCGAGGATGATCTAGCCGCCGTCCGCGCACGGTTGAGTGATCTGCGCCGACGCTTAAGTGACTATGGCAATTACCGCGGGCAACGCGAGAGTGCGGTTCGGCGGCTCGATCGCGCGAACGCCGACCACAGCGCAGCTCTCGCGCAGATCGAAGAGTTCTATGCTGAGCGTGGTCTCGGCGTTGATGATAAACACGGTCTGGAAGAGCGTCTGCGTCAGCTCGACAGCTATCGAGATGCCCGTCGCCACTGTGAGCACCAGACCCAGCTTGTAGAAGATAACCGAGCGCGTTTGGTCGATCATACCGAACTGCTCGATCTTTCGCTCGATGATGCTAGGGCGCGACTAGAGCAGGCCGCTGGCGAGGCCGAGAGTCTCGACCGAATATCGGGCGAGATAGGAAGTATACGCGCGCGTCTTGATGAAGCGGCTGGAAAAACCGAGTTAGAGAGCGCGCAGGCGAGGTTGACCGCCGCCAAAGACGCTCTCGCTGAGGTTTGTGAGAAGGCTAGAGTTCGCGCTGCCGGGTGTTTCCTTCTCGATGAAGTAGACCGTGAGCACGAGCGAGAGAGCCGACCAGCGGTGTTGGATCGCGCCGTGGAATATTTTGCCGCCTTCACTCATAACTCCTACGAGCTGAAACTGTCCGATGCCGAAGGGGCGCAGTTTCGCGCGCTCGATACCTCGAGCGGGCAGGGTCTGGCAATATCCGAGCTCTCGGAGGGGACGCGTATTCAGTTGCTGCTGGCAGTGCGCGTGGCCTTTGCGATTTCGGCCGAGCGTGGCTGTCGTTTGCCGCTGGTGTTTGACGAGGTCTTGAGTACCGCTGACCCTCAGCGTTTCGATGCAGTCGCCGAGAGCCTGTGTGTGTTGGCCGGTGAGGGCCGCCAGGTTTTCTACATGACCTCTAACCCCAGCGATGCTGAGCGCTGGAAGGCGGTCTGCCGCGCAGCAGGGGAAACCGAACTGAGACTGATCGACCTGGGCAAGATCCGCGGCCAGCAGCAGGCGATCGACGACCTAGCCACGATACATATCCCCAAACTTCCCGAGCTACCGCGTCCTGATGGCCTGAGTCCCGAGGACTACGCCATCGCGTTGCAGGTGCCAGCGGTGGATCCTTGGGCCAGCTTTACCCAACTGCATCTGTTCTACGTGTTGCGTGATGATCTCGACACACTCTATCGCCTGCTCCAACGCTTTCACCTCAGCACGGTGGGGCAGTGGTGTTCGCTGTCAAGCTCGGGCCGCGCCGAGCGTCTGCTTGGCGCGCTCGCGTGTGCACGCATCGATGCGCTATGCGTGTGTGCGGCCGCCGTTCACGAGGCCTGGCAGGTGGGCCGGGGTAAACCCGTCTCTCGCGCTGTGCTCGAAGAAAGTGGCGCGGTTAGCGAGACTTATATCGACCGTATCGTCGATCTAAGCCACGATCTCGGCGGAAACGCCGAGCGGCTGATTACTGCGATGAGTGAGCGCAGCGATGAACGCGCCAGGGGTTTTAGATCGGGATCTCTAGATGCACTCAAGGACTATCTAGAAGAGAAGGGATACATTGACCGTAGCCCGATTCTCGATCTCTCGTCTATTTATAGCCGCTGTCTCGATGCGGCTCATGAAGCCGTAAGAGCCGAGGTCATCGATGAGAGCGAATGCTCTACGTTGGTGGCCGGCTTACTAGCCGTGCTGGAGCGGCAAGCCGGGCCCAACAGCGAAAAATTCGACGTTGGGTCTGCCGATCACTAGGGAGCGGAGTGAATGAATGATACTTTTTGGCGGCGCTGCAGCAGCTGTAAACGTGAGCTGGGATTCGCCACGAACTACTACGTATGCAGCGTTTCTACCTGTAATCGCAAGGGTAGCTCCTACGTGTTTTGCTCGGTGCAATGCTGGGATGCGCACATGCCGCTGATGCGTCACCGCTCTGGTTGGGCCGCAGAGAAGCTT
>CAZPPZ010000195.1:0-6155 GCA_964588545.1 uncultured Myxococcales bacterium | reverse complement strand
GTCGCCACAGCTGCAGACTCGCAGAGAGAAGACGACGCTACCATTATATATACTACCGGGACAACCGGGAAACCCAAGGGTGCGCTTGGCACGCAGCGCAACATCTGTGGCAATCTATTGAGCCTGGCCTTCGTTCAGGCTCGTAGCACGCTGATCGACGGTGGTAGCGTGGAGTCGCTGGCCGAGCGTCCGCAGAACGCTCAGCTGATCTCGGTACCGTTCTTTCACGCTACCGGCTGCCACTCGATCTTGGCTGCCAATACTTTGTTCGGCGGAAAGTTGGTGATGATGTACAAGTGGGAGCCCAACCTTGCGCTCGAACTGATAGAACGCGAGCGTATTACCAGCTTCGGCGGAGTGCCGGCGATGGTGTGGCAGGTGCTAGAAGCTCCTACCTTTGCCAGGCGCGATCTCTCGAGCGTTACCGGTATCGGCTACGGCGGGGCTCCGGCTGCACCCGAGCTGTTGAGGCGCATCAAGGAAGAGTTTCCGGCAGTGACCCCGGGCAACGGCTACGGGCTGACCGAAACCTCATCTATTACCACCTTCAACAGTGGCCAGGACTATGTGCGCAAGCCCGACAGCGTGGGCCAGGCGGTGCCGGTGTGCGAGGTCAAGGTGGTCGACACCGATGACAACGAACTGCCGGTCGGCGAAGTAGGCGAGCTGTTGATCAAGGGGCCCAACGTCGTCAAGGGCTATTGGAATAAGGCCGAGGCTACCGCCGAGACTTTTTGTGACGGCTGGCTGCGCTCGGGCGATCTAGGTCGCATAGATGAAGAAGGATTCGTCTACATCGTAGACCGCGCCAAAGACATGGTCATCCGTGGTGGCGAGAACGTCTACTGCGTTGAGGTCGAGAGCGTGCTCTATGACCATCCCGACGTCACCGATGCTGCGGTGGTGGGCTTGCCCCACCGAGTTCTCGGCGAAGAAGTCGGTGCCGTGGTACAGCTGCGCGAGGGGGCTCGCGTCGACGCCGAAGGGCTGCGCCGCCACGTGGCCGAGCATCTTGCCGCTTTCAAAGTGCCGGTGCGTATCGACATTCGCCACGAGCCGCTGCCGCGCAACGCCAACGGCAAGATCCTCAAGAGCCAGCTAAAGGAAGAAATGGCCTAAACTGCTGTCTCGGTCTTGACCTATCGCTGCCATACTTGTACATGCAAGTAATATGTCGGGCGCGGACAAGGCCAAGCAATCCCTCCCCGCATCGAACCCTGAGCGTAGCTCTCTGGAAGGCTGTGCGTGTTTCAACGTGCGTAATGCGGCCCGTTTGATCACCGATCTCTACGATCGCTGTCTCAAGCCAGCGGGGCTGCGCACTACCCAGTTTGCCATACTGATGGCGATCGAGCGGGGAGGGGGCGTGACCATGCACTCGCTGGCCGCGGCCCTTGGCCTAGATCCGAGCACCATGACGCGCACCCTCAAGCCTCTGCAGAGCGAGGGACTGGTTGGTGTTGGAGCCGGGCATGATCGGCGCGCCAAGGAACTCGAGCTAAGCTCAGCCGGTCGTGCCAAGCTTGAGCGCTGCCAACCGCTGTGGGAGCAGGCGCAAGAGAGTCTTCGGCAGAGCGTAGGCAGTGATCTTTTCGACCGAATGATCTGTGATCTTGGAACCCTCAACCAGGCACTTCGAGACTAGCGCGGCGCCGGGGACGCGATGGAGAAAGTAGTTATGAGCAAGATGCGCGAGGTGGACCCTTCGATTTCGAAGAACCCGATTGCACTCGAGGCCTCTGATTTGCCGACGGTTTGCGTACTGTGCAGCCACAACTGTGGAGTACGAGTCGACGTTGAGGAGGGGCGCATTAGTCGTGTACGCGCCGATGAGAACAACCCCATCACCCAGGGCTATATTTGCAACAAGGGGGTTACCATCGACCGCTACGCTCATCATCAGCAACGCGTCGAGCACCCCTTGCGCCGCCGCGACGATGGTAGTTTCGAGCGTATAGACTGGGACACGGCGATCACCGAGATAGCCGCCAAGCTCGGGGAGATCCGTAGCAAGTACTCGCCCCGTGCCATAGGTCTGGTAGGTATAGGTGGGCAGGGCAATCACATGGACGCGGCTTATGCATCTTCATTCTTGCGGGGCCTGGGCTCGCGTCGTTGGTTCAACGCTTTCGCCCAAGAAAAAACCCAGCACATGCTAGTCGCGCAGTGGATGTTCGATGCTTCTCCCACTTGCTTCCTTCATCCCGATCTACACGCGACTCGTTATTTGTTGGTTATGGGTACCAACCCTCGCATCAGCAATCGCGGACATAACCCCACCGAAACTCTCAAGGCGTTGGCCAAGAGCGACGACTGCAAGCTAGTCGCGGTCGATCCGCGTGAGACCGAGACCACCCGCGGCGCCGATCAGCACGTGCGCGTGCGACCAGGTGGTGACGTTTACATGCTGCTCGGCATGGCCGCCGTGATGGTTCAGCACGAGCTCTACGACGCAGAGTTTATTGCCGGAACTACTTTGGGTTTTAACGAACTTCGCGATGTCTTGGCGCGCATCGATGTTGGCGATATGGCTGCTCGCGCTGGGCTCGATAAGGCGACCATTGAGGAGATTGCTAGCGAGTTTGCCGCTTCGGGGGCTTCGGCACTGATGTGGGACCTGGGTCTTGAGATGACGCCGTTCTCGACCCTGCTGTCGTACTTGATCCAGTTGAACCTGACACTATCGGGAGACATCGGACGCGTTGGCGGCGAGATTTTTCTTGAAACCTTCTTGCCTCCCACACTCAGCCCGGGCCGCCACGGCGAACCGGAGCGGGCTCTGGCCTCGGGCATAGCTGCGATCCGTGCGCTGGGTAATTTCGGCATGTTCTCGCCGGTGCTGATACCCGAGGAGATCATGCTTGATCATCCCGAGCATATGCGCGCGCTGGTAGTCGAGGGCTCCAACCCTCTGCTGTCATTCTCGGATACCAAGGCCTGGCGCGAGGCCATCGACCATCTAGAGCTGATGGTCGTCATCGAACCTGCGATGACCGAGACGGCGATGCTCGCTGACTATGTATTGCCCACTCCATGTGGTTACGAGAAGTGGGAGATAGCGATGTTTCCCAAGCGTCACCCGCAGATTGACGTGCAGTTGCGTCCGCCGGTTATCCCGGGTCCGCCCGAGGCGCTGCCCGAGCCTGAGATATATGCGCGACTTGCCGCGGCCATGGAGATCGTCGATCCGCTGCCCGAGGATCTGCGCGAGCTTGGTCGGCCCGAGACCGCCGACGCACGTGGCGCATTCTTGCTAACCGCTATGTCGAAACTCCCAGAGCTGGCCGAGCGCGGCATCAACGGTGAGTCGCAGCTGCTGTTTTGGGCCTATCAAGGCATAGGACATCATTTTGACGCACCGTCGTTGGTGGCTATCTACGCGAACTCCCAGGCCAACGCGATGGAGCGCAAGGACGATGTCGTGCGCGCCTTGGGCGGGGAGTGGGCCGACAAGGACAGTTTCGCTATCGGTGAGGAAATTTTCCGGCGTATTCTCGCGCACCCCGAAGGTGTCGAGATTGCGCGTGTCGAACTCGAGGGCAACCTCGAGCGTCATCTCGGATACCAGGACAAGCGGATACGTGTGGCACCCGCACCGATGCTTAGCGAAATTGATCGTGCGCTCGAGGCTTCGCGGGAGCCGGATCCCGACTATCCCTTTGTACTTTGTGCTGGCTCACGCACGCGTTGGACGGCTAACACCATCCAGCGCGATCCGGCATGGCGCAAGGGCAGTGGTCCCCACTGTCCGCTGAGTGTCTCGCCCGATGATGCTGAGGAGTTGGGTCTTGGCAGGGGCGATAGCGTTCGTGTCGAGACCAATCGTGGCTCGCTGGTGCTGCCGGTGCTTATCGATAGGAGGATGATGGCCGGCCACGTGTCTGTGCCCAACGGATTCGGCGTAGAGTATGCGACCTCGATTGACGGCAAACGCGAGATTGAAGGTGCGAACTGCAACGAGATCACCGATGCCGCCGATCGTGATCCTATAACCGGGTGTCCTCACCATCGCTACGTACCGGTGAAGCTGACGCGAGTGGCCGCGGCCTCGCAGGCAGCTTGAACGGCGAGCCCGGTGGTCGCGCCGCCCTGCTTAGGACAACGCGAGTTCGCGCGCGGCGTGGGTGGTTGCGCTCTTGTAGTCGGGCTTGCCGTTTGGCGCACGAAACATCGTAGGTACCGCGAGGATTCGCTTAGGAGTCTTGTAGCCGGCGAGGCGCTTACGTACGTGGCTGCGCAAGGCCGCCTCGTCGAACACCGCACCACGGCGTAGCTCGACTAGCGCAGTTACCGCCTGCCCCCATTTGTTATCGGCTAGACCAAAAACCAGGGCGTCTTCGATATCGTCGTGGGTCTTGAGGGTTTCCTCTATTTCTTCGGGGTAGACCTTCTCGCCGGCGGTGTTGATGCATACGCTGCCGCGGCCTAGCAGATTGAGGGTCCCATCGGCCTCTACCGTGCACCAATCACCAGGGATCGAGTAACGCGTGCCAGAGATTGTCGGGAAGGTCTTGGCGCTCTTTTCCGGATCCTTGTAGTAGCCTAGTGGGATCGGGCCTGAACGAGCAACGAAACCCCGCTCGCCGCTACCGGGCCGCACCTCGCGGTGGTCTTCGGTGAAGACCTTACAATTTTCACCTATGGTAAACCTGGCGGTCTTGGCGCCATCCTTGGCCGAGCTGACCGACGCACCAAAACCTACGGCCTCGGAGGATCCGAACATGTCGGCGAGCATCGCCCCAGGTATATGTTCGAGAAGGCCAAGCTTGACCTCGCGGCTCCACATCACTCCAGAGGACAGGATTACCTTCAGGGACTCGAGTTTCCAGCGCCCGCGATGCTGATTGAGGGTGTTGAGCATGGGGCGGGCGAAGGCGTCTCCAACGATTATTACCGAAGCAGCACCGCTGCTCTCGACCGTGTCGAAAAGTTCCACGGGGTCGAAGCCGCTGCCACCCAGGGTGACGATGCCCGAGCCCCCCGCGATCGCACTCATCGAGGTGAGTATTCCGGTGCCATGCATTAGCGGACAGGCGACGATCTGTAGCGGTGACGCGCCGAAACGGCCGACGTTGTCGATGTGCTCTCGTGGGGTCTGCGGTTTGGAGCCAGCGTTGGCTGGGTTGTTGGCGCCGTAGCCTAGCGCTCCCCACAGATCCTGGTTGCGCCACATCACACCCTTGGGCATACCGGTGGTACCACCGGTATAGATGAAGAACAGATCATCCTGCGAGCGCTCGATACCCAGCGGCTCTCCTGACCCCTCGGCGACCAGCGCGTCGTATGACTCGGCGAAGGGAGAGGGCGATCCGCCTACCTGTACCCAGGTCTTAACCGTGCGGCAACGCTGTTGGAGCGCGGCCACGCGGTCACAAAACTCTTCGCCGAAGACGACGATGCGGGCGTCGGAGTTGTCGAAGACGTAGGCTAGCTCATCATCGAGGTAGCGGAAATTGACGTTTACGTGGACCAGTCTTGCCTTGAAGGACGCTGCCAGGGTTTCCATGTACTCAGGGCAGTTGCGAAGGTAGATGGCGATCTTGTCATCAGGCTTGGCACCACGCGCTCGCAGCGCAGCGGCCAGGTTGTTGCTGTGGCGGGCGAACTCACTCCAGCTGACCCGGCGCTGTTGGTGGACGAGCGCGGCGGCGTCGCCGGGCAAGACAGCATCGATCCCTTCGAGAAGGTCGCCAAAGTTCCAAACAAGTTTTCTCATTGCTTAGCGACGTTCGAGGACGACCACGGGGATACGCCGCTTGGTTCTGCTCTGGTACTCGGCGTAATCGCTTTGGCGAGCGACCACCTGGTTCCACAGCTGTTCGCGCTCTTCGCCCTCGGCCTCGCGTGCCTCCACGTCGATGGTGTTGTTGCCTACCTGAACCGACGCCCGTGCGCTGGCTTCGAGGTTGAGCCACCAAGCCGGATGCTTGGGCTGTCCGAGGCATGATGCGATGACCACGTAGGAGTCTCCATGGGGCAGGTAGCTCAGTGCACGGGTGCGGGCCTGGCCTGAGCGCCGCCCGGTGGTGGTCAGAAGCAGTATCGGCAGGGTCATCATCTTGCCGCCGATTCTGCCACCGCTCCAGCCGGACAGATGCGGGGGGGTGGTTCCGGACCGCTCCTCAAATCTTGATGTTTTCTTTGGCCTTGTTGAG